>NZ_JBHUSG010000090.1:0-14687 GCF_042673745.1 Kitasatospora sp. NPDC057015
GGTTACATTCCGAACCCGGAAGCTAAGCCTCATTGCGCCGATGGTACTGCAGGGGGGACCCTGTGGGAGAGTAGGACGCCGCCGAACAATCATTCAGAGAAGCCCCCGCCGGGTAACCGGACGGGGGCTTCTTTGTTGTAGGGTCATCGTGCAGTGCTGTCGCAACTTACAGGAGGCCCCCGGGTGGAGGTCCAGGAGACGCGGGTCCAGACCGATCGCGTCCTCACCATCCCCAACCTGCTGAGCATGGGCCGGCTGGTCGGCGTGCCGATCTTCCTCTGGCTCATCCTCTGGCCGGTGTTCGGCGGGCCTAACAACGACGGCTGGGCCGTCCTGCTGCTGATGCTGAGCGGGGTCAGCGACTACCTCGACGGCAAGCTGGCCCGCAGGTGGGGGCAGATCAGCCGGGTCGGGCAGATCCTCGACCCGCTGGCGGACCGCCTCTACGTGCTGTCCACGCTGCTCGGACTGACCTGGCGCGGCATCCTCCCCTGGTGGGTGACGGCGATCCTGCTGGCCCGGGAGGCGTTCATCGCCTGCCTGCTGCCGATTCTGAGCCGGCACGGTTACGGTCCGCTGCAGGTGAGCTTTCTCGGAAAAGCCGCGACCTTCAATCTGATGTACGCCTTTCCGCTTCTGCTGCTGGGCACCGGCGACACCTGGCTCGCCGAGCCGGCCAACGTGGTCAGCTGGGCCTTCATCTGGTGGGGGACAACGCTCTACTGGTGGGCTGGCATCCTGTATGCCGTGCAGGCCCGACAGATCGTGAAGGCGGAAGCCGCGTCCCCCGTTTGAGACGCGATCGAGAGAACTAGCACAGCGACACGGTGAGTCGGATGATTTCATCCGGGTAGACAAGCTCTGGAACGGTTTGATGGATCCGCAGGGTCCACCACCGCGAAGGAGGACGCACCCGTAATGAAAGCCGTTGTGATGGCAGGGGGCGAGGGCACTCGACTCCGCCCGATGACCTCGAGCATGCCCAAGCCGCTGCTGCCGGTGGCCAACCGGCCGATCATGGAGCACGTGCTTCGGCTGCTGAAGCGGCACGGCCTCACCGACACCGTCGTCACCGTCCAGTTCCTGGCCTCTTTGGTCAAGAACTACTTCGGGGACGGCGAAGAGCTCGGTATGCAGTTGACATATGCCAACGAAGAAACACCGCTGGGCACCGCGGGCAGCGTCAAGAACGCCGAGGACGCGCTCAAGGACGATTCCTTCCTGGTGATCTCGGGTGACGCTCTCACCGACTTCGACCTCTCCGAGCTGATCGCGTTCCACCGCAGCAAGGGGGCACTCGTCACGGTCTGCCTCACGCGGGTGCCCAATCCCCTGGAATTCGGTATCACGATCACCGACGACGAGGGCCGGGTCGAGCGCTTCCTGGAGAAGCCGACCTGGGGGCAGGTCTTCTCCGACACGGTGAACACCGGCATCTACGTGATGGAGCCCGAGGTCTTCGACTACGTCGCCGCCGGCGAGTCGGTGGACTGGTCGAGCGACGTGTTCCCGCAGTTGCTCAAGGAGGGCAAGCCGGTCTTCGGGTACGTCGCCGAGGGCTACTGGGAGGACGTGGGTACCCACGAGAGCTACCAGAAGGCCCAGGCCGACGTCCTGGAGGGCAAGGTCGAGGTCGAGCTGGACGGCTTCGAGATCTCCCCCGGGGTCTGGGTGGCCGAGGGCGCGGAGGTCGATCCGGAGGCGGTGCTGCGCGGGCCGCTCTACATCGGTGACTACGCCAAGGTCGAGGCCGGCGTGGAGCTGCGCGAGCACACGGTGCTCGGCAGCAACGTGGTCGTCAAGCGCGGTGCGTTCCTGCACAAGACCGTCGTGCACGACAACGTGTACATCGGTCCGCAGAGCAATCTCCGCGGCTGCGTGATCGGCAAGAACACCGACGTGATGCGCGCCTCCCGGATCGAGGACGGCGCGGTCATCGGCGACGAGTGCCTGATCGGCGAAGAGTCGATCATCGCCGGGAACGTCCGGGTCTACCCGTTCAAGACCATCGAGGCCGGCGCCGTCGTCAACACCTCGGTGATCTGGGAGTCCCGCGGACAGGAGCACCTCTTCGGGGTGCGCGGCGTCTCGGGCATCCTGAACGTCGAGATCACGCCGGAGCTGGCCGTCCGGCTCGCGGGTGCGTACGCGACGACCCTGAAGAAGGGGGCGACCGTCACCATCGCGCGTGACCACTCGCGTGGCGCGCGTGCCCTCAAGCGGGCGATGATCTCGGCGCTGCAGACCAGCGCGATCGACGTCCGCGACCTGGAGAACGTGCCGATGCCGGTGGCCCGGCAGCACACGGCCCGGGGCGGCGCCGGCGGCATCTTCCTGCGGACCACGCCGGGCGTGCCGGACTCGCTGGACATCCTGTTCTTCGACGAGCGCGGCGCCGACCTCTCCCAGGCCGGCCAGCGCAAGCTCGACCGGGTCTACGCCAGGCAGGAGTACCGCCGGGCGTTCCCCGGTGAGATCGGCGACCTGCTGCACCCGGCCAGCGTCTTCGACTCGTACGCGGGCAACCTGCTGCGGGCCATCGACACCACGGGCGTCCGCGAGGCCGGCCTCAAGGTGGTGGTGGACACCGCGCACGGCAGTGCGGCGCTGGTGCTCCCGAGCATCCTGGGGCGGCTCGGCGTCGAGGCGCTGACCGTCTCCGGCGGACTGGACGAGTCGCGGCCGACCGAGGACGCCGAGGAGCGCAAGGCGGGCCTCGCCCGGCTGGGCGAGCTGGTGGCGTCCTCCCGGGCGGCCTTCGGGGTGCGGTTCGACCCCGTCGGCGAGCGGGTGTCCTTCGTGGACGAGCTCGGCCGGGTGATCCAGGACGACCGCGCCCTGCTGGTGCTGCTCGACCTGGTGGCGGCCGAGCGGCGCAGCGGCCAGGTGGCGCTGCCGGTGACCACCACGCGGATCGCCGAGCAGGTCGCGGCGTACCACGGCACCCAGGTCACCTGGACGACCACCACCCCGGACGACCTCGCCAAGGCGGCCTCCGCGGAGGGCACCGTGTTCGGCGGCGACGGCCGCGGCGGCTACGTGGTGCCGGAGTTCAGCGGCGTGCTGGACGGGGCGGCGGCCTTCGTCCGGCTGGTGGGTCTGGTCGCCCGGACGCAGCTCACCCTGAGCCAGATCGACGCCCGGATCCCGCAGGCCCACATCCAGCGGCGCGACATCGCGACCCCGTGGGCGGCCAAGGGCATGGTGATGCGTTCCGTGGTGGAGGCGGCGGGCAACCGGCGGCTGGACACCACGGACGGCGTGCGGGTGGTCGAGGCCGACGGGCGCTGGACGCTCGTGCTGCCCGACCCGGCCGAGGCCGTCACGCACCTGTGGGCCGAGGGCCCCGACGACGAGGCCACCAGCCAGCTGCTGGACGAGTGGGCCGCGGTCGTGGAGGGGGCCGGTAGGTAGTCACGGCCGGGGTGGCACGGCCTCGGCCGTGCCACCCCGGAGCGTTTCGTCCGGTTGGTCACGATCCGCGGGGCGGTCGGACTTCCGGGCTCAGGGGGCGTGGTCGGGGCACTCCGGCGACGTGGGACGATGGTCCGCATGCCAGCGACGCCGACGCCGAGTGCCAGGGACGGACGATACCGTCGCCCCGACGCCTCGATGTCCCTGCTGACCAGTGTCATGGACCACGGCCTGGACGAGGGCTACGCGCAGGCCGCGGCCGCCCGGGGCGACGGCCGGCCCAGTCGGATCCCGGTCACCGGGCGGGGCCTGGCCACGCTCGGACTGGGACTCGCCCTGGTGGGGGTCGTGCTCACGGTGGGGGCGGTGAACGCCCACGACGCCCAGCCCGGCCTGGCCAGGGAGCGCGACGCGCTGGTCCGGCGGGTGACCGACACCGCGGGGGCGGCGGACCGCCTGCAGCAGCAGGTCCAGGAGCTGCGGCGCAAGGTCGAGAGCACCCAGCAGCAGGCCCTGCAGGCCGCCGGCGACGGCGGTCTCGCCGACCTGGCCGGCGCCGTCGGCACGGGTGAGGTCTCCGGTCCGGGCATACGACTGGTGATCGAGGACGCGGCCGGCACGAGCGGGGGCGGGAACGTGGATCCCCGCAAGGCCGACGGGTTCGAGAACAGCGGCCGCCTCCGTGACCGCGACCTGCAACTGGTCGTGAACGGGCTCTGGCAGGCGGGCGCCGAGGCGGTCTCCATCAACGGGCAGCGGCTCACCGCGCTGTCGGCGATCCGAGCGGCCGGTGAGGCCGTCCTGGTGGACAACCGGCCGCTGGTGCCGCCGTACACCCTGCTGGCGGTCGGCGACGGGCCGAAGCTCGGTCCGGCCTTCGAGGGCGGGGTCGCGGGCCACTACCTGCACCTTCTGCAGGAGAGCTACGGGATCAAGTCCGGTCTCTCCGTGCAGAGCCGGGTGACCCTCCCGGCCGCCGTCGGTGTGACCCTCCGGACCGCCCAGCCCGTCCCCTCCGCGCCGCCGTCGCCGTCGGCCTCGCCGGAGCCGGCCGGTTCGTCCCCCGCGGCCACCGCGAGCGCGTCCGGCTCTCCGGGCACGAGCCCCTCGGCGGCCTCGCCGAGCCCGCACGCGTCGGGGACGAAGCCGTCCGGCACGAAGTCCTCCAGCACCAACTCGCCCAGAGCGAACGGCGGCACGCCCACCGCGCCCGCCGGGTCGCCCTCCGCAGGGACAAGGAGCAACTAGACCGTGATTGCCGTACTGGGTCTCGTGATCGGGGTGGTCGTCGGACTCTTCGTCCAGCCCGAGGTGCCGGACGCCGTGGTGCCCTACCTGCCGATCGCGGTGGTGGCGGCGCTGGACGCGGTGTTCGGCGGTGTCCGGGCGATGCTGGACGGGATCTTCGACGACAAGGTCTTCGTGGTGTCCTTCCTCTCCAACGTGGTGGTCGCCGCGCTGATCGTCTTCCTCGGCGACCAGCTCGGGGTCGGCTCCCAGCTGTCGACCGGCGTGGTGGTCGTGCTGGGCATCCGGATCTTCTCCAACGCGGCCGCGATCAGGCGCCATGTCTTCCGGGCCTGAGCCCGGCCGGGCGGGGACCGAGGACCAGGAAGCGCCGGCGGGACGAGCGGCGGTGGCAGGACGGGCAGGAGCGGTTGTGGCAGAGCACGAGACGGCGAAGGGCGCGCGGGACGGTGCGACGGCGGACGCCGCCGCACCGTCCGTCACCTCCCCGACGCAGTCGGGCAGCACGCCCGGGGTGCCCGCGGCGACTACCGCCCCGGCACCCGCTCCCGCTGCGACGCCCGCACCCGCGGGTGCGGACAGCGCCGAGCCCGCACCCGCGGAGGCCGTCGTACCGGCCGCGCCGGGGCCCGGGCGCCCGGTCGCGGCCCGGCCGGATGCCGAGGTGCTGGAAGCCGGCGCCGGCCCGGTGGCCGGGCTCCCGGCCGAGGGCGGCGCGGACCCCGCCGCACCCGTGCCTGTTGTGCCCGTGCCCGTGCCCGAGGCGCTCGTGCCTGCCGCGACCGAGCCCGGCGGTGACGCCGCGGTCGCCCCCGACCTGCCCGTCGCCCTCGGTACGGCCACCCCGGTGGCCGTGGTCCCGGCGACCTCCGTCGAGCCGGGGGCCGTCCCCGCCGTGGGTGCCCCGGTGCCCGCGCAGCCGTTCACCGGGTCCGAGCCGCAGCCGGAGCCGCAGTCACAGTCGCAGTCGCAGCAGGAGCCCGAGCCCGATTCGGCTGAAGCCGCGGAGCCCGCGGCGATACCGGCGCCGCCGGTCGAGCCGTCGTCGGCGGCCGTCGGCGGCCGGCAGCGGCTGCGGGCCGCGCTCTGGCCGCCGCGGCTCTCCCGCGGCCAGCTGGTGGTGGCGCTGCTGCTGTTCTCGCTCGGCCTCGCGCTGGCGATCCAGGTCCGCTCCACGAACGACCACAACCAGCTGCGCGGAGCACGCCAGGAGGATCTGGTCCGCATCCTCGACGAACTGGACAGCCGCCAGCAGCGTCTCCAACAGGAGAAGGCACAGTTGGAGCAGTCCATGGCCCAGTTGGAGAACAGCTCCAACCAGGCCAAGGAGGCCCAGGAACAGACCAGGAAGAAGTCGACGGAACTCGGTGTCCTGGCCGGGACCGTCAAAGCCACTGGTCCGGGGATCGTACTGACGGTCGATGATCCCCAAGGGCAGGTGAAGGCGGATATGCTGCTGGACACCCTGCAGGAACTGAGAGCGGCGGGGGCGGAGGCGATTCAGATCAACGACGTGCGCGTGGTGGTGAACACCTACTTCACCGACGCTACGGGGGGCGGTGTGCAGATCGACGGCAAGAAGGTCTCGCAGCCGTACCGGTTCACCGTCGTCGGGAACCCGCAGGACCTGACGCCCGCGCTGAACATCCCCGGCGGTGTGGTCCGCACGCTGGAGAGCCACCAGGCCCGCGCCACCATCGTCGAGCAGCAGAAGATCGTCGTCGACGCGCTCGCCGAGCTCCGCACGCCGCAGTACGCCAAGCCGGCGGCGAAGTGACGGGGCGCCCGTCGTACGGCCCGTCACCTGCGGGTAACCCCCGCCGGCAGCCGCCGCGAGGCCGTCAGAGACACTGGTCCGTACCGCTTTCTGTAGGAGCACCACTCCCGTCGGCCCGGTATTCCACCGGGCTCGCAGCCTGTCCGAGGTTCTCACCCTGCCCCGCGGGCGGGTCTGTCACACGCAAGGGGATTCGCCCGTGAGTTTCTTCTCGAAGTTGTTCGGCCGCAACAACCGCAGCGCAGCGGCCGTCGAGGCGCCCACCGCGCGCCACCGCCGGGCCGACGAAGAGCCCGCGCTGCCGGGCATGCGCTCCGCTCCCGAGGGAGTCGAGTACGCGGTGGACCGGCCGCTCTTCCGGGACGGCGCCGGAGGCCAGCAGGGAGGGAATCAGGCGGGCTACGGCGCGCCTGTTGACCCTTCCGGCGCGCCGCGCATAGGTTTCCCGACAGGACCCTCAACCTCGGGTGGAGGGTTTGCACCGGATCCCTACGCCGGGCACGACCCGTCGGGTGTGCCGCGCCAGGAGGCTGTGAACATGGGTGGCCCCACTCCGTGCCCCAGGTGCGGGAACCAGAACCCCGTCGCGGCCCGCTTCTGTTCCAACTGCGGTACCGCGCTGCGCGGCGGCCTGCTCCCCGAGGGTGCCGCGGAGACCACCTCGACCATCTCCATCTCCGGCCTGGAGTCCTACGACCCCAACGCCACCCAGGCCGGCACGGGCACCCAGCCCGCGCTCTCGCCCGAGGTGCTGTCGGCGATCGACGCCCTGCCGCCGGGCTCCGCCCTGCTGATCGTGCAGCGCGGCCCGAACTCCGGCAGCCGCTTCCTGCTCGACTCGGACAAGACCACGGCCGGCCGCCACCCGCAGGGTGACATCTTCCTGGACGACGTCACGGTGTCGCGCAAGCACGTCGAGTTCCGCCGGACCCCCGGCGGCGGCTTCACCGTCGCGGACGTCGGCAGCCTCAACGGCACCTACGTCAACCGGGAGCGGATCGACGAGGTGTCCCTGAACAACGGCGACGAGGTGCAGATCGGCAAGTACCGGCTGGTGTTCTTCGCCAGCCACCACCGGGGGTACTGACCACGACTTCGGCAGGAGCCCGAGTGAGCGCGAACCCTCCCACATCTCTCGGGGCGACCACCCCCGTGCACCCCGGCCCGGCGCCGGAGCCCCAGCCGCAGGCGCGGCCGGAGCAGGGTGTGCGGGGGGTGGTCGCGGCCCCCAGGCAGCACGGCCGCAGCCTCCACCGACCCGGCGACCCGCGGCGGCGCGGTGACGAACTACTGAGCATCGGCGCGGTGCTGGCCTTCCTCCGGGACGACTTCCCCGAGGTCACCATCTCCAAGATCAGGTTCCTGGAGGCCGAGGGCCTGGTGGAGCCGCAGCGCACCCCCTCGGGGTACCGCAAGTTCAGCCCGGCCGACGTCGAGCGACTGGCGTACGTGCTGCGGATGCAGCGCGACCACTACCTGCCGCTGAGAGTGATCCGCGAGCACTTGGACGCCATCGAGCGCGGGGAGGCGCCGCCCGCGCTGCCCGCGCCCGAGGCCCGTCCGGGCCCGATGGAGGAGGCGGACCGCGAGCTGGTCGCCGCCTCGGGCGCGGCCCCCGGAGTCCGGCTCGGCCGGGCGGAGCTGCTGGCGGCCGCCGACGCGGGCGAGCGCGAGCTGGCCGAGTGGGAGGCCTACGGCCTGGTGCTGCCCGGCCCGGACGGCGGGTACGACGGCGAGGCGCTCCAGGTGGCCAGGCTGGTGGCGGAACTGGGCCGGTACGGTCTGGAGCCGCGCCACCTGCGGGCCATGAAGGCGGCCGCGGACCGTGAGGTGGCCCTGGTCGACCAGGTGGTCGCCCCGCTGCGCCGGCACCGCAACCCGCAGACCCGGGCGCACGCCGAGGCCACCGCGCGCGATCTCGCGACCCTGTCGGTACGGCTGCACGCGGCGATGGTCCAGGCCGGCATGCGGTCCCGCACCTAGGGCCTGTCCCGGCCCCGGCGGGCCCGTACGGTGGTCCGGCCGCACCCCTGTGACCAGCCCGGTCCTGGTTGCGCTTTCATATCCGGGGTGTGGGCCATAGGGTTGCCACTGTGAATGAGCTCGACGTCGTGGGTGTCCGGGTGGAGATGCCGTCGAACCAGCCGATCGTGCTGCTGCGCGAGGTCGGGGGCGACCGCTACCTGCCGATCTGGATCGGTCCGGGTGAGGCGACCGCGATCGCCTTCGCCCAGCAGGGCATGACGCCGGTGCGCCCGCTCACGCACGACCTCTTCAAGGACGTGCTGGAGGCCCTGGGCCAGCAGCTCACCGAGGTAAGGATCACCGATCTCCGCGAGGGCGTCTTCTACGCCGAGCTGGTGTTCACCGGCGGCGTGGAGGTCAGCGCCCGCCCGTCCGACGCGATAGCGCTCGCGCTGCGGACCGGTACGCCGATCTACGGGAGCGAGGAGGTGCTCGCCGAGGCGGGCATCGCGATCCCGGACGAGCAGGAGGACGAGGTCGAGAAGTTCCGCGAGTTCCTCGACCAGGTCTCGCCCGAGGACTTCGGCGGCGGCCAGCAGTAGGCCCGCTCGCTCGGACCGCCCGCGCCGTCGGCCGGGCCCGTCCGGCTCGTCTGTCCTGGTCCGCGCTCGGCCGTCATCACCCCGGCTCGTCCGCCCGGCACCCCCCGGCCCGTCCGCCCGGCACCCCCCGGCCCGTCGCCCGACACCCGCTGCCGTCGCCGTCCGCGACCGGGCCGTCGCACCCGCCGCGACCCGCGGCCGACACCCGCGGCGTCGTCCGCGCCCTGTCGGCCCGATTGTCCCGGTCCTTCCTGAGGGCGGTCGGGGTTTTGCCAAAAGTCGTCCACATACCCACACTGGGGGCACGAAAAACCACTCTCCCGAGTGACGCGGTTTGGCGTGCCCGGCGTGGCGATCGTTGACGGGCCATGGGTGACTGCCTACCGTCAGGAGTGGCCGCGGGGTACGACCCCGCCGCCGGGTTGCCCGCAGCACGAGTGGACGGAGGTAGGCATGACCAGCACCGGCGATGACGTGGCCGTGGGTGGCCGCCTGTGCTCCGTGCATGTGCAGCGCACCGGGCGGAGCACGGTGGAGCACTCCTGGGAGACCAGGGCCGCCGAGTCCGGCGGCGCCGAACCGGCCCGGGGCGGACCGAGGATCGGCCGCTTCCCGGCCGTCCAGGGCGGCCAGCCGGACATCGAGCGACTCGCCCCGACCTCCGACCTGGTCGGCTACCGGGGGCCGACGGCCTGCGCGGCGGCCGGCATCACGTACCGCCAACTGGACTACTGGGCCCGTACCGGGCTGCTGGAGCCCAGCGTGCGGTCGGTGTACCCGGCGAGCACGCACCGGCTCTACAGCTTCCGCGACATCCTGACCCTGAAGATCGTCAAGCGGCTGCTGGACGCGGGCGTGTCGCTGCAGAACATCCGGGTGGCCGTCACCCACCTGCAGTCCGCCGAGGTCGGCGACCTGGCCGGCCTGACCCTGATGTGCGACGGTGCCACGGTCTACGAGTGCAGCACCCCGCAGCAGGTGGTCGACCTGCTGAAGGGCGGTCAGGGCGTCTTCGGCATCGCGGTCGGCGCGGTCTGGCGGGAGCTGGAGTCCTCGCTGGGCCGCCTGCACGCCGAGCGCACCGACACCGGGGAGACCCTGGTCGGGCAGGACCCGGCGGACGAGCTGGCGCAGCGCCGCAACCGCGCGGGCTGAGCGGCGCCGCCGGCCGTCCGACCGCGCCTCCGGTCCCGTACCGCCGGCCGTCCGACCGTGCCTCGGGCGGACGGCACCGGCCTCTACCCGACCTGACCCCGCTTCTCCTGACACCGCATCACCTGACACCGCCTCGCCCGCGACGACGTCGTCGCCGCCCGCGGTGCGCACACCGACCGGCCCGGACGGGGAACCGTCCGGGCCGGTCGCGTCGTCACCGGTGGTGAGTCGATCAAGGAGGGGCCGTGGGTGTCAGACGCTTCGGACGGGTGGCGCGGGTGGCGCGGGTGGCGCGGGTGGCGTGGGCGGTGCGGGGCGTGCCGGCCGGGCTGCGGCTGCGCCGCGGGCAGCGCCGGGCCTTCCAGGCGCTCGTCCTGTGCTGCGTGCTGGCGCTGGCACCGAGCGCCTGGCTCTGGCTGGCCACGGCGGACCGGGTCCGCACCGTGGAGAGCGTGCCGCAGGCCCCGGTGGCCGTGGTGTTCGGTGCCGGCCTGGAGAACGGCACCCCGTCCCCGTACCTCGCGCACCGGCTCGACGCCGCGCTGGAGCTGTACCAGCGGCAGAAGGTCCGGGCGATCCTGGTCACCGGCGACAACGGGCGGGTCAGTTACGACGAGACCGACGCGATGAGGCGCTACCTGATCGAGCACGGCGTGCCGGCGATCCGGGTGGTCGGCGACTACGCGGGATTCGACACCTGGGACTCCTGCACCCGGGCCCGGCGGATCTTCGGCGTCGAGCGGGCGGTGCTGGTCAGCCAGGCGTTCCACGTCCGCCGGGCGCTGGCCCTCTGCCAGGCGGCCGGCGTCGACGCCTACGCGGTGGGGGTGCAGGAGTGGCACGACGCCACCTGGTACTACGGCGGCCTGCGGGAGATCCCCGGCGCGGGGAAGGCCGCGCTGAACGCCTCGCTGCGGCCCGACCCGGCGTTGCTCGGCCCGCGCGAGCAGGGGATCGTGCGCGCTCTCGCGGACGCCGCCGCCGAACGCTGAGCCGCCGAACGCCGAGCCATTGCCGTCACCGTCGGCGTCGGTGCGCCGAGGCCCGGGCGCGCCGTGCCGCCGCCTCCGACGGCCGATTGTCGGACCCCTGCGGCATGATCGGCAGGTGCGGTCACTGCCGAGCATCATCCACCTCGACATGGACGCCTTCTTCGCCTCGGTGGAGCAGGCGGCCAAGCCGAGCCTGCGCGGCAAACCCGTGGTGGTGGGCGGTCTCGGCGGCCGGGGCGTGGTCTCCACCGCCTCGTACGAGGCCCGCAAGTTCGGGCTGCACTCCGCGATGCCGATGGCCCAGGCGCGTCGGCTCTGCCCCAACGCGGCCTTCCTGAGCGGCCGGTTCGAGGCGTACCGGCAGGTCAGCGATCTGGTGATGGGCCTGTTGCGGGAGCTGTCCCCGCTGGTCGAGCCGCTCAGCCTGGACGAGGCCTTCGTCGACCTTGCGGCCGGCCCGTACGGCCCGGCCCTGGCCGAGGCCCCCGACGGCGGGCAGCTGGTGCTGGCCCTGGCCGAGGACCTGCGGGCGGACATCCGGCGGCGCACCGGCCTGACCGCCTCGGTGGGCGCCGCCGGCTCCAAGCTGATGGCGAAGATCGCCTCCGAGCAGGCCAAGCCGGACGGCGTGGTGCTGGTCGCGCCGGGCCGGGAGCGCGCGGTGCTGGGCCCGATGTCGGTCCGGGCGCTGCCGGGTGTGGGCCCGGCCACCGAGCAGGTGCTGCGCCGGGCCGGGCTGATGACGGTGGCGGACCTGGCCGAGGCGGGGGAGGCCGAGCTGGTGCAGCTGCTCGGGCGGGCGCACGGCGCGGGGGTGCTGCAGATGGCCCTGGGGCTGGACGACCGGCCGGTGGTGCCCGACCGGGACGCGAAGTCCGTCTCGGTGGAGGACACCTTCGAGGTGGACCTGGCGGACCGGGACCGGATCCTGCACGAGGTCGACGTGCTGGCCGCGCGCTGTGTGGGGCGGCTGCGCGCCGCCGGTCGCTCCGGGCGCACGGTGGTGCTCAAGGTCCGCCGTTTCGACTTCTCCACGCTGACCCGCTCCGAGACGCTGCGCGGTCCCACCGACGACGAGACGGTGATCGCCGACACGGCGCGCCGGCTGGTGGCCCAGGTGGACGTCACGGGCGGGGTGCGGCTGCTCGGGGTCGGTGTCTCCCAGCTGGCCGACTACACCCAGGAGGACCTCTTCGCGCAGGCGGTGCGGGAGGCGGCGCAGGAGCGGGAACTGGAACTGGAGCGGGCCGGGCAGCTGGCGGAGCAGCAGGACGGGGAACCGGCGGGGGAGGAGGGCCCGGACGCCGACGGGGAGGGGAGCGTGGAGTCCGTCGAGACGTCGGAGGAGGCGCCGGCGGGCCGGCGCTGGATGCCCGGACAGGACGTCACCCACGCCGGGTTCGGGCCCGGGTGGGTGCAGGGCAGCGGGGTCGGCCGGGTGACCGTGCGGTTCGAGACGCCGTGGAGCGAGCCGGGCCGGGTGCGGACCTTCCTGGTGGACGATCCGGAGCTGGCGCCGGCCCGGCCGCTGCCGTTGCGGCGGGAGTGACCCGCCCGGGCGGCGGTGAGCCCGTGGTCGGGCGCGCGGCGCGGCCCGGGGGAGGGCCGGGTGGAACACGGCGCGGCCCGCGGCAACACGGAGCGGCCCCGCCCGGAGGTGTCCGGGCGGGGCCGCGTGTCGGGCCGGGCCGGAGGGTGATCGCGATGCCCTCGTCGATCCCCGGTGGCCCGGTCCCCCCGTGCCCTGTCCCTGGGCGCGGGGGAGGACGCCTCGTCAGGCGTCGGTCTTCACCAGCACGGGGCTGGAGGTCTGCTCCGCGGAGAGGACGGCCGCCGGGGCGGCCGGCTTGATCCGGCGGATGAGGAACGGCACGGCGCCGGCGATCAGGCAGACCGCGGCGGCGGTCCAGAAGGCGTGCTCGTACGCGTCCAGGGTCGGCAGGGCGATCGGCAGGCGCGGGATGGTGTCACCGGTCAGGATGGCGGCCATCACGGCGGTGCCGATGGCGCCGCCGACGGTGCGCAGCACCGCGTTCATGCCGTTGGCGATGCCGCTCTGCTCGACCGGCACGGCGCCGTTGATGTAGGCCGGCATCGCGGAGAAGGCGAGGCCGATGCCGAGGCCGAAGATGGCGGAGGCGGTGTAGAGGTCGGCCTCGTGGCCGTGCCGCAGCGCCAGGTAGGCCATGGCGACGCCGCCGAGGACGCCGCCGAGGACCAGCGGGAGCCGCGGCCCGCGACGGGCGATCAGGACGGCGCCGAGCGGGGCGGCCACCATGCTGCCGACGGCGGAGGGCAGCAGCATCACACCGGCGTGCAGGACGGTCGCGGTGAAGCCGTAGTGGGTGAGCCGCTCGGGGCTCTGGGCGAAGTTGCTGATCACCATGAACGAGCCGTACATGCCGAAGCCGATGAGCAGGCCGGCCAGGTTGGTGAAGGCGACGGCGGGGCGCGACATCATCGTCATGTCGACCAGCGGGTGCTTGACCTTGACCTCGATGACGCCCCAGATCAGGGCGACCACGGCGGCGACGGCGAACAGGCCGAGGGTCTTGTTGGAGGTCCAGCCCCAGGTGTTGCCCTGGCTGACGGCGACCAGCAGCGCGGAGAGCCAGCCGGCCAGCGTGATGGCCCCGAGCGGGTCGGCGCCGCCCTCGGTGTCGACGACCGGGTCCTTGGGGACGCGCAGGGCGACCAGGGCGACCGCGATCAGGCCGAAGGCCAGGCCCATCCAGAAGATCGACTTGTAGCTCCAGTGCTCCAGCAGCAGGCCGGTGGCCACCAGGCCGAGGCCGCTGCCGACGCCCATCGAGGCGCTGATCGCCGCGACGCCGCCGGTGACCTTCTCCTTGGGCAGCTCGTCGCGGACGATGCTGATGGCCAGCGGCAGCACGCCACCGCCGGCGCCCTGGAGGACGCGGGCGACCACGAGCCAGGTGAAGGAGTGCGTGCTCACGGCGAGGGCCGAGCCGGCGACCAGGCCGGTGAGCGAGATCAGCAGCATCGGCTTGCGGCCGCGCAGGTCGCCGAAGCGGCCGAGCAGCGGGGTGAGGACGGCGGCCGAGAGCAGGTTGGCCGTCATCAGCCAGGTGATGTTGGACCCGGAGACGTTCAGTTCCCTGGCGAGCGACGGCAGGATCGGGACGACCGCGGTCTGCACCACGCTGAATGCCAGCATCGCCAGGATCAGGGCAGGGAGTACCCGGGCACTGCTCTGCTTCTCTGCCGCGGTGGTGGGCTGTGGTGCCTCACTCACGGTGCTTCCTCCAGTACGTGCGCCCGAGCAGGTGCTTCAGGCAGGTGAAAGTGAACGAACTGAAGTAACTTTGACGGCAGATACTTCACTCTGTCAAATATCGAATGGTGAAGCTTTGGCAAAGTGCAGGTCAGCCCTGGTCGGAGCCGGGGAACGACCCAGGCGGGTGGGGGGCCACCGGGGGGGTAGGGGGCCCCCCCCGGGGGGGGGAGGGGGGGGGCGGCGCGGCGGGGGCTGGGGGGCCGGGGGGGCGGGGGGGGGGGGGCGGGCCACGCCGC
>NZ_JBHUSG010000091.1:0-14387 GCF_042673745.1 Kitasatospora sp. NPDC057015
GCGCCGCCGCACGACGCTCGGAGGATCGCTCCGGCGGAGCGGCCGGAGTCGGGCTCGACCGGGCTGAGCCGGGCTCAGCCGCGGTGGACGAGTGCCCGCCGCAGGTCGTCCAGCTCGTCGGAGAGCAGCCGGCGCAGCGTCGGCGTCAGGTCCTCGCGCGCCAGGCAGGCCTCGGCGGCCCGCACGGTGGCGGGGAGCGCCGAGCCGGCGGGGAAGAGCGACTGGCCGAGTGCCCGGGCGACCGCGCCGCCCCGCTCGCCGGCCGCCGGCACCTGCGCGAAGTACCGCTCCACGTAGGCCTCCCGGAGCTCGTCCGACCCGGAGCGCCAGAAGCCCTCGGCGGTGGCCGCCAGCAGGTGGTTGGAGAGCAGGTCGGGGGTGAAGAGCTCCCGCCAGGCGCGCTCCTTGGCCGCCGGCCCGGGCCGGGCGGCGCGGGCCCGGGCCGCGCCCTGCTCACCGGTGTCGGTGGGATCGGCGACGAGTTCGGCGGCGATCCGCTCCTCGTCCGCGGCGCCGGCCGCGGCCAGCTGGACCAGGGCCGCCCAGCGCAGGTCCTGCTCGAACGCCACTGCGGCCGGTGCCTCCCGGCCCGCCAGCCACCCGGCCAGCTCGGCCAGCCGGTCCGCCCCCGAGGTGGTCGCGACCACGCCGCGCAGCGCGGCGATCCGCAGGCTCTCCCCCGCCCCGGGGCTCTCCAGCAGGGCCCGGGCGGTGTCGCCGAGCCGGCGGAGCGCGGCGGGCCGCAGGTCGGGAGCGAGGTAGCGGGCGACCACGTGGTCGGTGGCGAACCGCAGGACGGCCTCGACGATGGTGACCGCGCTCTCGGCCGGCAGGTGCGCGGCGACGAGGTCGAGGTAGCCGGCCGCGGGCAGTTCGCCGGCGCGGACGAGGTCGCGGGCGTGCTCCCACAGGACGGCGCGGGTGAGTTCGTCCCCGATCCGGGAGAGCGAGGCGGCGACGGTCGCGGCGGAGTGCTCGTCCAGCCGGATCAGGGCCCAGGTGAGGTCGCCCTCGTTGGGCAGCAGCAGCGCCGGTCGGGCCGCGCCCGCCAGCTCGGGCAGCGGGGTGCGGCCGCCCGCGGCGACGTCGGCGTCGATCCGCTCCCGCAGGACGACGGCCTCGCCCGCCCGCTCGTAGACGCCGACCCGGATCCGGTGCGGGCGGGTCCCGTCGTTGACCAGCACCACGGAGCGGAGGGTGTCGCCGTCGGCCTCCACCTCCAGGCGCAGCGTGTCGACACCGCTGGTCCGCAGCCAGGCGTCGGCCCAGCCGGCGACGTCCCGGCCGCCGGCCTCGCCCAGCGCGGCCAGGAAGTCGGCGAGCTCGGCGTTGCCCCAGCGGTGCCGGGCGAAGTAGGTGTTGAGGCCCGCGAAGAAGGCCTTGTCGCCGAGCCAGTGCACCAGTTGACGGAGCACCGAGGCACCCTTGGCGTAGGAGATGCCGTCGAAGTTGACCAGGGCCTCGGCGACCGAACCCATCGCGGTGGCGGCCACCGGGTGGGTGGAGCCGCGCTGGTCGGCGTCGTAGCCCCAGCCCTTGCGCTTGACGGAGAAGGACGTCCAGGCGCCGGTGAAGCGGGTGGAGTCGGCGGCGACGCGGTAGCCGAGCATCTCGGCGAAGGACTCGTTCAGCCAGAGGTCGTCCCACCAGGTCATGGTGACCAGGTCGCCGAACCACATGTGCGCCATCTCGTGGCACACGATCATGGCGCGCGTCTCGCGCTGCGGCTCGGTGGGTGCGGCGCGGAACAGCAGCTCGTCCCGGAAGACCACGCAGCCCGGGTTCTCCATCGCCCCCCAGTTGAACTCGGGGACGAAGGCCTGGTCGTACGAGCCGAAGGGGTAACGCTCCTCGAAGAGGTCGTGCAGCCGGTCGAAGGAGGCGCGGGTGACCTCGAAGAGCTCCTCGGCCTCGCGGTCCAGCTCGGCGGCGAGCGAGCGCCGCGCGTACAGGCCCAGCGGGATGCCGTCGTGCTCGGCGTGCACGGCGTGCAGCGGTCCGCCGACCACGGTGACCAGGTAGGTGGAGACCGGCCCGACGGGGGAGATCTCCCAGCGGCCGTCACCGAACGCGGCCGAGGTGCCGTTGCCGATCACCGTCCAGTCGGCGGGAGCCGTGACGGTGAGGGTGAACGGCGCCTTCAGGTCGGGCTGGTCGAAGCAGGCGAACATCCGCGGCGCGAGGTCGGGCCCGCAGCTGGCGTACACGTACGCGGCGCCGTCCGCCGGGTCGGTGAAGCGGTGCAGGCCCTCGCTGGTGCGCGAGTACGTCATGTCCGCCTCGACCAGCAGTTCGTTCTCGGCGGCGAGGGCGGGCAGGGCGAGCCGGTTGCCGTCCAGGGCGGCCGGATCGAGGGCACGGCCGTTCAGTTCGGCGCGCAGCAGCACGGCCGGGTCGACGTCCACGAAGGAGTCCCGGCCGGGTTCGGTGCAGTCGAACCGGATCACGGTCGTACTGCGGTAGTGGCTCTCGCCCCGGGTGAGGTCGAGATCGACGGAGTACGAGCGCACGTCGAGCAGGTGGGCACGGGTGGCGGCCTCGGTACGTTGCAGAGCTGGCATTCCTGCATGCTTGCCGCCGCGGGCCGGACCGGGCAAGCGTGTTCACCCAGAGCGGGACGGCGGCCGGCGGCCGGTCGGCCACGGCCCGCCCGTCGGCTCCGGCCGGGCTGCCCGGGCCGGCCCCCGCCTGCTCGGCCGCGCCGTGGTCACCGCAAGGCCTGGTCACCGCAAGGCCTGGTCACCACAAGCCCTGGTCACCGCAAGCCCTGGTCATCGCTCGCTGGGCGCGGCGGGTGCGAGCCGGGCGGCGAGGACGGTGATGTCGTCGCGCTGCCAGTCGATGCCGTGGCGGTCGGCCGCCAGGTACAGGGCTCGGACGGCGTCCTGCGCGCCCGGATCCCGGAGCTCGTGGAGCGTCTGCCGGACCCGGTCCGGGCCGAACTCCTCGCCGCCGGCGGCGCGGGCCTCGGTGAGGCCGTCCGTCACCAGGACCAGCAGGTCGTCGGGGGCGAGCCTGGTCCGCGCGGTGTCCCAGGGCCGTTCGGCGGGGGTGATCATGGAGCTGACCAGCGGGCCGGTCGCGTCCAGGGACTCGATCCGGCCGTCCGCACGCCGGACGAGCGGCGGCTCGTGGCCGGCGTTCACCCAGGTGAGGATGCCGTCCGCCGGGTCCAGGACGGCGATCGCCAGGGTGACGAACCGCTCGTCCTCGTCGGCGAGCGCGTCCCAGGCCGCCTCGACCGCCGCCTGCGGGCCGTGCCCCATGCTCAGGGCGGTGGACGCCCGGATCTTCGCCCTGGCGGCGACCAGGCCCGCGTGGACGCCGTGCCCGGAGACGTCGCCCTGGAGCAGCGCGGTGGTGCCGTCGGGCCTCGGCAGGATGTCCCAGAAGTCACCGGCCATCAGGCCCTCGGCGGCGACCAGGTAGCCGGCCGCGTCGACGCCGCGGCCGGGCCCGGTGTGCGAGACGAGGAAGTCCGAGAGTCCGAGGACGGCCTCGCCGTTCTGGGTGAGCGCCTCGCGGTCCCGGCGGGCCGCCCAGCGCAGTTCCTGCATCCGTACCCGTACCCGGTCCACCTCGGCGGACAGGCCGCCCAGCCAGCCCGAGGCGAGCCGGGCGGGGCAGGCGAGGTCACCGCGCGAGGCCGCCTCCACCCGGCGCTCCAGCATCGCGATCGGAGCCGCCACGCAGCGTGAGGCGAGCACGACCAGCAGCCCCACCAGCGTCAGGAGGACGATCGCGAGGGAGGTGACCAGGCCCAGCATCGCGTCCTGGTGGAAGGAGGCCTCGGCCCGGACCTGGTCCCGCTCGGCGGCGATCTTCTCCGCCAGGCGCCTGGTGTCGGCGCCCAGGCGGCCGGTGTCGGTGGCACGGACGTCCTGCGGGGACACCGGCCGCGGCCCGGCGGCGGGCGGGGACACCGGCGGCCCGGCGGTGGGCGGGGATGAGGGGTACGGGTTCGCAGCGCCCGGCGTCCGCGCCAGCGGGGTCGCGAGCGGCGGGGTGCCGGCCTCCGGGGACATCGGCTGCGGGGTGCCGGCCGGTGGCCCGGCCGGGGCGAGGGCCGGCGGGCGGACCTTCGCCAGCCAGCCGGTGAGCTCGTTCTCCAGGTGCACGAGGTCGAGGTGCAGGTCCGGGGTGGACGCGGTGTGGCGGTTCAGCTCCGACAGGGTCTCGGCCAGCTCGGCCGTACCGGCGTCCAGCTCCCGCAGGTAGGCGGGGTCGCCGGTCAGCAGGTAGCCGCGGTGGGCGGCGCTCTGGGCCTTCACGGCGGTGGCGAGGTGCTCGGCGGCGTCGGAGGCCGGGTCCAGGTCGTGCCGGATCACGGCGACGGCGTCGGTACTCCTGCTGTGGAACTCCGCGAAGACCACCCCCGCGATCGAGAGCGGCACGGCCAGCCCGGCCGCACAGAGCCCGATCGTCACCCGCGGAGAGCGGCCTAACGAGACGAGGTCGGGCAGGTGGCGGCTGATCCGCATGGCGGTACTCCCGGGTCGGTCGGCTGGGACGCCCGCCTCCGCCCTCCTCGGGTGGGCCCGTGGCCCGTGGCACGTGTCCGGCCCCTCCCGGCGTCCGATAACCAGCCTGGTGGCACGCTGGAGCGGTCGGCAGGGGCCGAAGGTCACCCGTCGGCCGGGACAAGGTCCCCGGCCGGACCCGGCACGGGGTACGGATCGGCCGCCGGCCCGGGCACGGCCGGGCGTCACACCCACCGACTCGGGCACGGCCGGGCGTCACACCCGCCGACTCGCGCCGAGCCGGGCGTCACACCCGCCGGATCTCCACGAGCTCCGTCCGGCCGCCGACCTCCACCAGGCCGCCGGGCAGCGGCCGGGTCAGGATCTGCGAACCGACCCCCTGCCGGATGTCCAGCGGACGCCCGAGCTGCTCGGTGAGCACGATCGCCGCGGCGCCGGTCGCCTCGTCCTCCACGACGGCCTCGCCGCGGCGGGGGAACGCCCTGGCCCGCACCCTGCCCGCCGACTCGTCCGACCACGCCCAGGCGTACAACCAGCCGCTGCCCGGCGGCGGGGCGGGCAGGGCGTCCACCTCCGCCGCCGACCCGTAGCGGCCCGTGCCGCGGCCGGCCGCCCACCGCGCCGACGCCCGGATCCAGTCGAACCCGCCGTCCCACCGGCAGCCGACCTCCCCCGCCGGCGGGCGCAGCACCGCGGGCGCGTCGCCGGTGGTGCGCAGCAGCCAGGCCGTTCCGACCAGGGGGTGGCCGGCGAAGGACATCCGCAGGCCCGGCGTGTAGATGTCCAGCACGCCGTCGGCGACGTCGTCGACGAAGACGCACTCGCTGAAGCCGAGTTCGGCGGTCAGGGCCAGCCTGGCGCGCTCGCCGGGCACCGCGGCGCCGTCGCGCACGACGCCCAGCAGGTTGCCGCCGCCCCCGTCGGGACCGCAGAAGACGCGCAGGACGTGCAGTTCGGTCATGGCGGCATTCAACAGCACGGTCGTGCACCGACAACCCTCGGGGCGCCCCGGGCGGCCTCCGCCGCGCCCGCGCCGGGCACCCCTGTGGTCGCCGGAGCCTCGGCGTACGACCGGGGCGGCCCCGGTCCGCGGGTACCCGACCGCTCGGGTCGCCCGCGGATCCGGCCCCCTCGCTACGCCTCCTCGTCGTCCAGGTGCAACCGCTTCACTCCGCCGACAAGCGCCTCCTCCTCGGCCTTGCGCTTGACCTGCGCCGGCGCCGGCGCGGGCTGGACGGCGGCCGCGGCCAGGGCGGCCCCGATGGCGGTGTGCAGTGCGGCCCTGGTGGACGAGCGGCTGGTACCGCTCCCGGCCACCTCGTAGTACTTGGCCAGGGCGGCCAGGGCGCCGGCCGCCTCGGTGGGGTGCTCGGCCGCCCGGACCTCGTCGAACCAGCCCTGCAGGCGGGACCGGTGCTCCGGGAGCGGCACCCCGAAACGGTCCAGGGTGAACGACTCCCGCACCTGCCCCCAGACCTCGGCGACCGCGTCCGCGCCGTGCTCGGGGAAGACCGTGGTGACCGCCCGGTCCCACTCGGCCAGCCCGGTCAGGTACTTCTGCGCGGTCTGGGTGTTCAGCGGGTTGCCCGGGCCGGCGTTCACCAGCTGGGCCATGTTCTTGTCGGTGAACGAACGGGCCGCCAGCTTCTCCACGGTGCTCGGGCCCACCTCGCCGAGCGTTCCGGCCAGGTGCCCCCAGCCCCGGTAGGCCCGGTCCAGGGCCTCACCCCTCATGGTGAAGGGCGCGGCGCCGTCGAAGTGGCTGGCCACCACCGCGTCGTGCCGGTCGCCGCCGATCAGGACGAGGTCCAGCTCACCGCTGCTGGTGGCCTGCCCCAGCTGCAGCCCGTCCACGAAGGTGGTGTGGGTGAGCTTCTGGTGGGCGCCGACGAAGATGCCCACCAGGTCACCGACCCGGGCGGCGCGCGGGTGGCCACCGGGATCGTCGAGGGTGGCCAGCTCGTGGCGGGCGTGGTCGACGGCCGCCCTGGTCGGGGCGTCCAGGGTGTCCAGCGCGTGCATGTCGTCGAACCGCTCGCCCAACCAGTGCTCCAGCTCCCGGTGGCTCCCGCCCTCGAAGGAGAGCAGTGCGGCGCGCATCAGCGACCAGGACGCCGCGTGCGAGTACTGGGCGGCGCCGAACTGGGTGTCCGGACGGGACTGCTCGCTGAGCATGATCCGGCTGATCCGGTCGTGGTCCAGCGAGACGTCCGAGACCAGGTCGGACGTGGTGCCGTAGCGCCGGAACGGCTCCGCTCCCGGCGGCAGCGTGCCCGGCTCGTGCACCGCTGTCGGGTGCTCCAGGCCGAGCCCCAGGCGGATCTCCTCCCGCCGGTCATGGGTCATGTAGTCCGGGAAGGCCCGGTGCAGGCTCTTGATCAGGTGCTCCTTGGCGGCGACCGCGTCCTTGGCGGTGAGCGAGCCGCTGTCCTTGATGTCCAGCAGGGTCCCGACCACCTGGCTCGTCTCCGGGGCCCTGCCGCCGTGGTGCTGGAAGGCGTTCAGGCTCTCCAGCACGTGCGCCTCACCGTGGCCGACGGCCAGGCCGTCCGCGAAGGAGGCGAACGAGGTGATCTGGGACATCTCGACGTAGCCGGAGACCAGATCCCCCAGGTTCCGGTGCCAGTCCTGGAGGGACTGCCCGGGCGGCGGGTTCTGGGGCAGGGCGTCGAGCCGGCGGACGATGTCGTCCCAGCGGGCCTGGACCATCGCCTCGTCCTTCGGCCCCACGCCCTTGCCGGTCGGCGGGAACTTCCCGAACTCCACGATCTCCGCCTTGAGTTCACGCCAGACGGAATCCGCGCTGCGGCCCGCGAGGCCGCTCGCGGCCTTCCGGGTGAGCCCCCAGGGCACGGTGTGCGAGCGCTGGTCCGTGCCGAACCGGGTCATCGGCCGGTCGTTGGACACGTGCACCTCGCCGAGCCAGACCTCGTGCCCGCCCAGCCGGCGCCCGGGGTCGCCGACGACCACGGTCTGGACGGCCACCGGCAGCGGCCGCCGCTCCGCGGGAGGCGCGGGCGCCACCGTCGGGGCCGCCTCGCCGGGCTCCGGGGTCGCCGCCCGCATCTCGACGTCCTCGGTGAACGAGTCCTGGCTCAGGGCGTCGTGGTGCAGGACGTCCTGGCCCGACGGGACGTGGGCCGGCGCGTCGTGGGCCGCATCGTGCGCGGGCGGCGGCTGCGTCGGCGGCTGGTGCCCGACCTGGGTGTGCGGGGACGCCCCCGTGGAGTGAGCACCCGACGCGACGGACACCGAGGAGGGCGGCGGCGGGGGCGGCGGGGTGTACGTACTCGGGGAGACCCGCCCGGGCCGGAACGCCACCGGAGCGGGCGGCGGGGGCGGCGGCGCGGGGTGCCCCGACCCCGACGCACCGTCGGAGCGGCCGGACGGGGTGCCCGTCGGCGCGGGCGCGGGTGGGGGTGTGCGCGTGGTCACGGGTGCGGGCGTGCTCGTCGAGTTCGAGTTCGAGGTCGGGTTCGAGGTCGAGGCGGAGGCGCTCGCGGCGGTGCCGGGAGTGCCCGCGGGAGTGCCGGTGGCGCCCGCCTTGGCGGCTGCGGCGGCAGCGGCCTTGACGCGCTTGGCCTCCCGCAGTGCCTGCAGTTCCTCCGGGGTCGGCTTGCCACCGCTCTTGGGCTCCTTGGGGGCCCGCGCCGTCCGCTCGCTGCCGAGACGTTGTGAGATCTCCTCCAGCTGCCTGACCTGATGATCAGTCAGATCTCCTCGGTGTCGCGAGACTTCGGCGACCACGTCGGCCAGCTTGCCGATCGCCGGGGTCAGCGAACCGCGCTCGGTGCGCAACTGGTCGAGGGTGCCGTCACCCAGCCTGGAGTGGAGGCTCAGCACGTCCGTGGCGTCGCGGAGCCGCTTCTCCCGCAGCATCGCCATGTCGACCTTGCCGTCCTGCTTGCGCATCGCCAGCGCCGCGATCTTGTCGCCCAGCAGGTCGCCGGAGGCGACCACCTTGAGCGGCACGGTCTCGCCGTTGTGCGTCTCACCGTTCACCACCACGTGCATCCCGTGCTCCTGGGCGTGCACCGGGGCCAGCGTGATGCTGACGTCGAGTCCGCCGAAGTGCCCGGTCACCGTGGTGGCGTTGGTCCGCCGCCCCGGCACGACCTGGCCGTCGGTGAGCACGTCCTCCGCGAGGAAGCGCAGGACCTCGTTGGGGTTGGTGACCGCGTGGTCGCCGAAGGAGAGCCGCATGTCCAGGTCCTGGACCGGGCGGTGCAGCTGGACCGCCGCCACACCGCCGCCGCCACCCAGGACGAGAGCTCCCTCGGGGAGGCCCAGGGTGCTCTCGCGGAGCTTGTCGACGACGGTCTGTTCCAGCAGCGCCGCCGTGCCGAGGCGGAACTCCGACTCCACCGTCTGCTGCTGCGTCATGCCCTCCGGGACCGGGTGCCGCTCACCGGTCGCGACCGGGTCCGGGTGCGGGGCGGACTCCGGGTGCTCGATGGCGCCCGGGTGCTCGATGGCGCCGGGGTGCGCAACCGCGCCGGGGTGCTCGATGGCCCCCGGGTGGGTGACCGCCCCCGGGTGCTCCACGGCTCCCGGATGCTCGACGGCCCCCGGATGCTCGACGGCCCCCGGGTGCGCGACCGTACCGGGGTGCTCGACGGCGCCCGGGTGCGGCACGGTGTCCGCGGTCGTCCGCGTGGTGGATTCCGGCGGAGGCGGAGGCGTGTGACCGGCACCGGAGCCGGGCTGCGGCCGGGCCGGGGCCGCGCCCGGAGCGCTCTGGTGCGGCGCCGCAGGATCCGACGTCGCGTGCGGCGCGGGCGTGGTGGACGGATCCACCCCCGCCATGAACTCCCGGAACCCGCGGTACATCTCGTTCTCGGCGTGGGTGGCCGTCACCGGGTTCGCCGGCGCCGGGTGGACCGCCCCCGGGTCCGGCCCGTAGAGACGCTCCAGCAGCGGCAGCAGGTCCGGCTCGTTCGCCCGTACCCACTCGGGCCCGTTGTTCCGCGGCTGACCGGTGTGCGGGTCGGTGCCGTGGTTCGTGCCGAGATAGGCGTTGGTGACCTGGGCGAAGTACTCCAACTCGTCCCGCGAGGCGTAGTTGTCGACCGGCTTGCCCTGGGTGTCGTGGCGCGGTCCGTCGGACCAGGTCGCGCCGGGGTCGGCGAGCTTCTTCTGGTAGCTGTCGGTGATCGCGGCCCGGTCGGCCGTCGGCAGGCCCTGCTGGTGGATGGTGTGCGCGAACTCGTGGGTGGTGGTGGAGTATCCGTCGTGGTAATGCGCGCCACCGCCGATCGTGGTGTCCTCACCGAGCAGGTTCTCCTCGGTCACCCCCGCCCGGCGCCCACCGGAGCCGCGGACGTCGTCCCAGCCGCGCCCGCCGCCCGAGGCCCCCTCGGCGGCGGTGCCGCGAAGGTTGTGGAAGGCGTTCACGTCGGTCATCGAGACGTCCTTGGGGACGACGACCATCCCGGCACCGGCCTTGAGCAACCGGGCGGCCACGTCCGGGTCCTGGAGCATCCGGGCGGCCTGGGCCCTGGCCTCGGCGCGGGCCGAGACGGGCCTTTCGGTCCGGCCGTCCACGTCGACCATCAGGCGGGCCGCCGTGTCGGCGAACTGCGCCGGGGTCTGCGAGCCGCGCAGCGCGTCCACGAACCCCGGGTCCTTGGCGAGCCAGCGGCGGTACTCGGGCCGCATCGAGTCCAGCGCCTGGGCGCGGTCCTGCGCGGACATCCCCGGGAGTTCGCGGATCAGCCGCTCCGACTCGGGCGGACGGGTCGCGGTGAACCGTTGCTCCAGGCCGAGCTCCGCCACCGTGCGGGAGACCTGGCCGTCGTTGGACCGCCGCAACTCGGCGAGTTCGGCCTGCCGCCGGTCCCGCTCGGTCTGGTGGATCGTCTCCGCGTCCCGCGGGCGCAGCGGACGGTTGAACCCGCCGGCCACCCCGCCGTCGGCGTGCGGGCGCGGCTGTCCGGCGCCACCGGCCGCAGGACCGGCCGTGGGCGCCGGGTTCGGGGCGGTGGACCGGGGCGCCGGGGCCGGGGCGCCGCTCCCCTGCGCGGGCACGTGGGTGCCGCCCGCGCCGGGCGCCGCCGACGCGGCCGGGCTCACCGCGCCGTCAGCGGGGGGCGGCGGCGGTACCGGGTCCGCGGAGCGCGTCCCGGACTCCCCGCCTCCGAAGCGGACCGCGGCCATCGGCGGAGCGGACGGGACACCCGCCGTGTCCAGCCGGCTGGTCACGCCCTCGGGTTCGCGAGGCGTCGGGGCGACCGGCTCGGCCGGGCCCGCGGGCCTCGGCGGTTGGACGTTGGTGCCGGTCGCTCCCGCCCCGGCGTGCGCGGTCGCCTGCGCGACCGGGTCGACCCGAGGTTCCGCGCCGGCGTGGCCGCCCTGCTGCGGCACCGAGGCCAACTGCTCGGGGGCGGTGGTACGAGGCACGGCGGCCGGCCCGGGCTCCCCGGCCGCGGCCGAACGCGGCGCGGCGACCGGCTCGTGCACGGCCGGAGCAGGCTCTCGTACAGGCGCAGCGGGCTCGCGCGCCGCGACCGGCTCGTGCACGGCCGGCGCAGGCTCACGCGACGCGACGGGCGACGGCTCGTGCGGCACCACCGGCGACGGCTCGCGCGACGCGACGGGCGACCGGTCCGCGAGCGGCTGGTCCCCCTGGCGTGCGATGGGTTCGTGCGCCGCCGCAGCGGGCGCGCGTTCCGCGAGCGGTTGGACGGGCTGATGCTCGGCCGCCCGGGCCCCCGCCTGAGCGGGCGGTGCCTCGGTGTGCACCGCGGACGGCGCCTCTGCGCGCGCGGACGGCACCTCCCCGGGGTGCGCGCTCGTGCTGTGCTGCGGAGTTCCCTCGGGCGAGGTCCGGGTGGGCTGGGGAGCGGCGTCCGGGGTGGCGGGACGGGCCTCGCCGCCCGTGTGCACGGCGGGCGCCGGCTCGGCGGCCGGCGTGGACGCGGCCGTGACCCGGCTGGGCGCCGCCGGGTCGGCGGGGGCGCCACTGTGGACGGCCGGGCCGTCCGAGCCCGTGGTGTGCGCGGCGGGGGCCGGGGCGGCGGGGCGGTCCGAGCCGAAGGGCACCAGCCCCTTCGCCCCCGGGGTTCCGGCCCCGGCCGATGCCTGCTCCGCGCCGTGCACCGTGCCGGCGGCCGGCACGCTGTCGGCGTGGGTGGCCGTACCGGGGCCGCGGAAGCCGGTGTCAGCCGTTCCCGGCTTGGAGAAGACGGGCGCGTCCGTCCCGCGCGCACCCCCCGAGGAAGCGGCAGCCGAAGTCGCGGCGCCGGAGGTCCCGGCACCCGAACCAGCGGCACCCGAACCAGCGTTGCCCGAACCAGCGCTACCCGAAGTCGCGGTGCCGGCCGAAGACCCGCCCGACGAGGAGGTGACCGACGGCCCGGCGGAGGTCCCGGAACCGGCCGCGGAGTGGGACGCGGGAGCACCCGAGCCACCGGTACCGGTACCGGACCCGGCGCCGCCGGACGGCAGGCTGCCGTGCGAGGGCGGGGCCGCGGGGGCGTTGAAGTGGCCCTTCACCGCGGACGCGCCGGCGTGCAGCCCCGCTCCGGCCCCGCCGCTGAGCCCGGAGCCGAGCAGGCTGCCGCCGTCGACCTTGCCGGTGGTGATCAACTGGGTGGAGACGTCCGCGCCGACGCCGACCGCGCCGCCGTGCACCATCTTGCCGACGGTGGTCTCCATCGCGTTGGCCAGCCCGAGCTTCGAACCCGCGCCGCTCAGGCCCTTGCCGATGAGGTGACCGCTGGCGCCGGCCACGGCGCCACCCAGCGCGTTCTGCCCGACCTCCTTCATGTCGATGCTCGAACGGTGGCCCTCCATCAGCTCGATGCTCTGGGCCATCAGGTTGATCGCACCCATCTGGATCGCCTGCTTGGCGGCGAACTCCAGTGCCTCGGTGAGCAGTTTCTTCAGGACCTGCTGGATCACCGTGCGGCTGACGCCGACGGCGATCGGGATCTGGGCGAGCGAGATGCCGGCCGTGAACGGCGCCTCGGCCTCGGCGGTGGCGATCTCGAAGGCCAGGATGCCGAGTTGTGCCACGATCTGGATCTTCGCGGTCTCGGCCGAGTTGGCCATCGACTCCAGCATGTCGCCCATGCCCTTGCAGGCCTGGACGAGTCCGGGGAAGTATCCGGGATCGGCCTCGGTGCCCTTCCCGGTGGTGAACTGTGCCCAGTGCTCGGCCAACGCCTGCGCGGCGGTGCCCTGTTGGCCGTCCAACGCGCGCTTCAGCGCGCTGTCGGCGGCCTTCCCGGCCTCCTCCAGCGACTCGGCGCCGTTGCGCCAGCGCTCGGCCATGTCACGCAGCATGTCCTCGTCGGCCTCCGGCCAGCGGGTGCCGGCCAGGAGGAGCAGCACCCACTGGAGGGGCTCGGGCAACTCGACTGCCATCGGATCAGGCCCTTCCGGTGGTGTGCGGGCGGCCCGCCGCGGATCCGTACATGGCCGCGGAAGGGACGGTCGGGTCGACGGCGGCCGGCGAGTAGCCCGGGACCTGCGGTACGCCGATGGAATCGTCCTCGTCGTCGCGGAGCACGCCGGCGGTGGAGTCCTCGGTGGCGCGGTAGTTCTCGGCCATCGCCTTCAGCCCGTCGGCGATGTAGCGCACGGCGTCCGGCATGCCCTTGAGGCCCTTCAGGGTCTCGGTGCTGTACTTCAGGTAGCCCTTGTCGCCCTCGGCGAAGTGCTTGCCCGACTCGTCGTTGCCCCAGGGGGCGGTGCTGTGGGTGTGGTCCAGGAAGGCCGTCAGTCCGTTGACCAGCTGGGCGAGTTGGTCCGAGGCGGCCAGCACGGGGCTGACCGCGGCCAGGTAGAGCTCCGGGTCGACCTGGAACCCCGCTCCCCCGCCACCGGCGCCCGGCTCGCTCCCGGCCAACCGCTTCGTCCGGGCCTGCTCGGTGCCTAGCTGCTCATCCATGGCGGTTCCAGTCCGGGTCGGTACGGGTGGCGGTCGGAGGACCGGCACGGTGCGGGCGGGTACGGAGGTGACGGGGGACATCGGTCGTACGTGGGGTGGATCACCGGGCGGCGGGCCGCCCGGTCAGGGCCCGAGGCGCAGGGCGATGCCGGCCATGGCCTCGGACCGGTCGGGGCCTCAGGGCTGGGCGGCCGGTCGAGCGCCGCCGCCGGATCCGGGCTCAAGCGCCCCGGTGGCGGCGAGCCTGGCGAGCGCGGTGCGCAGGAAGGGGCTGGGCACCTGGTAGCCGCCCTCCTCCCGGAGCGGGGCCGGCTTACCGGCCTCGGCGGCTGCCGCGGGCGAGGACGCGGACGCGGCGACCGCGGACGTCGGCCGCGGGGTGGACGGCGCGTCGGCCGCCCGGCCGCGGGTGTCCTCGCGGTGCTCCGCCGGGTCGGGCAGCGCCTCCTCGTCGGGCCGGCCGCGGCGGGCCGCGACCGCGCGGGCCCGGTCGAGGTAGGCGTCGTCAGGTCCGGCCGGGGCCGTCCCGGCGGCAGCCGCCGAGGCCGGTGCCGTCGATGCCGCCGGTGCCGCGGACGGGGAGTCCGTCGCCTCGGGTGCGGCTCCGGTGCCGAGCACCGCACTCGCGAGCTGGGTGAGCAGGGCGTGTTCCGTGGCGGCCGGCTGCGTCGGCTCCGCGGCGGCCGGCGGCGCGCCGGCCTCGTCGCCGCGGGCCGCGTCGATCCAGCGCCGGCGCATCCGCCGCCAGCGGGGGTCGGTGTCCTCCACCCGGCTGGCCTGGCCGATCACGCCGGAGTCGGCGAGGGTCCCCTCCTCGTCCTCCCAGTCCGCCCCGCCGAAGCGGCTCGGCCGGACGAAGCGATTGCCGGCGGCCTTGCCGCCGCCCCCCTTACCGCCCATGCCGCCGCCGGGGTGGGCACCGCCAGCGGCACCCGCGGGGCCGCCGGCCCGGCCGGTGGCGGGCTCCGCGCCGAACGCGCCGCGCGCGGCGGCGCCCGTCCCCAGGCCGGAGC
>NZ_JBHUSG010000092.1:0-14034 GCF_042673745.1 Kitasatospora sp. NPDC057015
GGGCACTTCCAGGAAGTGCCCGGCGGCTCGACCCCGGCCGTCCGCGTTCCGGGAACTCCGGCCCGCCCGGGCCCGAGCGCCGACGTCACCTCGCGACGCGCTCGAAGAGCAGCGGGTGGTTTGCTCGCGCCCCACTCGTCCGAGGTACCGATCAGGTCCTCCACGGGTCGCGGCGAAGGTCGAACGGGAGGGCGCGGCGCGGGTGAAGGCGGTGGCCGAACGGAGCCGGGGTCGGCCGGTACGTCGGCCGGGTGTCAGGGGTCGGTTTCAGCAAGGCTCGGTCACGGGTCGGCAACTCGCCCGTCCGGGCGGCCGGTCGGGCGATACCGTCCCCCTCGCCCACCACCCGCCCCAAGGGGGATCATGCAGACCCGCACCACCACCCTCACCAGTCTCACCGTCACCGCCGTACTCGCCCTCGGTGCGACCGCTTGTGCGAGCGGCACCCCGGCGGCCCCCGCCGCCGAGCCGGCGGCCGTCACACCGGTGGCCACCAGGACGGCCGCCGCAGCACCGTCGGCGGCGGCGCCGCTCACCCCCGGCGCGCCCGCCTCCGTTCCCGGTGGCATCCCGCCCGTGCCGGACGCGGCCACCACCGCGAGGTACATCGCCGCCCTGACCGCGATCGACCCCGAGATCGTCGACAACAAACCGGACCGCGCCGTCAGTCGCGGCCGTGACCAGTGCACCTCGATCGGCACCTGGCCCAACGACCGCCAGCGGCTGGTCGACCTCACCGGGCAGCGCTTCACCTCCTCGAAGCACCCGGACGGCTTCGGGGCCGCGAAGGCGTCACGGATCCTCGACGTCGTCCACACCAGCCTCTGCCCGACGTACTGACCCCGGCACGGCACCGCGCCCCTCGGCCGGACCGGGCGCACTGCCTCCGGTCCGGCCGAGGAGCCCCTTCCACGCCCACGGACGCCGATCTGACGGTGCGTCAAATCGGTCGACCAGGGCCACCGCGGATCCGGGACGGCCGCGCGACTGCGCCCCCGTACTCGAAGAGCCTCACCCGGGACCGTTCCTCCGCACCCCGACGACCACACCAGGGGACCCTCATGCCCTTCCGTGCCTTCACCCTCCGCGCCATCACCCTCCCGCCCGTCGCCGCACTGCTCGCGGCCACGGCGGCCTGCTCGTCCGCCCCGCCCGCCGCGGCGCCGCCGGCTGCGGCGGTCGCGGTGAACAGCCAGGCCGTGCCCGCCTCCGCCGCCGGCACGGCGGCACCGGTCCGGGACGCCGCCGCCGTGACGCAGCAGCTCGTCAGGACGATCCCCAGCGTGAAGCCGACCGTCACGTACGACGGGACCAGCGATCCCAACGGGAAGATCGGACGACCGCACCAGTACGTCAGCAAGACCGCGTTCGACGACACCCGGGTGAGCGGACTGCCGAAGGCCAAGGAGGACGAGTCCCCCGGTCGGCGCGACTCCATCTCCTACGGCGGCACCGTCGAGGTCTTCGCCTCCGCCGAGGACGCGAAGGCCTGGGCGGACTACGTCGACCAGGCTCAGCAGACCACCGGCGGGCTTCGCGCACCCGACTACATCTTCCGGAACGGAGCCGTCGTGGTGCGGGTCTCGCACCTGCTGACGGCCGATCAGGCGTCGGCCTACGGGCGGGCCATCGCCTGATCCCGGCTACCGGCCCGCCGGCTCCCGGCCCGCCGGCTCCCGGCCCGCCGATTCGCAGGCCCCGGCCCGCCCGGGCCGGTGCGGACCCACCCGCCCAACCGGCGAGCGGGTCCGCACCGGCCCGACCCGGGGGTGATCAGGGCGACAAGTGGTGCTCCGGCGTCACGGGTTGAGCGCGGTCCAGGTCCAGGCTCCGCCGACCCGGACGTAGAGGCGCTTGTTGACGCTGTCGACCGCGAGCGTCCCGTCCGCCGGGGTGCGGGTGAAGGAGGCGTCGCTGACCGGGCCGGCGACCAGGCGCAGCGGAGGGTTCGGCTGGTGCTTGGTGGGGATGGTGCCGCCCTGCTGGCTGCCGCTGTTGCTGTAGCTGTTCTCCACCCGGAAGTCGCCGGCGCTGGAGCTCTCGTAGTAGATGTGGCTCCCGGTGGGGTTGGTCATGTACGACCCCACCACGTTGCGCAGGACGGCGGTGGTACCGGGGCCCGCGTACAGGTCGATCCCCGAGTTGACCGTCGCGACCAGGCGGTTGGCGACCAGGACGTTCTCCAGTGCGCAGCTCATGCCGGCCCAGGCGATGATGTTCTGCGGCGTGGACCAGCCCGCGGCGAATCCGCCCGCGAACGCGTAGATGTTGGTGGCGTAGACGTGCTTGCAGGACGCGTCGATCTTGAGGTGCGGGCCGCCCTGCATCTGGGAGGTCTCGAACTTGCAGTCCGTGATGTAGATCCCGTTGGGGTTGTTGCCCGACACCGGGCCCTGGGTGATCCAGAGCGCGCCGGTGCCGAAGGCCTCGAACCGGCAGCCGACGAAGTGGATCTGGTTGACGTTGTCGGCGCTGGAACCCCAGCCGGTGGTGGCCGAGTTGTTGCGCAGCCAGACGTTGGGCTGGGTGGTGCTGCCCGCCGGGCCGGTGCAGGACTCGACGACCAGGTTGTAGAAGCGGGAGTCCCAGAACTCCACACCGTCGATGCACAGGTCGTCGTTGCTCGACATGTAGAGGTCGCGGAAGTAGCAGTTGTCGTTGTAGTACAGCTCCAGCAGCAGGCCGGTGCGGTGGTTGCCGTTGAACCCGAGGTCCTCGACGGCGCAGTAGCGCCGGTGCGAGGCGCCGCTCGGGTCGGTGCCCGTCCCGGACATCCGCAGCAGGATGCCGTTGCCGCCCTTGACCAGCGTCGCGGCCTTGCTGCCCGCGCCGACCAGCCGTACCCCGTTGCCGCCGACGGTCAGCGCCGGATTGCCGCCGGCGGGTGTCACCAGGTACTTCCCGCCGGGGAAGTAGACGGTGCCGCCGCCGGCCGTGGCGGCGGCGGTGATCGCGGCCTGGACCGCCGCCGTGTCGTCGGTCGTCCCGTTGCCGACCGCGCCGTAGGCCTTGACGTCGAACCAGTCCGACCCGCCGGTGGCCGCCGACGCCGGCGCCGCCCCCGCAGCCATCGCGACACCTGTCAGCCCCGCGACGGCGCCTGCGAGCAGGGCCCGACGCCGCGTGCTGTCCCCCGAGGTCCCCGATGTGATCACTGATCTTCCTCCCGTTGCGTCCCGCCGCGCGACCGGTGTCACGAGGCTCGCGACAAGATCGCAGCGGTGGTGAGGGGCAGTCAAGCCGCTTTCCACGGTGGGCGGACGACCTGCGACACGGTCGCGACCGACCGTTCGGAGAGGGCCCGGCGCCGGTTCCGGCGGGCGCTTGCGCGGGGACGGCGGGCGGGGTTGCATGGGCGTATGCCGAGTGATCGTGTCCTCCACCTGCTGGGATCCGCCGCCGAACCCGTTCTGGGTGTCCGCCGGGCGGTCGAGCGCGCGCAGGCACGGGGCTGGGAGGTCTGCCTCGGACTGACCGCGACGGCGGCCGACTGGCTGGCCGACGACCTTCCCGCGCTGGAGGCCCTGACCGGCCACCGGGTGAAGCAGCGCTACCGGCGCCCGGGCGACCCCGAGGTGTGGCCGGCCCCGAACGCCGTGCTGCTGGCACCGGCGACGTTCAACACGCTGAACTCCTGGGCGCTCGGCATCACCGACTCCTGGGTGGTCGGCTTCGCGTCGGAGGCCATCGGCAAGGGCGTTCCGCTGGCCGCGGCGCCGTGCGTGAACGGTGCGCTGGTCGCGCATCCGCAGTTCGGCCGCAGCCTGGCCACCCTGCGTGCGGCCGGCGTCCTCGTGCTGCCGACCCCGGAGGGCTCGGCGGCGGACGCGGCCGGGCCGACCCTGCCGCCGGGCGAGGAGCCCGGGGCCGAGCCGCCGGGCTTCGACTGGGAGAGCGCCCTCGACGCGGCGGAGCGCGCGGTGGAACGAGCCGTGGAACGGGCGCTGGGACGCACCTGACCGAGGCGGGGACGGGGGCCGGAGTGCGGGCGCGGGCGCTGCCGGGGTGACCGGGCGGACGACCGGGCACGTTGTCGCGGTCGGGGCGTCGCGGTCAGGACGTCGCGGTCGGGGCGTCGCGGTCAGGACGTCGCGGTCAGGGTGCGTGGTCCTCGGGGCTGGGGATCAGTCCGCTCTGGCGGGCGGCCGTCTCGGTGTCGGGCTCGGGCGGCGCCGTCCGCTCGCCGCGGGTGGCGGACGTGCAGAGCGCGAAGACCGTCAGCACACTTGCGGCGCCCAGCAGGATGCCGGCGGCGGTGAGGATGCGGAGCCAGGTCACGGTTGGCCTCTCGGGGGACGAGTGCGGGTTCCGTGGCAGATATCGGCGCGTTCATGCCGGGAGGCGAGTACCGGGTCCGGTGAAGCGCCTTGATCGCGCCGGGGGCTCACGACCGGCGCGCGGCGGCGGTGAGCCCTGCTCTGCATACCTACTTGTCGTACTTCCCCAGGTCGTCGGCGGTCGGCCCGTGGGCGCGGTGCGTCGCGATCGACTGGTCCGTCGAGCGGGCGACGTGGATCCGGGCGGTCCGCTGCTCGTCGGCCGGCCGGCCGTCGACGCTGTCGGCGGACGCGGCACCGCGGGCGACCAGCCAGGTGGTCAGCCCGAGCACCAGGACTCCCAGGACTGCGACGAAGATGATCATAGTGAGCACAGCGGCCCCCTCGCGTTGTCCGTCGACCGTGGTGTACCCGCCGCACCGGCCGGCCGAACCGGACGCGGCGACACCCGCCCCGCCCCGGCTCCCGCCCACCTGCCCGGCGCCGGCGGCCACGTATCGTGAGGGACCGACCCGGCCCCTCAGGAGGAGAGCAGCAGATGGCGGACCCCCGGCCGCGCCGGCCGGCGCGCCCCCGCGAGGAGGTGTTCGCCGTCGCCCGGGCGGCGATCGCCGAGCACGGGCTCGCCGGGCTGACCATGGCGGGCCTCGGCAAGCAGCTCCAGATGAGCGCCGGACACCTGCTCTACTACTTCGGCAGCAAGGACCAGCTGCTGCTGGAGACCCTGCGCTGGAGCGAGGAGCAACTCGGCGAACGGCGACGCACCGCCCTCGCCCGGACCGAGGACGACGTGTGGGAGCGGCTCTCGGCGTACACCCGGCTCTACCTGCCGGAGGGCCCCGGGGATCCGCGCTGGGTGCTCTGGGTCGAGGTCTGGGGACGCTCGCCGGCCAGCGCGGAGATCCGCCAGGGCCAGCTGGAGATCGAGGCTCCCTGGCAGGCCGACCTGGTCGCCCTGATCGAGGAGGGGACGGCCGCCGGCGTGTTCGCGCCCGGGCCGGCGAACGACCGCGCCGTACGGATCCGGGCCCTGCTCGACGGCTTCGCCGTGCCGCTCGCGATCGGACTGCCCGGGGCAAGGCGGGTGGAGGCCCTGGCCCAGACGGCGGCGGGTACGGCCGCCCTGCTCGGCAGGAGCTGACCGGGCCGGTCACCGGCGCGGCCCCGACGACCGAACGGCCGGAAGAACGAACGACCGGGCCCTCGGGCCGGTCCGGGCCCGGCCCTCACTCCGTCCAGACGGCCGCTGCGGTGCGGTCGTCCGCGTAGCCCTTGGCGCGGACCTGGACCTGCCGCAGGAAGTCCACCGTGCCCGGCGGATGCGGGTGGGCCCAGTGCGAGGCGAGGAAGTGGGCGACGGCCGGCTCCTCGGCGATCGGCCCGGCCAGACCGGGCGTGCAGAGCAGCAGGATGTCGCCGGGCGTGGCCGGGACCAGCCGGAACCGGAAGGGGCGCGGATCGGGCACGGACGGGTCGGGGACCGGCGGTCGCCCGTCCGGATGGTGCAGCAGCCGGGCCGCGTACGCGTCGATCCAGTGGCCGGAGCGCAGCAGGTAGAGCCCACCGGGGCCGACCCCGAAGGCCGCCCGGTACGAGGCGTCCGGGTCGAGCGAGAACAGCAGGCAGTGCAGCGAGCCCGGGTGGGCCGGGTCGGTGCCCTCGCCGTCCTGCGCCGGCGCCGCGGGCGACCCGTCCGCGGGGTGCGCACCGCCGGCGACCGCGCGCAACGGGGCGGACGCGCTGGTGGCGAGGCGCTGGAGACCGTAGCGCAGCCGGTCGCGGGCACCGTCCCGGAGGTCGGCGGCCAGCTCGGCGCGACTGCGGCCGATCGCGGCGGCCAGCTGGCGGCAGGCCTCGGCGGTCGCGGCCGTCACCTGCCGGGCCGGCGGCGCGGGCTGCCCCTCGGCCCGGCCGAACCCGGCGAGCGCGGCCAGCACCAGACCGCCCGGACCGTCCCCGAAGCGGGTCACCAGCAGCGCGTCCCGGCGTGGCTCACCGCGGTAGCGGGCCGAGTCACCCCGCACCGAGGCCGCGCGCAGGGTCGACGCTCCGTACTGGGCGCCCTCCAGCGCGGTGTCCGGGACGATCACGCCGAGATCGTGCGGATCGGCCGCCGGGACGGCGGTCGGCTCGGGCCCGTAGGTCGGCGGGCGCTCTCCGACGTGCGGGACGGGCGGATCGGTCCGGGTGAGCGCGGAGCGGCCCGAGGGGCGGCCCGCGACGGGCGGGGCGGGATCCGCCGGGCGGTGGGGACCGCGCCGGTCGGGGACTCCGGGCTCGGCGGCGGGGGCGGCGGCATCGGAGGTGTCGGGCTCGGCGGGAGCGGGAGCGGGAGCGGGGGCGGGGGCGGGGGCGGCAGGGGCAGCGGGGGCGGGGGCGGGGGCAACAGCGGGGGCGGCGGGCTCAGGCGTGGCCGCCGACGCGGCGTCGGCGGCCCAGGAGGGGGCGGGGAAGCGGTGCGTCCCGTCGTCCTCGACCGGCGCGGGCCCGGCAGGCCCGGCAGGCTCGGCGGGCACGGCAGGCTCAGCGCGGACGGTGGCCTCGGCGGGCACGGGACGGGCCGGCGCCGACCGTACGGGCGCGGGCTCGACCGGCGGTGGTGCGGTGTCCTGCTGCCCCGGGTCGGACCCCATCGGTTCCGGAACGTTCGTCGGAACGGGCGTCAGAACAGGCGACGGGACGGGGACCGGCACCGGCTCCCGTACCGGGGCGGGCACCGGCGTCACGGCCCCGTCGGTCGTCCGCTGTGCGCCGATCACGCCGACGGCGGTGTCGAACCAGTCGTCGAGGCTGGGCTCCCCCTCGCCGCCGCCCGCGGGTGCGGCGGGCCCGGGGGCCGCCTCGGGGGGCGCCTCGGGATTCCGGCCGACAGTCCCGCCTGACGGGTTCTCGGGCTCCCGCTCCGCTGCCGGCCGGGTCGCCCACTCCGGCCGCCTCGGCTTCGCCGACGCGGTCGCGCTCACGGCCGGGCCCGGGTCGGGCGCGGCGGTGGCGTTCGCCGAGCCGCTGACGCCCCGTTCCCCGGTCACGCTCGGCGGCTCGGCCGCCCGGACCGGCTCGGGCGCCGCCTCCGCCGCCGGCGTCACCCGATCCCGCACCGGTTCCGCCACCGGCTCGACCGGCTCCGGCTCGACCGGCTCCGCCTCGGCCGGACCGCGCTGGGCGCCGATCATCCCGGCCGCGGTCGCGAACCAGTCGTCCACGCTGCCCTCCCCCGCCACGGCGCCCGGGGTGTCCGGGAGGGTGCCCGCCGGCCCCTCGTACACCGCGTCCCACCAGCCGTCATCCGGCCGGTGCCGCGCGGTTGCGCCCTGGTTGGTCATCTGGCGGCTCCTGGTCCTGTTTGCCGTCCCCCGGCGGGGCGCGGGGGCTCTGCCGAGCGGGCCGCCCGCCGACCCTCCCGGGGCCCGTCCGGGCCGGCGGTCGAGGGCCGGGGAGCGTCCCGGACTCGACGTCATTCTCCCCGTGCACAACGACGCTGTCCGGGTTTCGGGGACAACTCCGCACCGATGGGGGGATGTCAGGACGAGTGGGCGGAGCGGGTCCGCGGGCGCCCGGGAGGCCGCGGCGGATCCGTTGCGTCCCGCTCTGCCGGAAGTGCCCCGAGCGGTACGGACTCCGGGGCTGGTCGGGTGGGGTGAGCTCGAAAGTGGGGACCCCGGAGGGGCATCGCTTCACTCGTTCGGCTGATTAATATGTGCGCATGACCGCGTCGGCGCCCAGAGCACCCCGGCCGGGGAGGGCCGCTGTCGCGGGCCGCCCGGTGGGCGCTCTGTGGTCCCTGCTGCTGGTCGGACTGCTGACCGTAGTGCCCTGCGCGGGCAACGCCCGGGCGGTCACCCCCGAGGCGGCCGGTGCCGTGCTCGCCCCGCTTCCCGGGCCGCCCGCACCGGACCGGGCCGCCACGGCGAACGGCGGGTCGGACTCGACGCCGGACAGGACGTCGGACACGGCGCCGGACAGGACGGCGGCCCGGACCGGAGCAGCCGCACCCTCGGCCGTACCCGTTGCCGCACCGGACCGGGCCGATCGGCAGGCGCACCGCGCCCCGCACGGCCACAACTCGGCGTGGCAGGACGGGGACGGCCCGGACCACGCCCTGTGCTCGGCCGTCGACGACCTCCCCCGGCGCGGCAACGGGTGCTCCCGCCACCCGTACTGCGCGCAGGAGTCGCAGCTGCCGAACGCGCCCCCGCAGCCCGTGCCCGCCGCGCTGCCCCGGCTGGTCACCCTCGGCGCCCTGCCGCCGAGCGTGCCGGTGAGCGCCCCGGCCGCGCACCTCCTCGCCCCCGACCTGCACGAACTGCAGATCCAGCGGTCCTGAGCGGAACCCACCGCCGGCCCCGCCCGCAGTCACGGACGGGCCGACGGCTCCGCGCCTTCTGCCACCTCTCATGCCGTCGTGCCCTGAGCGCACGACGGGGACAAGGACATCTCCGATGGGTTCCGCCTCCAAGCAGTCCAGCAAGTCGAACAAGCCCTCCGGGAAGCAGGCCGGTCTCGACCGCCGCGCCCGGATCGCCGAGCTCCGCGCCGAGGAGCAGCGCCGGGACCGCCGCAACAAGGTGATCGCCGGGTCGATCGCCGGTGTGCTGGTGATCGGCGCGATCGCCACCGGCAGCTGGATCGTGGTCGACGCCAACAACAAGAAGAACGCCAAGCGCGCCGCCGCCGAGGCCGCCGCCAACGCGACCATCGACGGCGTGCAGACCTTCGACAACCTGAGCCGCAACCACGTCCAGACGAAGGTCACCTACCCGCAGACCCCGCCGGTCGGCGGCGACCACAACCCGGTCTGGCTGGACTGCATGGGCCACGTCTACGACCAGCCGGTCGAGAACGAGCGGGCCGTCCACTCCATGGAGCACGGCGCCGTCTGGGTCACCTACAACGCCAAGGCCACGCCCGACGACATCAAGGCCCTGTCCGAGAAGGTCTCCGCCACCCCGTACTCGCTGCTGAGCCCCTACCCGGACGAGGCCGGCACCATCACCCTCAACGCCTGGGGCACCCAGCTGACCGTGAACAGCGCCAGCGACCCGCGGATCGGCACCTTCTTCGCCAAGTACGTCCAGGGCAAGCAGACCCAGGAGCCCGGCGCCTCCTGCACGGGCCCGCAGTGAGCCGCCGCAAGGCGGTGAGCCGCGCCGGGGCCGGGACGCCCCGGCTGCGGCCGTCCGAGGAGGACACCGTCGTGAACGGTGAGCGCGAGGAGCGCGAGGACGCGGAGACGGGCGGCTCCCGGAACCGCCGCAAGCTGTGGTGGCCGGCCGCACTGGCCGCCTCGGTGGCGCTCTGCCTGGGCGTGCCGGCCCTGGTGGCGAGCGGGACCAGTGCCTCCGGCACGGTGTCCGCCGCCCCGGCCACCGACTCCCCCGAGGCCGGCTTCGCCCGGGACATGGCGACCCACCACCAGCAGGCCGTCGACCTGTCGTTCATCGTCCGCGACCGGACGTCCGACGGCGCCGTCCGCAACCTGGCGTTCGACATCATCAACACCCAGGCCAACCAGCGCGGCATGATGATGGGCTGGCTCGACCAGTGGGGGCTGTCGCAGTCCTCCCAGGCCAAGCCGATGGCCTGGATGAAGATGGGACACGAGTACCCGCCGCACGACGGTTCGCTGATGCCGGGCATGGCCACCAACACCCAGTTGGAGAAGCTGCGCGGGCTCAGCGGGCGCGAGGCCGAGGTCGCCTACCTGCAGCTGATGCTGGAGCACCACAAGGGCGGCGTGGAGATGGCCCAGGGGTACGTCGACCTGGCGTCCAACGAGTCGGAGAAGCGGCTCGCGCAGTCGATGGTGATCGGGCAGACCTCCGAGATCAAGCTGATCACGGACATGCTCGCGGAGCGCGGCGCCAAGCCGGGCTCCTGACCCCGGCTCGGCGACGCCGCGGCCGCGCGTTGCCGGGCGACCGTTCAGCCGGGTGGCCGGGGTGCGGTGGACGGGCCGTCGGCCCTACGTCCGCCGCACCCCGGCGGCGCGTCCGCCGAGGACGGCCGCCGCACCGGCGAGGGCCACCAGCACGAGGAGCACCGCCCGCCCGCCGGAGACCGGCCCGGCGAGGTGCACACCGAGCACCGGCAGCGCGGTGCCGAAGGCCGTCCCCAGGCTGCGGACCATGTTGACCATGCCACCGCCCACCGCCGAGCACTCCGCCGGGATCAGGCGCATCACCAGGGCGTTGTTGGCCGGCAGCAGCAGACCCAGTCCGTAGCCCACCACCGGCAGCGCCACGACCGCCGACGGCACGCCGCCCGGCAGCAGGGCGAGCAGCACCAGGCCGGCGCCCGCCGTCGCGGCGCCCCAACGGCAGCGCACCCCGTCGGACCAGTGCCCGGGCAGCAGGCGGCCGCCGACGGTCGCGGCCAGGGCGAAGGCCGCGGGCAGCAGGGTGATCACCAGCCCGGCCCTGGCGACCGGGACGCCGCGCGCGGCCAGCGTCATCGGGCCCAGCACCAGCGGGCAGAACAGCAGCAGGTAGCCGAGCAGTGCCACCGCCAGCCCGGCCCGGACGCCCGGCGTGTTGACCAGTCCGGGAGCGATGATCGGCCGTTCGGCACGCTGCTCCTGCCGGGCCAGCGCGACCGCGAGCGCGGCCGAGGTGAGCAGCAGGACGGACGGCGCCCAGCCCGGCAGCGGCAGGCCGGAGGCGGTGGAGAGCGCGAGCAGCAGCGCTCCCGAGGCACCGGCGAGGAGCAGCAGCCCGAGCAGGTCGAACCCGCCCCCGCGTGCCCGCACCCCGGTGGCCGGGCGGTGGACCACGGACGGACCGTGAACCACGGACGGGCGGCGGGCCACGGGCGCGAGGGGTGTGCGGCGGGGATCGGAAGGGCGAGCGCCCGGGTCGGGCCGGGGGGCGCCCGGGTGGGTCCGGGGCAGCAGGAACCAGCCGGCCAGGATGCCGAGCAGACCGATCGGGACGTTGATCCAGAACGCCCAGCGCCAGGAGGCGTGCTGGACCAGGAGCCCGCCGAGGGTCGGTCCGAGGGCGAGTCCGAGCCCCTGGGCGGCGGCCTGGACGCCCAGCGCACCGCGCATCGCCCGTTCCGGGACGCCCCGGGCCACCAGGGCCACGCTGTTCGCCTGCATCATCGCGCCGCCCACCGCCTGGACCGCCCGGAACGCGACCAGGACCCAGAGGCTGCCGGCCAGCCCCGCCCCCAGCGAGGCGGCGGCGAAGACCGCGAACCCCCAGAGGTACATCGTCTTGCGGCCGACCAGGTCGGACAGCCGGCCGACCGGCGCCAGCAGTGCCACCAACACGAGCAGGTACGCCAGCGCCACCCACTCCACGGTGGCCAGGTCCGCCCGGAAGTGCCCTTCCAGGGCGGGGAAGACCAGCGCGGTGATGCTGGCGGTCAGCTGGCCCAGGAACGCTCCGAGGCAGACCGTGCCGACCGCCAGCCAGTGCGCGTGGCGCCAGCCGGCGACCCCGCGCGGCCGCGGGTGCTCGACGAACAGCCGGCTGCCGAGCAGGCGGGAGACCGGCGGGAGCGGCAGGCCGGCGGGGTGATCGGTGGACATGGAGCAAATATATCGGACACCGATGTATTCGGTTGACGAGCTTCTCTGCCAGGGAGACTGTCCATCGACGATGGACCGCGCAGCACCCTCCGAGGGCCGGAACGGGCAGGCCCCCATTGCCGGTGATGCCACCCTGGCGCCGCCCGACACCACACGGCACCACCTGGCGCCACCCAGGCGTCATTCCGACGCCACCATGCAGCCCCGAACGGCCCTCGCAGCCAGGTGGCACCACGGTGACTCAGCTCGCCCCCTCCGTGTTTCCGCAGTTCACAAGGGAAATGGCACCGTCGACTCCACCCGAAGCGCCATTCAGACTTGCGCATGGCGCCATAGTGGTGCCACTATTGCGTCATGGACCTCACCCCGTATGTCGACACCCTCCGCCGCGAACTCGCGGTGGCCGCCGAAGCCGGTGGGGAGGACGCCCGCGAGCTGGCCGAGCGGCTCACCGCCCCGCTGGAGTCGGCGACCCGCCTGACGATGCTCAACGTGCTCTCCGCCGCGATGGACGAGATCACCCGCGAGCTCGCCCCCGGCTCGGTCGACGTACGCCTGCGCGGACTGGACCCCGACTTCGTGGTCACCATGCCGCCCGGCAGCGGCCACGCGGACGCGGCCCCCGCACCCGTCGAACCGCTCAGGACGCAGGCACCCGCCGAGACCGACGAGGGCGGAACCGCCCGCGTCAACCTGCGCCTGCCGGCCCACCTCAAGGTGCGGGCCGAGGAGGCGGCGAGCCGCGAGGGCCTTTCGGTCAACGCGTGGCTGGTACGGGCCGTGTCGGCCGCGGTCGACGGCGGCAGCCGGCCCGGTACGACGGAGCGGGCCCGCAGCGTCGGCCAGAGCTTCACCGGCTGGGTGCGCTAGCCGCACCCGCGCCACGTCACCTGCGCCACGTCACCCGCACCACTTCACGCACCACGTCACCCACACCGCGTCCCACCAGCGGGGACACCCCGAGGACTCACGAGGACGGTACAGCCATGCCTTCTTTCGACACTCCCGAACCGATCTCGGTCGTCGCCCACGTGTACGCCGGATCCATCCGCTTCACCGCCGGCGACCGGCTCGACACGGTCGTCGAGGTCCAGCCCCGCGACCCGAAGCGGGACCAGGACGTGCGCTCGGCCGACCAGACCGAGGTCACGTACGCCGGCGGCGTGCTGACCGTCAGGACCCCCAAGGCCCGCAATCTCGTCGGGCGCACCGGCACCGTCGACGTCTCGGTCGAACTGCCCACCGGCTCGGGCATCGACGTGACCGGCTCATGGGCCCAGGTACTGGGCGAGGGCCGGCTCGGCGAGGTCCGGGTGAAGACCTCGTCCGGTGACGTCCGCCTCGACACGACCGGGCCGCTCCGGCTGACCGCCTCCCACGGCTCGATCACCGTCGACCGGGTCGAGGGCACGGCCGAGATCACCACCAGCTCCGGCAGCCTGCGGGTGGGCACCCTCGACGGTGCCGCCGTCCTGAAGAACTCGCACGGCACCACGAACGTCGACGCCGCGACCGGCGACCTGCGGGTGAGCGGGGCCAACGGCGACATCAGCATCACCCGCGCCGAGGGCTCGGTCGTCGCCACCACCGCCCACGGCACCCTGCGCGTCGCCGAGGTCGCCCGCGGCAGCGTCCAGCTGGAGACCTCCTACGGCGCCATCGAGGTCGGCATCCGCAAGGGCACGGCCGCCTGGCTCGACGTCAACTCCGGCCACGGGCAGGTGCGCAACACGCTCGCCGACTCCGCGCCGCCGGAGCAGAGCGAGGACACCGTCCAGGTCCGCGCCCGTACCCGCTACGGCAACATCGACGTGCGCCGCGCCCGGGTCTGAGCAGCGGCTCCGCCGACCGGTCCACTCCCCCAGTCACCTCTTCCTCCGAACGGGAGGGCTCCATGCCTTCATCTGTCATGCCCACGCCCAGGAACCCCGGTCCGCAGTCGCCCGCCGCCGTCTCCGCCGTCGGGCTGCGCAAGTCCTACGGCGACAAGACCGTGCTCGACGGCATCGACCTACGCATCCCGGCCGGGTCCGTGTTCGCCCTGCTCGGCCCGAACGGCGCCGGCAAGACCACCGCCGTCAAGATCCTCTCCACCCTCGTCACCGCCGACGGCGGCCAGGCCCAGGTCGCGGGCCACGACCTCGCCACCGCTCCCCAGGCGGTGCGCGCCGCGATCGGCGTCACCGGCCAGTTCTCCGCCGTCGACGGCCTCATCACCGGCGAGGA
>NZ_JBHUSG010000093.1:0-12024 GCF_042673745.1 Kitasatospora sp. NPDC057015
CCTCGCCGCCCTCGGCTACCGCTGGTCCACCTCCACCTTCAACCAGGACCCGAAGTAGCCCCCGTGACACCGCGGGCCGCATCCCGCAAGTCGCCCCGGCCCCCACCCGGCCCGACCCGCCCCCGGGGCGGCGCACCCGACACCCCGTCGGCGTACGCCGCCCCGTCGGCGTCCCCGCTCCACCTCCGAGGCCGCCCGGAAGTGCCGGAGCACCCGGAGCGGTTACGACGCACGGTTCGGAGGCTCCGAGGCGGCCGGTGGACGGTTCCCGGGCCCGCCCCGCCGTCGCGCTGACGCGCGGTCAGATCACATCGTCGGCGCCCGGCGGGCACGGCGGACACTCTCCGTGCCGGAACGACTCACCTCAGGAGTCGATCGGCCCGCGGCCGACCGGGGCCCAGGGGATACGCTGTCCGCCATGCCGTCACAGTCCACTCCTGATCCGACCGGCGCCGACACCTCGGAGGACGGCTCCGATCCGACCGCTCCCCCCCTTCCGGAGGAGACGCCGGACGGCGGGCTCGACGGCGCCGCCGGCCACCGCGAGACCTCTCTCGCCGTGGAGCGCGCCCGGCTGCTGACCGATGTCGTCACCCGCCTGCGGCGCGCCCTGCGCAGCAGCATCCGCACGGAGTACCCGTGGGAGTCGCTGCCGATGGCGCAGATCGAGCTCCTGCAGACGCTGGCCGCGGCCCCGCTCCGGGTCGGCGAACTGGCGGCCCGCCAACGCCTGGCACCGAACACCGTGAGCGGCCTGGTCAGCAAGCTGCTGGACGCGGGCTTCGTCGACCGCCAGGCCGACCCCGGGGACCGCAGGACGGCCCGGATCGCACTGACGGAGGCCGGCCACCGTCAGCTGGAGGACTGGCAGCGGGCCCACGAGCGCCGCATGGCGGACGCCCTCGCCAGCCTCACCACCGCCGACCGGGACGCGGTGATGGCCGCACTGCCCGGGCTGGAGCACCTCGCCAGGGCCCTCGCCTCCCCCGGCCCGGCCGAGCCCACCCAGCGCCCGGCGCCCGGCGACACCCGGCCGGCCGGCCAGTCACCCCCGGCCTAGTCGCCACCGACCCGATCGCCACCGGCACACCACCGGCGTCGACCCGCCGCGCCGAACAGCACCACGCAGGCGGCACCGGCGCCCCCGGCGAACTGCGGACTCGCACTCGATTCACTCAACCCCGTCGCCGACCGCGACCGGTCCACCCCGGGAGGTCTCCGTGGGATTCACCGTGGAGCTCGTCAGGCCGCTCCCGAAACCGACGGGGACGGATCGGCGTCGCGGCCGGGGGAAGGCCGCCCCGCGGGACGAGATCCTGGATCGGTTCTTCGAGGACGGTGAGATCTGGCGTGCGGTGTGGAGACTCGGACCGGACCGCTTCCCCACACTGTTCAGGCTCGATTCGCACTCGTCCCACGTGTTCGACGCGTACTGGGTGGAGCTCATGCTCGCGGAGGTCGACCGGATCCAGGACATGGAGGTGACCGCGGACGAGTCCGAGGTCTTCACGGGCCTCCGGGCGATGGGGCGGTCGTGCCTGCTCGACCGTTCTCTCGTCATGCGGTTCACGGGGGACTGAGACCGATCGGGACCGAGACCGATCCGGACCGAGGCCGGTCGGGACCGAGGCCGATCGGCCCGGGAGCCTCAGAACAGCGTCCCGTTCTCCAGGTCCAGCAGCCAGCGCTTGCGTTCGACGCCGGCCGCGAAGCCCGTCAGCGCGCCGCTCGCCCCCATCACCCGGTGGCAGGGCCTGATGATCAGCAGCGGGTTGGCGCCGACCGCGCCGCCGACCGCGCGGACGGCCCGGGGCGACTCCCCCGCCGCGGCGGCCAGCTGCCCGTACGTGACGGTGGTGCCGTACGGGATGTCGTCGAGGGCCTTCCAGATCCGCTGGCGGAAGTCCGTGCCGACCGGGGCCAGCGGCAGGTCGAAGGTGGTCCGCTCGCCCGCGAAGTAGGCGGTGAGCTGGTCGACGGCGGGGGCCAGCGCGTCCGGGTCGTACTCCCAGTCGTCGGCCGGCTCGGCGAGGGCGCCCTTCTGGCCGGGGGCGGTCACCGCGGCCAGCGCCGCCGGGCCGTCGCCGTCCCGGACACCGCTGAGCAGCAGCCGGCCCAGGGGGCTGTCCATCATGGTGAATACCGTGGTCATGCCGTCTCACGCTCCGCTTTCTCGGCCGCCGGCCGGGCCGCGCCGTGCGGCGCGCCCCTGTCGGCCCTGCTGTTCGTCACGCCCGTGGGCGGAAGGTCGGTGCCGGCTTCCGGGATGCCGGCGGCGCTCTCGGCAGCGGCGGCGCCCGCGGCCGAGGCGGCGGCCCACAGCCGGTGCACGGCGTACGAGCGCCAGGGGGCCCAGGTCTGGGCGGTCGTCGTGGCGCTCTTCGGGTCGCCGGCGGCGCCCAGCGCGATCAGCCCGTGCCGCACGCCGGCGTCACCCGGCAGGAAGACGTCCGGGTCGGCGAGGGCCCGCATCCGCAGGTAGCCGACCGTCCAGGGGCCGATGCCGGGCAGGGCCAGCAGGTCGGCGGCGGCCTGCTCGCGGTCCACTCCGCCGTCCAGCCGCACACTGCCCTCGGCGAGGGCCGCGCAGAGGCCGGTGAGCGCGCGCTTGCGGGCAGCGGGCATCGCGAGGTCCGCCGGGTCGGCGTCGGCCAGGGCGGCTGCCGTGGGGAAGAGCCGGTCGAGGCCGCCGCTCGGTTCGGGCAGCGGTGCGCCGTACTTCGCGGCCAGCCGGGCCGCCAGGGTGCGGGCCGCGACGACCGTGACCTGCTGGCCGAGCACGGCGCGGACGGCCAGCTCGTGCGGGTCCACGTGGCCGGGCGAGCGCAGCCCGGGCCGCGCCCGGACGTGCGCGCCGAGCAGCGGGTCGGCGCCGAGCTGCTCGTCCACCGCGTCCGGGTCGGCGTCCAGGTCGAACAGGGCGCGCAGCCGGTGGACGGCGGTGGTCAGGTCCCGCAGGTCGGTGAGCCGCAGCCGGCAGTCGAGCCAGCCCCGGGTGGCGGGGTCGCCGGGGGCCAGGCCGTCGACCTCGGCGATGCCGTGCCCGTACGGGAGCGCGAGCGTCCGGCGGTAGGTGCGGACGCCGGGCCGCGCGCCGGGGACGACCTCCTCCACCCCGGGCACGGCGCGCAGGGCGAGGAAGTCGATCAGGTGGTCGCTGTCGAGGGCTCCCCGGTAGGCGAGGCGCAGGGTGAGGCCGCCGGCCGGGCCGACGGCGCGGCGGCCGGCCGCCACCTCCTCGCGCAGCCCGCTGGGGGTGCGGTCGTAGACCTCGCGGACGGTGTCGTTGAACTGGCGCACCGAGGCGAACCCGGAGGCGAACGCGACCTCGGTGACCGGCAGGTCGGTGGTCTGGAGGAGCAGCCGGGCCGTGTGGGCGCGGCGGGCCCGGGCGAGTGCGATCGGCCCGGCCCCGAGTTCGGCGGTCAGCTGGCGCTGGAGCTGCCGGGAGCTGTACCCGAGCCGGCCGGCCAGCCCGGCGACGCCGTCCCGGTCGACCACGCCGTCGCCGATCAGCCGCATCGCGCGGCCGACCAGGTCGGCGCGGTGGTTCCACTCCGGGGAGCCGGGCACGGAGTCGGGGCGGCACCGCCGGCAGGCCCGGAACCCGGCGCCCTGGGCGGCGGCGGCGGTCGGGTAGAAGGTGCAGTTGACGCGTTTGGGGGTCACCGCCGGGCAGCTCGGGCGGCAGTAGATCCCGGTGGTGGTGACCGCCGTGAAGAACACCCCGTCGAAGCGGGAGTCTCGGCTGTCCACGGCTCGGTACCGCATGTCGTCGTCGATCACGCCCTCCAGTCTGCGACATCGGAGGCGCGGCGACTGGCGGAAATCGGACGCGGGCGTCGTCGGCCCGGCACCGGCCGCACGGACGCCCGGGCCCGGCCACCCCGTCACGCGCCCCGGCCGCCCCCGGCACGCCCCGACCGCCCGTCCCCCCGCGGGAGGTCGCCGCGGCCGGAGCACCGCGGGAGGTCGCCGCGGGCGGCGGCCGGCGAGAAATCCCGGCGGGATCCGACGGGATCCCGGCAGCCGACCCCTCCAGTCCGTGGGAGCGCTCTCAATAACCCCCCGCACCCGATAGTCTGATCCTCCGGACAGCGGAACGCGAGAGGACCCCCGGTGACCGAGCAACAGCCCGTCGGCGCAGTCCCGCGCCCCACCCTGGAATCCGTGGCCGAGCGGGCCGGGGTCTCCAGGGCCACCGCCTCGCGCGTGGTCAACGGTGGCGAGGGCGTGCGCGCATCCCTGCGGGCCAAGGTCCAGCAGGCCGTGGACGAGCTCGGGTACGTCCCGAACCTCGCCGCCCGCACCCTCGTCACCCGCCGCAACCGGGCCGTCGCGGTGGTGGTGGCCGAGCCCGAGAGCCGGCTCTTCTCCGACCCGTTCTTCGCCCAGCACCTGCGGGGGATCAGCCGCGAGCTCTCGGCCGCCGACAACCAGATGGTGCTGCTGCTCGTCGAGGACCAGCAGGACTACGAGCGGGTCGGCCGCTACCTGGCCGGCGGGCACGTGGACGGCGCACTGCTGTTCTCCCTCCACCACAGCGACCCGCTGCCCGAGATGGCCCGGCGGGTCAACCTGCCCACGGTGATCGGCGGCCGCCCGGGCTGGCCCGGCGCCGAGGCGGACCGCGAGCTGCTCTACGTCGACAGCGACAACCGGGGCGGCGCCCGCCTGGCCGTCCAGCACCTGCGCTCGCTCGGTCGCACCGGCATCGCCACCATCACCGGCCCGCTGGACCAGACGTCCTCCATCGACCGGCTCGACGGCTACCGCGACCTGCTGCCCGACGGCGACCCGGAGCTGATCGCCGAGGGCGACTTCACCGCCGACGGCGGCGGCCGGGCGATGACCCAGCTCCTGGACCGCCGCCCCGACCTCGACGCGGTCTTCGCCGCCTCGGACGCCATGGCCTCCGGTGCGCTGCGGGTGCTGCGCGGGCGCGGCCGGCGCGTTCCCGAGGACGTCGCGGTGGTCGGGTTCGACGACGTGGAGTCGATCGCCGCCTGGACCGACCCGCCGCTCACCACCGTGCGCCAGGACATCGAGGAGATGGGCCGCCTGATGGCACGCCTCCTGCTGCGCCGGCTGGCCGGGCAGAGCAGTTCCGGACCGACCTCGATCATCATCCCGACCCGGCTGGTGCTGCGGGCCACGGCCTGACGGCCGGCCGCCGGAGAGCGGAGCAGGCCCGATCCGGCCCGATCGGGCCGGAGCAGACCGGAGTGGAGCAGGCCCCGGACACGCCGACGGCGGGCCCGGAGCTGTCGCGCTCCGGGCCCGCCGCAGGTCTCGGGGCCGGTCGGCCCCGGGCGGGATCACGCATCACGCCCGGGGCCGGCCGGCAGGTCTCAGCTGAACGGGATCCGCAGCACCGAGACGCTCCCCTGGGCCTGGCTCGCGCCGACCCGCAGCTGGGCGGCGGCGTTCCCGAGGGCGGGCCAGATCTCGACCCGGACGGTGCCCTTGACCAGGTTCCCGAGGGTGCCGGTGGCCGACTGCAGCCCGGCGCCGGCCCCCGAGTACCGCTCCCAGCCCGTCACCGGGTCGGTGGCGAAGTACCGGAAGGTCTCGACCCGGTCGAAGGTGCCGTCACCGGTCAGGTCGTACGAGACCCGTACCTGCTGGGCCAGGCCGACGGCGGCGCCCGCGTCCACGAACAGGTCGAAGTCCGTGGCCGTGCCGGGCTTCAGGGTGGCGGTGACGTTGCCGATCTGGTGCACCAGCGGCTGGTACGGCGTGCCGTCGTGGTTGGCCCCGCCGCCGGCGGCGATGGTGGCGGTGGTCGCCGAGGTGCCGGTGGCGGTGGTCAGTGCTCCGCCGGGCTGGAGGTAGAAGGTGCCGCCGGTGGTGGCGGGCACCGTGGGGGTCGCGGTCGGGCTCGGGCTCGCGGTCGGGCTGGCCGTCGGGGACGCCGTGGGCGAGGCCGTCGCCGTGGGGGACGGGCTGGGGGTGACGCCGCCGCTGCCGCCGTCGGTGAAGCTGCCGCGCTCGCTGGCCGTCGACCTGGCCGGGACGTTGAGCGTGAAGCCGTCCGAGAAGCGCACGGTGCGGGCGGCGGTGGTGTAGTTGTGCGCGACGTGGGTGCGGGTGGCGCCGTTCACGAAGACGGCCGCCGTGGGGCTGTCGGCGGTGGTCGCCGGGTCGAGGGTGCCGAGGGTGGCCAGGTTGTAGATCCAGTGGTAGGTGTGGGCCTTGGACTCGCCCTCCTCCGGGGTGTATCCGGCGTTCCCCGCGTCCCAGTCGGCCTTGGCGGCGGCCGGGTCGGCGAGCGCCTCGAACTCCCAGAGCAGGTCCCGCCAGTCGGTGAACTGGCCGCCGTTGTTGGCCTTGAGCTCGGCCAGGTTGGCCTTGACGGCGTCCTGGCGACGGCCGAGGTAGAGCGAACCGCCCGTGACCGGGAGGACGTTGATGCCGTGGATCATGCCGGGCGCGGCGGTCCACCAGGTGGAGTAGGCGGCGCCGCTGCCCCAGACCATGCCGGCCGTACCGTGCTGGAAGGCCGCCGGGAAGACCTGCTTGTCGGCGTTGAACCAGTACTGCTCGATGGTCTTGGCCTCGGTCGTGTAGAGGTAGACGCCGAGGTCGCGCATCGCGGTGTCCCCCGTCGCCGAGCCGTAGAGCACCAGCGCGGAGGAGAAGTTCATCGACTCCGAGGAGGACTCCTCGTTGTTGCCGGCCGCGAATCCGGCGTGGCCGGAGGCCCAGCCGTGGCCCGCGTACGGGTCGAAGTTGCGCAGCAGCGGGAACCGGGCGTCGTTGCGGTCGGCGTTGGCGGCGTCCTTGGCGAGGACCTTCACCATGCCGCCCCAGGCGGAGTCGGCGGCCCAGGCGGCGTCGTAGCGGGCGACGGTGGCGGCGGCCTGGATGAAGTACGCGTAGTGGAAGTGGTGGTCGTTGAGCTCGGCGTCGGTGCCGTAGGAGGCCGGGTAGCCGATCAGGGTCTTCCACACGTTGTCGTACGCGAAGGAGGAGGCGTTGGTGCCGGTGAACCAGGTCTGCAGCTTGCCCTTGACCAGGCCGATCAGCTTGTCGCGGGTGGCGGTGTCACCGAGCTGGTCGGCGATCGGGATCAGCTGGGAGAGCTGCCCGAGGGCCTTGCCGACCCAGTAGGTGTCGCTGTAGCCCATGAACGGGTCGGGCAGGTTGGCCACGTCGCGCACGTAGCCGGCGAGTCTGGCGCGGTCGTAGGAGCCGGCGTCCGGCAGCGAGGGGAGGATGCCGTTGACCGTCTGCGTGGTGCTGAAGGAGGCGCCCTCGCGGACCTTCATCTGGCCCTCGGGCGAGGTGTAGGTGAGCGCGGTCAGCGGGTCGGTGGTGGTCAGCCACTGGTGCCGGTAGAGCGCCAGCAGGGTGCCCGTCTGGGTGCCCTCCTGCGGGGTGGTGGTGGCGGTGTAGGTGGTGCGCAGCGTGCCGGCGGTGGGCTGGTAGTCCCAGCCGACCTTGGTGTCGGTGACGAAGCTGTACGCGTAGGTGCGGTAGGTGGCGAGGTCGGCCTGGCTGGGCAGGACGGCGACCGAGTAGTAGTCCTTGGCGCCGAGGTTGGCGCTGATGGTGCTGCCGTTGACGGCCCAGTTCACGCCGGTGGGGGCGAACAGCGCGTAGGTGTGGCCGCCGACGGTGATGCCGAGGACGTTGCCCTGGTTGGACCAGACGGCGGGCGCGGAGGCCGTGGTGATCTGGGCGGCGCCGCCGGTGGCGTGCGCGTAGACGTACGGCAGGCCGTGGCCGATGGTGGCGCTGAAGGTGTGGGCGCCGTCCGCCCAGTACGGGGTGACGGTCCAGTCGCTCCAGCCGTCGACCTTGGTGTCGGGCGAGTTGAGGCCGGCCACCCCGAGGGTGAGGTCCTTGGTGTGGGTGAAGTCGTACTGGCGGCCGTCGGGCGTGACGGTCGCGTTGGTGGGGTACCCGACCTCCAGCCCCGAGGCTCCGGCCTTGAAGGTGTAGGGGTTGGCGTAGAGGTTCTCGCCGTACGGGTTGCCCGCGTAGCGCTGGTAGATCAGCGAGGACCACCAGTCGTTGGTGGGGGCGGCCTTTCCGGCCATCCGCGCGGTGACCTTGGGGGTGACGGGCGCGCCGTCGGAGTTGCTGGGGCCGACGGTGCCGGCCGGGCGTGCGTCGCGGTATCCGCCGAGGCCGACCGGGACGGTCGCGGCGGAGGCGCTGCCGGTGGCGACTGTGGCGGTCAGCGCGGCGGCTGCGGCCAGGGTCAGCGCGGCCACGGCTGCGGTGGGCCGGCGGAGCTGGCGTAGCGGCTTCATTCGGAGACACCTCATGGGGTGGGGGTGAGGCCGGGACGGTGGAGTGATGGAGCGTCATAAGTGAGAGCGCTCTCAAAAACCGGAAGGTAGCGGCCGTCCGGAGCACCGTCAATGATCTGGACGAGACCGGCTCGAAACCGCCACGAATTCTTGCGGCACCTATGCTCGGTCGCCGCCACCCTAGGTCACGGTCAGGTTTCGAGCCCTTGACGGCAGGCAGCGTGGCCCGGCAATCTCCTGAACAGCGCCTGAGAGCGCTCTCAAGCGAGAGCGCTCTCATCGCTCCCCCACCCCGTGCCGATGAACCGGACGAAGCCAGGAGGCTTCCATGCCCACCTTCAGAGCCCGCCGCACCGCCGCATCCCTCGGCACCGCAGCCCTCGCCGCCACGTTCCTCCTCACCGCCTGCAGCTCGGGCACCTCGGGCGGCTCCACGGACGCCGCCGACGGCAAGGTCACGCTCACCGTGGACCTCTTCGGCACCTTCGGGTTCAAGGAGACCGGCCTCTACGACGAGTACAGCAAGACGCACCCCAACGTCACGATCAAGCAGAGCGACACCCAGGACGAGGGCCAGTACTGGCAGGCCCTGCAGACCAAGCTGGCCGGCGGGGGCGGGCTCGCGGACATCCAGGGGCTGGAGGTCGGGCGGGTCGCCAGCGTGATGCAGAAGCAGGCCGACAAGTTCGTCGACCTCAAGACGGTCGGCGCCGGCGCCGTCAACGACGGCCTGGTGCCGTGGAAGGCCGCCGCGGTCAAGGCCGCCGACGGCAAGGTGCTGGCCGCCGGCACCGACATCGGCCCGGAGGCGATCTGCTACCGCACCGACCTCTTCAAGGCCGCCGGCCTGCCCACCGACCGCACCGAGCTGGCCGCCAAGTGGTCCAGCTGGGAGGGCTACCTCGCGCTCGGCAAGGAGTACGTCGGCAAGGCGCAGCCCGGCAACGTCTGGACGGACAGCGCCGCGGGCATGTTCACCGCCGAGATCGGCCAGCAGAAGGTCCGCTACGCCGACGAGTCCGGCAAGGCCGTGTACGAGAACAGCCCGGCCGTGAAGAGCGCCTGGGCCGACTCCACCAAGATGGTCGCCGACGGCCTCTCGGCCAAGCTCCCGCAGTGGACCCCGGAGTGGAACAAGGCCTTCACCACCGGCAAGTTCGCCACCCTGAGCTGCCCGGCCTGGATGATCGGCTACATCAAGGGCCAGGCGGGCGACGCCTTCGCCGGCAAGTGGGACATCGCCTCCGGTCCGGGGAAGACCGGCAACTGGGGCGGCTCCTACCTGGCGATCCCGAAGACCTCCAAGCACCAGAAGGAGGCCGCCGAGCTGATCAGTTGGCTGACCGCCAAGGAGCAGCAGGTCAAGCTCTTCACCAAGCAGGGCTCGTTCCCCTCCAGCACCGCCGCGCAGGGTGAGATCAAGGCCCTGCAGGACCCGTACTTCAACAACGCGCCGATCGGCCAGATCTTCAGCGAGTCGGCCGCCGCGATGCCCGCGCAGGTGCTCGGCACCGAGGACGGCGTGATCGGCAAGGCGTTCACCGACGCCCTCGGCGAGGTGGAGCGCACCGGCACCGCGCCGGACGCCGCCTGGCAGCACGCGATGGACAACATCAAGAAGGCCAGCGGGAACTGACGCCGGATCACCGGGCGGCCCGGGCCCACCGGCCCGGGCCGCCCGGCTCACCGAAGGACCATCATGGCCATCACCACCACGACCAGCAGCCCCCGCCCGGCCGCCGCCCGGCCCGGGCCCAGGCCCCGCGCCCGCTGGGGCAGCCGCGCCGCGCCGTACGGCTACCTGGCGCCGTTCTTCGTCCTGTTCGCGGCCTTCGGCCTCTTCCCGCTGCTGTACACGGCGTACGTGTCGCTGCACCGGGTGGAGCTGCAGACCTCCCAGCAGATGGACTGGGTGGGCTTCCAGAACTACACCCGCCTGCTGGAGGACCCGTTCTTCTGGAACGCGCTGGGCAACACCTTCACCATCGGGGTGCTGTCCACCGTCCCGCAGCTGGCCATGGCCCTCGGCCTGGCACACCTGCTCAACTACCGGCTGCGCGGGCGCACCTTCTTCCGGGTCGCCATGCTGATGCCGTACGCCACCTCGGTGGCCGCCGCCACGCTCGTCTTCGCGCAGCTGTTCGGCCGCGACTACGGGCTGCTGAACTGGCTGCTGAGCTCCGTCGGGCTGAACCCGGTGGACTGGCAGGCGAACACCTGGGCCTCGCAGATCGGCGTCTCCGCCATCGTCACCTGGCGCTGGACGGGCTACAACGCGCTGATCTACCTGGCCGGCATGCAGGCGATCCCGCAGGAGCTGTACGAGTCCGCGGCGATGGACGGCGCCTCGCGCTGGAAGCAGTTCCTGCACGTGACCGTCCCCGGGCTGCGGCCCACCGTCATCTTCACGGTGGTGGTCTCCACCATCGGCGCCACCCAGCTGTTCGGCGAACCGCTGCTCTACGAGGGCAACGCCGGCGGCGGGGTCTCGCACCAGTACCAGACCCTCGGCCTCTACATGTACGAGCAGGGCTGGAGCTTCTTCCACCTCGGTCGGGCGGCCGCGGTCGCCTGGGTGATGTTCCTGCTGATCGTGGTACTGGCCCTGGTCAACGCGGCGATCGCCGCCCGGCGCAACCGTACGGACCGGTGAGTGACGTGACGATCCTTCAGCTCCAGAAGCCGGCCCGGCGGTCCCCGGGGGCCCGCGGCGCCGCAGCCGCGGCCCGGACCGGCAGGCGCTCGCCGCTGCAGGGCGGCCCGCTCGCCTACGCCGTTCTGATCGGCGCCACCGCGCTGTTCGTCTTCCCGTTCTACTGGACCCTGGTGGGTGCCAGCCGGACCAACGCCGAGATGAGCTCCGCGAGTCCGGCGCTCACCCCCGGCCCGAACCTGTTCCACAACATCGGCGAGGCGCTCCAGCAGGCCGCCATCGGCACCGCGCTGGTGAACTCGCTGATCGTCGCCTGCACCGTGACGCTGGGCGTGGTGCTCTCCTCCACCCTGGCCGGGTTCGCCTTCGCGAAGCTGCGCTTCCGCGGCCGGGGCCTGCTGCTGGCCCTGACCGTCGGCACCATGATGATCCCGCCGCAGCTGGGCGTGATCCCGCTGTTCATGGTGATCGTGAAGATGGACCTGCAGAACAAGCTGCCGTCGGTGATCCTGCCCTCGCTGGTCTCGGCCTTCGGGGTGTTCTTCATGCGGCAGTTCCTGATCCAGGCGCTGCCGGACGAGCTCATCGAGGCCGCCCGGGTGGACGGTGCCTCCTCCCTGCGGATCTTCCGGTCGATCGTGCTGCCGGTCGCCCGGCCGGGCATGGCGGTGCTCGGGATGCTGACCTTCATGGCCACCTGGAACGACTTCTTCTGGCCGATCGTGGCCCTGAGTTCGCAGAACCCGACGGTGCAGGTCGCGCTGCGCTCGCTGGGCCAGGGCTACGTCCAGGACCAGTCGATCGTGATGGCCGGCACGCTGATCGGCACCCTCCCGGTACTGGTGGTCTTCGCCCTGCTGGGCCGCCAGATCGTCGGCGGCATCATGCAGGGCGCCGTCAAGGGCTGAGCCGGCGGGCGTCGACCGCCGTGCCCGGACGGCCCGGCCCCGCCGGACGGCCGCCGTGCCCGGCCCTCGGCCCGATCGGCGGCGCCGGGCCGCGGCCGGTGCCGCCGCGGGCGCCGGCCGGGCCCCCCCCCCCCCCCCCCCCCAACCCCCCCCGGGGGGGCGGTATGGCGGGGGAACCCCACCCCCCCCCCCCCCCCCCCCC
>NZ_JBHUSG010000094.1:0-11713 GCF_042673745.1 Kitasatospora sp. NPDC057015
TACCAGCAGGGTGCCGAGCAACCAGGTCTCACCGCATCAACAACTGTCCCTTTTCACCCGTACGTGGGTGGGGACGTTCATGTGTACGCCGACACACGGCGGTCTCTTTGCGCTCGTCGCGCAGGATCTCGCTGTAGGCCAGGCGGGTGTGGTCGTCGACGGCGGTGTGGATGAAGCTGTAGCCGATCCTGGGGGTGCCGGAGGGGCTGCGCTGGTCGGTGGTGGCCTGGCGGTTGGCCTCGCCGGCCTGGCGGGCCATGACACGGTGGCCGCCGCCGTCGGGGATGTTTCCGAGCTTCTTGATGTCGACGTGGACGAGTTCGCCGGGGCGTTCGCGCTCGTAGCGGCGGATCACGGTGCCGGTGGGGCGGTCCATGAAGGCCAGGCGGTTCAGGCCATGGCGGACGAGGACGCGGGGGACGGCGACGCGGGCGGCGAGTTCGGCCGGCTCGACGCGGGTGAACTCGGGCCAGTCGGTCAGGTGAAGCAGCAGCTCGGCGCCGTCGGCTGCCCCGATCGGGTGGTCCGCATAGTCGAGCTGGGGGTGGGCCTTGCGGGCATTGTCGAGGACCTTGGGGTCGAGGACCGTGGTCAAGTGCCGAGGGTGTGCCAGGACTTGGACCGGAATTCCTTGCTGGTCCAGGAAGATCTGGAAGGCGGTTGGTGGTCTCGGTGGAGAGGGTGCCTCGGTTGCTGGCCTGCTGCTGAGTCGTTCGATGTTCACGGCGATGGCGGTGAGTACGTGTTGCAGGTGGGTTTTCGGCTTGCCTCGGTAGCAGCGGCGGCGCATGCCGTGGCCGTGGGCGAACTCGTTGGTGGTGCTCTCCACTCCGGAGCGGATCGCGTAGCGGGCCTTCCAGTCGGGTGTCTGTTGCTTGGCGCGGGCGCGGACCTGCAGGTCGCGGAGTTCTCGTGGGGGAAAGCCCACGTTCCGGGCCCGGGCCTTGGTGCACCGGGGACGGTCGGGACACGGCTGGCACTGGCTCTCGGTGAACCGCGCCACGATCAGAGGTGCCGCGGTGGGTGAGGAGGTCGGGTAGGGGCCGTGCCAGCCCCGGCTGATCTGCCCCCGTGGGCAGGTGACTTGTCGGCGATCGAAGTCGATGCGGAGTCGTCCCGGTCGAAGCCCTCGTTCTTGCGGTGCTGGCTGGTGGGATTGCCCGGCAGGGGCCCGGTGACAGTGACCTGGTGTTCGCGGGCGGCCCTTTCCAGGTGGACCAGAAAGGTGTAGCCGCCGCCGACCAGGCGCTCGGCGGGCAGCAGCCCGCGACGTGCCATGCGGGTGTGGATGCCGGGCAGGGCCTGGCCATCGTTCGTGGCGGCCGAGGTGGTGGCCACGTCCGTGATCACGTCGACGCTGCCGGAGGCACAGGTCTCGGTGAGATGGGCGGCGAAGCCTTCCAGCGGATGATGTGCCCGCGGCGGATGTAGCGCGCCGTGGTAGGAAGAGACGATCATCCAGGAGGAGGGCGACAGCCCGCCGTCATCAGCGGTGCGCCAGCTCAGGCGGCCTGCCGCTTCGTAGTGGTAGTTCTGCACGATGATCTGCCGCAGGGCCTCGGTCTGCGGGCCGGACCGGAAGCTGGACCTGTTCTGGTGGAGACGTTCCAGCAGTCGGCAGGCGTCGTTGCCGGCGGCGAGGATCCGGGTTTTGGGCCGGGTGGGGTTCTTGCCGAGACGGACCGGGCGACCGTAGCGGCGCCCCCAGCCCCCTCCACCACGCCGCGTTCGTCCACGCCGACCTCGACCCGGGGAGACCCATTGGAGCGCCGAGTTTCTCAGCGACGAGTGGAACCGGGTAATCCTCGGCCAGGCCGCGACCTCCCGGAGTGAAATTTGCACTTCGGTACGGGGGCCGGCGCTGGGTGCCTTCGGTCGAGGCGTCAGGTCGCGTCGAGCTTCCGTGCGCTGCTGGCCGGGCCTGAGGGTTCCGGCCCGGAGTGCGGGGCTCAGGACCGGCTTCGGACGAGGTCGTCGAGGGTGAGTGTGATGCGTTGCCGGTTCGCGTCGTAGCCGAACATGAGGGTGGGGCGGTTGAGGGCGTCAGACTTGGACTGGTAGCGGAATTGCAGGATCTGTCCGCACATCGGCCGCACGTCGGACATCAGCCCGTCCTGGCAGGTGGCCAGGACGGTGATGCCGTGTTCCTGAGCGGCGTCCCGCAGCGCAGCGATGACTTCGCGGCGGTGTTCGGCGCCAAGTGAATCGCCGAGTTCGTCCAGGATCAGGACACGTCCTTGGGGGTCGGGTGCCGCGAGCAGGGCGGCGAGGACGAGGTGGATCGAGAAGAGCTTTTCCTGGGCAGTGTTGGTGGGCGCGTCGTAGCGCAGAAGGGGGCCGCTGGGGTTGCGCCGCCACCGGGGCACGACGTGGCAGATCCACTGGTCCTCGGCCGCGGTCGGCGCACTGATGTTGTAGGTCAGATCGGCGCCGTAGCCCATGTCCTTCTCGTTGAGGATGTTCAGGGTCTTACTGATGCGGTCCAGGGCGCTCTGGACCCGTTCTTGGATGGATTCCTGGGTTTCAGCGAGGGCGTGGCGTGATTCGTCGACCACGTCCTGGAGGAAGGTGCGTTCGTCCTCACGCATTTGTCGGGTGGCTTCCACCTGTTCTCGGGCGCCTGCGTCGCGTTCCTCGTTCTCCTCCAGCCACGTTCGCAGTGCCTGCAGCGAGGTGCGGAAGATCCGCCCGGTTGGGTCGGGGGTGTCCGCCTCGTAGTGGTGCAGGGCGTCCGCGAGTTCCTGTGTGGCAACCCCGGTGGTCCGGCTGTCTGCGGCGAGCCCGGTGAGTGCGGCGGCGAGCCGTACCCGTCCTTCGCCATCGAGGACCGCGCTGGTGCGGCGCTCGATCTCGTGGGCGGGGTCGCGCCGAACGACGGCCCGGGTGTCGGCCTCGTCCGCCGGGTCGGCATTGGGGTCGTCTTCTGGGAGAGAGGCCCAGTTCAGTGCTGCGAGTGCGTCGTCGAGTGAATCGGTCCAGTCGGCCCTCGCCTGCTCGGTGGATGGGTCGGCCTGCATCGCCCGCAGTTTGTCCCGCTTCCGTTCAGCTCCCTCGATCTGCTTGCGTAGCTCACGCAGGGCATCGGCTAGCATGTCGGCGCGCTCCTGGGCTGTCCTGAAGGCTTCCTGTGTCCGGTGAGCGGTGTCTGACGCAACATCTGCGGCGCTCTGGAGGCCGGGAAGGGCCTTCAGCTGCGCCGCTAGCATGTCCTCCAGTTCCCGGACTTTTGGCCCGAGGCGCTGGGCGAGGTCGCTCGCGTGGGCCCGCTCGATGTCGCGCTTCAGGTTGGCGATCCGCCGGCGGTGGAGTTCGGCCGTCACAGCGAGCTTGCCCTGTTGGTTCTCAGCGTCATGCAGCTGGCGCTGCAGGTGCGCGCAGATGTCCTCCTGTCCCGCGATCGGCTGCTCGAAGCCACCGATAACGTGGACGCCCAGGCCGGGCAGGGACACGTGGGGAGGGTGGTCCACGCGTGTCGACTGCGCGAGCGCGTGCAGGAACGGCAGAGCGAGCGTGTCGGTGGTACGGATGCCCCCGGGCACAGGTCGTGGGCCGGGTAGGGGCAGGATGCCGGCTGAGGGCTGTGAGGCCGGACCGGTGATGAGGATCGCCCCCGGGTGCGCCGCTACCGCCTCGGTGGCGCGTTCCAGGTCGCCGGGCGCGATGCACACGGCGTCCCTCCAGGGGGCCAGGCGGGCCTCCCAGTCCTGGCGTGCGTCCGCGTGGACGCGGGTGGCGGCCATCAGCCCGACGGCTTCAACCTCTTCGGACAGCAGGGCCCGCAGGACCACGGCGGCCGCACCGGTCCTGCCCTCTTGGGCCTCGGTGAGCTCCGCCCGCAACGCTTCGACGCGCCTGGTGGCCAGATGGAGTTCTGCGCACTGCTTCACCTGCTCGCTCTCGTGGCTTTGCACGAGGTCGGCGACTTCTCCGGGGGGCGGCCCGTCGTAGCCATCGGCACGCTCACTTTCGCGTCGGTGGTCCTCCTCGGCCCGGTTCAAGTCACCCCGCAGCTTTCCCTCCTCACGGTTCGCTTCTGCCAGGTCCTGGTCGGCGGCCGTCTTGCCCAGCAGCGCTTCCTTGGCGGTGCGCTGCAGGAGGGCAGTGTTCCTAGCCTCCGCAAGTGCTGTCTTCGCCTTGTCGTGCTGATGTACCAGCGTATCGAGGTCGCTCTGTACAGCGGTGAGCTGGGCGGTGATGCGCCGTGCCCGGATCTGCGTGTCGAGGGCGGCGCGGGCTCGGGCGGAGCGGCGGAACTCCGATGCTCGTACTGTCTCGCGCCTGGCTCGGGCCCTGGCGTCGACGGAATGCAGGATCGCGTCTTCCGCCCGGTGGGACTCCTCCGCCTGAGAGATCTTCGCGGCGAGGTCCGACTGCGTTTGCGCCAGGGCCTTTCGTGCCTCGACGTCGTTGGTCAGCATGCCGGCCCTGCCGGTCAGCGAGAGTAGCGCGTCGCCGATCTGGGCGGGGGTGAAGTTGCCTGCGTCCAGTTTGAGCAGCGAGGGGCGTGACCGTATGCCTCCGCGTGTGGCGATGTAGGCGAGCAGTCTCGGGGCGCGGCCGTACAGTGCTTCGGCATACTCGGTGGGCCCCATAGGTTTTCCACCGAGTTTGCGGAAGAAGTCCGGGGCCTGGTCATGGCGCTCGCGGTCGTCGCCGTCCACGAGCAGATGAATCCCTTGCTTGTGGCGCACCTCGATGTGCTGCGGTTTGGCGGATATCTGCAGCCAGACGGTGAGGGCGGTGCTCTGCGGGTCTTCCGGCTCGGCGAAGACGCCCACGACGTAGCCGACATGAGCCGGTCCGTGCCGGTCGGGGGAGGCCCCGGCCGTGACCGGCTCGAACAGCAGCTTGGGCGCGTGGACTGACCCGCCCGCCGCCATGCGCCATTCGGGGTCGCCGAGCAGGAGCGCGAGGGCGGCAAGGAAGCTTGTTTTACCGGATTCGTTGGAGTCCTTGGGCCCGCGCCCGGTCACTGCCACGAAGGCACCGGGGATGATGGCGACCGGATGTGCGGTCAGCCGGGCGATGTCGAACGTCTGCACGGCGATCAGCTGCCGGGTGCCGATCACTCCGCGCTTTCCGCGGACCATCGGGTTGCTCGGGTTGCTCGGGTTGCTCGGGTTGCTCACGGGCGGTCCGTCTCTTCGTGGCCATGGACGCGGTGGCTGTACGTGGGCTGCGTATCTGTGAGGTTGCGTCGGCGCACGATGGCGGCAGCCAGGTGCCCGTCAGGGCGGCCGACCAGAATCAGGTCTTCCCAGAGCGAGGCGCTGCGGTGTTCGGGGAGACGGTCCAGGGCCGGGCCGGGGATGTAGTGGCCGGTGGTGCTCTCGGCGACCAGACCCGCTGCTCGTAGGCCGCGCAGGGCGGCCTTGATCGTGACCTTGGGTATCTCGCGGTTCTTGGCGAGTTCCTGGAGGCTGACGGAGTATGGTTCGCCCGTCCAGCGGCTGTGCCGGTGCCGGCCCCGTGCGCGGGGGATCGCCACGGTATGCAGGAGAACCAGGGCCAGCACGGCCCGTTCTGCATCCGTGAGTGTGCCTGACCCTTCGTCCGCGAGCGCGTCGGCGGTCGGGTCGGTGAAACCGGTGGTCCAATTGCCGTCGGCGGTCTGCATGAGCTGGCGCCCGCACGGCAGCAGCGCCGCTTCGGCCAGTGAGCGGATCGCGGGGTCCGTCAGCCCGGGCAGGTCGCGACGCGGCACGGCCCGGCGCGAGGTCTCCAACGTGGCGATTGCGGAGCGGACCACATGGTGGTCGGACGTGCTGGGCACCTGATTCTCGCAGACCGGAACCGCGTGGGCAGCGGCAGCACGGCCCGGCCCGGGTGATGACATGTTGTCGCCCAGGGCCGGCAGCAGATGGTGCCCGCGGCGAAGACTTTCCACCACGGTCCCGGGTAGGGCCGCAACCGCAGGTCCCAGCCGCAGATCGCCGCCGCCCACGGCGATCAACCCTGAACTGGGCAGTGTCCGGTCAATGGCCCGCTCGACGGACTCACGGTCGGCCCCGAGCCCGACGCAGAGCTCCAGAATCCGGGCACGCTCGAATGGGAGACCAGGGAACGGCGTATGATCGGGCTCCGGCCAGCCCGCTCGCAGGCACACGGCCCACACGAGGGTGGGGATCGGGGAAAGACCGAGCCGCGAGGCCTGCACTGCGGGATCAGCGGATGGCGCCGATTCGCTCTCCCAGCCCAGGACTAGTCTGTCCGCTCCGTTCGGGCCACTGGTGATGCGGATCAGTCGGCGCCCCACCCCTGCCGCTGCGGCGGCGGCCGTCGCAATCACCGGCCCGGGCACCGTAGCGGGCACCACCTGGAACAGGCGCAGACGCCCCAGCAGCAGCGCAGCTTGGAAGGCGACATTGTGATCGGGACCGTCCTCCTGAGGTTCAGCGTCGCTCATGTGTCCCGTTCCGCATAGGAGACGTGCGGCTGAGCCGGTGTGCGGTGCAGGCGAAGCGGGTGCAGATAGGTGACGCGGGCATGCGGGTCAGCCAGCAGCAGATCCTCGACCGTCACGGTGTAAGGCTCCGCGGGATCACCGTCCAGTGCCAGCATATCCGTAATGATCGCCGCAGCTGCAGGCCAGCCGGCCGCATACAGAGCCGGAGAGAGATCGACCTCGTCGTTGCCGGCCAGCAACTCGTCGGCCACCAACCGGCGGCGCTCTCGCGACCCCTCGTACGCCACCTCGGCCCGCCGCAGCGCATCGACGTCGTCGCTGTCGTCGCCGGTGTCAGGAAGCGGCGGACGGACCCGCCCACGTGAGCGGGGAGCGAAGCCCTCCACGGTCTCAAACAGCGCGGACGCCTCGATCCAAACGGCGGGCATGTCCGCGACCAGGGCGGTGCCGAGCCGGGACAGCAGGGCGATGTGACCCTTGAACGCGGCATCGGTGTACTCGGCGACGGTCAGGACATCGAAGTTGAGGCTGTCGCCGCCCTGCTCCACGACCTTGTCGGCAGCCGCCATGAGCTGTTGGCGGTAGAACTGCTCCGCTTCGATGAGTGCGGCGGCGGCTTCCTCGAGCGCCCAGTCCCCGCGGAAGCGCTCGGTGACGAGTTTATTCAGGTCGGCGACCTGGCGGGTGAAACCTTGGTGGTCGTGCTGCCGCTGGGACTGCATCAGTTCTGCGGGCGTGCCGATGGCGACCTGGCGCTGCAGGTCCAGGGCGAACACACGCAGGGCGTTGCGGCACGACACCAGGTAGTCCAGTGCGGCGTCCGGATCGGGATGGCTGCGGTCGAACATGGCCCTGGCCCGGTCCAGCAGAAGGATCAGCTCATCCACACCGCCGTGTTCGGCGAGCCGCTCAGCCGCCAGCGCCCCCGCCAGCCCGGCCGGGCGCACCACGTAGCGATCCTGGTGGGCCTTGTGAATGTATGGCTCGAGGAATCCGAGCTGAGTCAGGACACTCAGACGCCGGTTGACCAGGTCCTGCGACCAGCCCTGCGAGTTGCCTGCCAGCGCCTGCACGACCTCAGCCTTGGTCAGGCCGTGCGGCCCGGAGTGCTCCGCGAACACGTTGAGGATCGCGACCGCTAGCCTTGCCACCTCCGGGTGCGTGGCTACCGCGCCAGCGTCCTCGGCTACAGGGGCCATGAAGGCCCGCCAGTTGGCGAGCCTGACAGCCGCGTCGAGATCGGCCTTGTCACTGTCGTCACCGAACGCGATCTGCTCAGACATCGTCCGGCACCTGCTCAAGCAGCGCTGCCAGATGAGGTAGCACCCTCTCGTGCAGCGGTTCCTGCTCCAGCGACTCCCCGCTCGTCGCAATCTCCGCCGCGAGCGCCCGCAAGTCGGCCGGGCCCTCCTCCGCCATCCTCGCTGCCAGCGCTCGCGCTTTCGGATACGCCTCCGGCTTCTGCCAGCGGTAGGGGCCGGCCCGCCACAGCTCAGCGTCCATGCCCACCGCGTGGACGCGTCGGCCCAACCGCCGCGAGAGGTCGTCAACGATCGCGACCCCGTCCGCGTCGAGATCGCCCCAGACGGCCAGACGAGCCGGGCGCAGCCAGTCCAACAACGAGACCAGCTGGTTCGCGACGTAACCGTGCCCCCAGATGCACAGCCACTGGGAGGTGATGTCCGCCATCGCGCACACACGCTCGAACGTATCGGAGTTCTCGATCAGGAACACGCCGCGCGCACGGTACTCCACCTCACCGATCAACCGCAGGGCACCGGCCGGCAGGGCCACCCAGGGGTTGGCCACCGAAGCATCGGCGGCCACCGGGCCGATCCGCCAGCTCAACGGCCCCCTGACGCGGATGTCCACGTCGGCCTCGTCGACCGCGTGGTCGAAGCTGATCGCGACCAGATTCTCGAAGGCCGCCTGCCGAGCGGGCGTCCACATCTTCGAACCCCCAAGGGCCAGGCCCGCCAACTCCTTGGCCGTCATGCGCTGTCCGGTCCGATGACGGGGCCACCAATGCGCGGCAGCCCGCAGCGCCGCCTCGTAGGCGGACCAGGCCTCGGTCGCCGTGGCGGTACCTGCGGGAACACGAAGCGGCGAACCAGCCTGGCAGCGGGTCAGCAGCTCCCGCTCCTGACCGAGTTCCCTGACAGCCTCCATGAGGTCGAGCAGTTCTCCCCGTACTTCGTCGGGGTCCCGCTGTCCCCGTAGCTCCTGCAGCAGCTCCTCCGCTTGCAGCGCCCAGGAATGCGACAGGCGCCACGAGAGCGGTCCAGCGATTTCCAGGTCGTCGTCGACCTCACAACGCAAGACAACGCCCCCGGCGCGGACCAGCGAAAGGGCGATGTCCAACGCCTTGGTGCCGAACCTGGCAACAATCGTCGCCCAGGTCCGCCGCTTTGCTGACAGCACCCAGATCAGATCGCGGGTGCCGATGTGCTGCGGCGCCTGGTAGGCCGGCTGCGTCGCGGCTGCGACCAAGTCCGCTTCCTTGATGCTCAACAGCCCCTGGCGATTGCGAGGCGCACGATTCGCGCCATCGCGTCGCACCGGTACGGACAGCGCGTGGATGCCCTGCGGGGTTCCGGCCACGGCAATGCGGATACGTCCATCGGCCTCGCCGAACAGCAGGTTCACGGAACCGCCCTTCGTTCCCGTCACACAGCCCCCCATGGATCACGCGGATCTTGCCCGCGCCTCGCTCTATATGCACACTGCCAGAAAGACGGCCGCGAATCTATGGGAATGTCATGATGAGAGGTTTCCACTAGCCCGATCCGACGGGTTCGACCTCCAGCCGTGTAACCCCTGGTACCGGTGGCCTGTTTCGCGCTCTGCTCAAGCAGCTACTTGATCGGTCGTCAGCGGAGATGTGGTTGCCAGTGAGCATGGTGGTAGGTCGATCAGGTTGGGACGAGTGGTTCCGAACTGGAGGATGTTCGACGCGTCATCAGGACGAGCGACGCGAAGATCGCTCAGTGCCGGAGAGCGCTCGAAGCCGACGGAGACGCCGCGCTGGTCGCCCGCCGGAGCAACGAGGCCCAGGCGGCAAGGACTGAGGCTCAGATCCGCCTGAAGGCCTTGTCCCGAACCGGCACCCCGGTCTCACAGAAGCAGATCAAGGCGCTGGCCGCCAAGATCACTGACAGCTGCGATGAGCCAAGCACCGGTTGAGGCGAAGACGTCCGTCTGCCAGGTCTTGGGGCTGTGAGGCGCCTACTGCCCGGGTGAAAGAAATGGTGCGGGTCGAGATAAACCTCGACCCGCACCTTCTGAGTACCGCATTTCCCCGTGAGGGATTCCGTCACTTCGTCGGGCGCAGGCTGAGGCGGGAGAGGGGATACCCTGAGGCCTGCCGCAGTCGGTCGATGCCTGGCTGCTGAGCCTGGCCCGGCTCTTTGGAGGCCACCATATGTGAGCGCGGCCCGGGTCGATTCGAATTCGAATCGGTCACGTCATGGTCAGGAGGATTTCATCGATCGGTCGGCACGTGACCGGGTCGTCGACGACGAGTCGCCGGCCCACTCCGGTGCGGACCTCGCCTTCCACGATTACCGCGCGCTGGGCCTGGTGCCAGGAGACGGCCTCCTGGTAGTGGTCGAATGGCAGGCGGACCCGAATCTCGGAAGTTCGCCCGCGGCGCACGGTTGAGATGGTCACGGAGCCGAACGGTTCGTCGGTGACATGTCGCAGCTCGACGATGCTCCCCGAGAACATCGAGCGGGCGTCGATGCGACTCTGCTTGAGTTGCGTGGCAGCGTCCTCGATTTTCTGGGACGCCTCGCCGTCGATCGAGACGGAAGCAGGCATGGTCGCGGGGGCTGGATGCGATTCCGCCCAGCCGAACCGCGTCTCGAACTCGCCGATGGCCGGTTCCGCCAGGATCCGTGCCAGGGCTGAGCAGAACTCCCTGCTGACGCCGCGCGCCACTACCGCGTGGAGGTCGCTCATGGTAGGCGAGCGTTCCGGCTCGACGATGATCTCCTTCACCGCCATGATCGACTGGGCAAACGTCCTTGTGACACGCCTTTCGAAGGGCTCTGGCGCAGCTGTCAGTACTTCCAGGTTCGGCAGGATCAGCTGCTCGCCGGCGGGCTGCTCGGGCTCGGAGAGCGGTACGAGGAGCGGAATGATGAACGAGCCCTGCTGGGTGTGGTCCATCCGCGTCTTCTTCAGGACCTCGTCCCCGCGCCGCGCGTAGTTCCCACCGATGTCGCCACGTTCGTGCCACGCGGTCGTGCCAGCGGCCCGCAGAAGCTTTCGGGCGGAGCCGATCACGGTGGATGCCGCCTCGAAGGGGATGGTGTCCGTGATGCGGTAGTCGCTGGCCGCCCGGAGGTACGTGACGTCCATCTGGTGATACCGGATCCGTGGCGCAAGCGTGGTGGCGACGGTCCGCTCGTGCGCGGCAAGCCGGTCGAGGACCGCCTTGGCGATGACAAGGTCGTCTCCCGTGATTGCCGGGATGCCGATCTTCGACTCGCCGTTCGTCCAGACGGAGCCGCCGATCCCGGGCGGCTGGCTCGCCCAACCGGAGTGCCTCATGTAGATGCGGAGCTGAGCGAGGGTCGGGAACCTCACTGCCGCCGGGCTCAGGCTGCTGGTAGGAAGCACGCCTCCACCTCCTGGTGCCACTGCTCGATGGTGTCGGCAGTGAGGCGCTGGGACTTCGGGATGCGGATCTTGTCGCCGGTAGCAGTCTCGTTGACCCGCACCCAGAAGGCTGCTGCCGTGTGGTTGGTGCCGGCGGCATGGTGCTCGATCCACCGGGGGCGCTCGTCGAAGTCCAGGATGACGAGCACGAAGTAGACCGGCAGCTTGCTCTGCGTCCATTGTTCACGCCAGTGCAGTTCGGACTGCCAGGTGGCACTGTTGCCCGTGATGGAGAACCGCGAGGTGCACTTGACCTGGACCCGTGCCGGAGCGAGCGCGAACTCGATGGTCCCGTCGATCGCCAACATGTCCTCGTCGGGCGAGGTCTCGTTGAACCCGACGCCGACTTGACTGGCTATCGATCGTATATAGGAGACCCCGAACCGGCCCTTCGCGCCGTTATGGCTCAGCGTTGCAGACGGGGAGCCCTTCGGCTCGCGAGGTGGTGGCACGCTCATGGGGACATCCTGGAGTCGCTCACTGACGCACCGCTACCACTTTGATGGAATTCGGTTGGCGGACTGTCCGTTTTCCGTCAGGAGCGGTCAAATGAAGTTCCCCCATTGATCTGGGCAGCTTGATACTGGGACGGATGGGTCCCGGAGGAAGCAGTCCAGGTTGAGTGGCAAGAGCAACATGAGCAAG
>NZ_JBHUSG010000095.1:0-11612 GCF_042673745.1 Kitasatospora sp. NPDC057015
AACCCGCGCTGGGCGAATCCCGCGATTCGCCCAGCGCGGGTTTGTCCGCGCCTACCGGTTCCGCCGTTCAGCACGTCCACATGTCGGCCGGTGGCGGGCGGACCGCCGTCCGCCACAACGGAGTTCGCGAGCGACGCCCTCGGTGGCTCACAGCACACGCACCGCGTTGCGCCAGGTGAACTTGGCGACGTCGGCCTCGGACCAGCGGCGGAGGAGAAGTCCGGCGATCAGCCGAGGGGGGCCGCAGACGCCGTCCGGGTCGGACTGGATGGCGGCGGTGCCGTCATGGTCACCGCCGATGCCGAGATGGTCGATACCAGCCATCTCCCGCATGTGGTCCAGGTGATCGGCGACGGGGGCGAGGGTGGCGGCACGGGGCGGGCGGCCGGCCTCGAGCGCGCGGCGGCAGTCCGCCGCCACGTGCGTGCGCACCAGCAGCCAGAAGCCGTGCGCACGCAGCTGCCTGTCGGCTGCGAGAGTCCACCCGACGTCCTCGGACAAGACGAGCCTGGGGACGAGGGTGACCATCGCGACACCGCCGTTGGCCGGCAACCCGGCGAGCACCTCGTCTGGGATGTTGCGCGGATGGTCACGGAGGGCGCCGGCGGAGGAGTGCAGGAAGACCATCGGCACCTCGCACACCCGCAGCACGTCACGCATGGTGACATCGGACGCCTGCCCGAGGAAAACCAGCAGGCGATCGCGGCCTCCACCGTCGGCGGTCAGGGAGCCGAAGCCGGTCCGGGTACCGCTCGTCATGGTCCGGACGAAGCCGATCTGTTCCGAGGTGGCACCCACAGGGCGGTCACTGGCAAGTCCGAGCCGACACATACCGACCAGCATTGGGCACCGACACCGCCTTCGGCCCGGCGGACGAGAGCGGCGGCCGGCCGGTCGCCCGTCGGGTCGAAGGCGCGGGCGTCGAGGCCGAGTTGCCGACACGTCTTCCAGGGCGGATCGTCGTGACCGTCTAGCACCGGGTTCTCGCGTAGTAGGGCCCTGCCACGGTTGATCAGTCCGGCAAGCGGCCCGCCCGCCGGCCCCGTAGACGGCTCGGAGAGCTCGGTGTCATTCTGCTCATCTCGAAGCTCGCAGGGTTACCCCCGAGACCGGAGCGGCTCCCTCGCGACGGGCGGGCATGCGGGACACGACCCAGGTCGCGACATGGATCCGTGTCGGCAGATCGAGCTTGGTCCGGATCCTGGTGATGTAATTGGACACCGAACGAGTCGAGATGTGCAGGCGCGCGGCAATCTGATGGTCCGTCAGGCCCTGCGCGACCAACTCTGCCACGTCGCTCTCGCGGCGGGTAAGGCCGGCCCCCGTACCGAGGGCTTCGGCCGGCTCGCATCGCAGGGCGTAGCGGATGGCCTCTTCGAGGTTCAGGTCAGTGGCGCCCGTCCGGGAGGGCTGCCGCGAGGCGCGGGCCCGGTCGACGAAGTCCGACAGCATGCGCGCCCACCACGGTGTGCTGGCGACCCGGGTCTGCTTCCGCACTCTGGCCGCCGCAGCGGCCAGCCGGAGCCCGCGTTCGACAGCGCCGGTCGCGAGGGCAGTGACCGCGAGTCCCTCCAGGTTGTAGAGGGTGGTGTCGGTGTCGGCCGTCGCCCGAGAGAGCGACGTACTGAAGTGCACAGCGGCCTGGTCGAAGTGGCCTGCGGCCAGTGCGACGCTGCCGGCCGTATGCAGGGCCGTACCGAACGCCTCGGGCGCACTGTCCGGGTCCAGGAGCACCAGCGCCTCCTCAACGTGGTGCCTGGCCTGGTCGGTGAGCCCTGCAGGAAGGGAAACCCAAGCGAGGTCGTTGAGGGCTGTGGCCAGGGGGAGGGCTCGGCGGGTGGGGCGCAGCATCGCGACCTGGCGGTGGCCGGCGGCCAGCGCCCTCCCATGCTCCCCCAGGCCGCTGTGTGCGCGGCTCAGCGCGGCAAGCGCGCGGGCCGTCAACTCGGGGTGCGAAAGGGTCTGTGCGAGGTCGAGCGCAGACCGGGCGGCCCTGAACGCCTCGGTGGTATCACCGCGCATGCAGGAGGCGAAGGCCCGCACGGACTCAAGGTGGGCGCGTCCCGGCGAACTACGCGCCTGAGTCCCCAACAGACGCTTGGTCAGGTGCTGTGCGAGTTGATGGTCTCCGCGACGGACCCAGCACAGGGCAAGGGCCGCCCCCACAAGTGGCAGCCGCCGGTCACGGGACTTCTCGGCGATTCGGACGGCGTGGTGCAGGTTGTGACGTTCGGCGTCGACACTGCCGATGGCCTCGCGGTTATCCGTCCCCATCAGCATGCCCTCGGCCAGCTCCGCCGCCCATGCGAGGAGGTGCTCGTGCACAACGGCCTGCTCACCTGCGGCATGGAGCTTCTCCATCCCGAAGACTCGCAACGACTCGAGAACGCGGAACCGGCCCGGGGGGTCTGGCATCAGCAGGGACTTGGCCGCCAGGCTGCTTAGAACAGGCCAGACGGCGGCCGTCGGCCGCTCGCCGCGGCACAGCGCGGCGGCGAAATCCGCGTCGAAGCTCCCGAGGGACACCGACAGCGCCCGGAAGACCCGTTGCTCCTCGGGGTCCAGCAGGTCGTAGCTGCGGTGGATCGTCCGACGAAGACTTCGATGGCGGTCAGGGGCGCATCGCAAGCGACTCACCAGCAGGTCCAGGCGCCGCGCCAGCTCCGGAAGGAGTCGGTCCGGCGGGAGCACCGTCGCTTGCCGGGCGGCAAGCTCGATGGCGAGCGGAAGGCCGTCGAGGCGGGCGCACACCTCCGCGACCGTCGCGGTCATCTCCTCGGTGAGGGCGAAAGCGGGGTCCGCCGTTCGTGCCCGGTCCGCGAACAGCCGGACGGCGGCGGCTCGGTCGGGAGGATCGGCGGTTACGGGCAGCGGCGGTACCGGGAAGCTGACTTCGCCGCGGACGCGCAGCGGCTCCCGGCTGGTCGCCAGGATACGCAGTTGCGGGCAGCGGACCAGCAGTCTTTCAACCACGTCGGCGCAACCGTCGACCACGTGCTCGCAGTTGTCCAGCACGATCAGTACCGCTTGCTCGCCGCAACGCTCCGCGACGACGGAGTCCACCGGGCCAGTGAAGAGGAGGCCCGCGTGCACGGCGGCCGCCACGGCCGGGCCCACCAGAGCCACGTCCGGCAGCGGCGCGAGGTCCACCCACCGCACGGGGGCGTCCCCGGGGGCCCGGACCCGGGAGAGGTGTTCCAGCGCGAGCCGGGTCTTGCCGACTCCGGGCGGCCCGGTGAGGGTCACGAGTCGTGAGCTGCTGAAGAGTGAGCGAAGGTCGGCCAGTTCGGATTCACGCCCGACGAAGCGATCGAATGCGGAGGGCGGGTCACCGTCCATCCAGAGCTCCGTGGCCGTCCTGGGGCGCGTGGCGGAGGAGTTGACCGGTGACCTGCCGAGGACTGCCCGATGGTTTCCGAGCTCGAACCCGTCGGCCGCGTCCTTCGGGCCGACCGCCACCACGCCGCGACCGGAGCTGAACTGCCGGTGCAGTGTCATGGCCGGCATGTCGAGCGTCGCCGCGAGGTCACGCCACGGCACCCCACGTTCGCGGGCCCGCCCGACCTCGCCGTACAGGGCTCGGGCGCTGGCCCGCTGCAGCGCTGCAAGGGCGACAGCGCGGCCGGACGCGACCGTGGGGTCTTCGGCATCTTCAGAGCTCATGGCTTCACGGAGCTTTCGGTAACATTCCGGCCCGCCCGCACCCGCGGCCCTGCCGCTTCGCTCGGTGGGTCGGCGAGCATGGAGTCGCTGCTCCGCAGAACAGGGGGTCGGCTTGCGAGGTTTCAGTCCGGCCGATGGGAGGGGAGCAATCTGCCGAGGCGGCCGCGCCGGTCACCGCGCCCGCCGGCCGACGGATTGCGTCGGCCGGCGCTCAGGCACAGACCTCGCGACCACCGGGCGGGATTGCCGCGCCGGCGTCCTCTCCAGTGGGTGACGCGTTCTGACGGGCCACTCGCGGCAAACCCTACGAAGGTGCGCCTTTCCTGGGCAAGCTTCTTGAGGGAAATTTGATGATAGCCGGTTGGTCTCCCGAATGCTGCCGGTAGAAATCCGGCGTGCGTACCGGATCCGTACAGAATGGGCAGCCGGTCGGTGCGGTTTCCCACAGTTCATCGCCGCTGTGCCTGCTCCCTGGGCCAGGTGACCACCATCTCCCCATTGCGCTAATTACTCGGTTCCAGGATTTACGGCGATCTGGCAGGGTGGTTCACGAAGGACGGACCCGGCTTCCGCAGGATATTTCGGAGCGTGTCCGCATGACATCTCGGGGCTGACCGCCCCGGCCTGCCGCCTTCTTGTCCGGCTACACCAGCCAGACCCCTGATCCCGGATCCCCGTAACCCTCCCTGTGCGGGGATCCCGGCCGGTGGGCGGTGCCACCGGATCATGCCGTGCTCCCGAGCGGACCCCCTCCTGCTCGGGAGCACGGCACTGATCGACCGCCGCCGGGCCCGCCGCTCCATCGACCGCCGCTGTGGCCCGCGCCCTGCCGGACCAACCGCGCGGTGGCGCCTGTCACACACCCGGCGAGGGACGCCGGGGGCCACCGCGCGTCCGCCATCGGGCCTTCGTGACCTGGAGCCTGCCGTCCTGATGGGTGACCTTGCGCTCGGGGAGCGCCGTCCACGCCGGCCCCTCCTTCACCGTGCCGTCAACGATCGCGAAGGTGCTGCCGTGGCAGGAGCACTCGATCAGACTGCTCCTCACGTCGTCCACGAGACACCGCTGTAGGTGCAGAAGGCACTGAAGGCCTTGTACTGGCCAGCGGCCGGCTGGGTGACCACGATCTTCTGGTCGGCGTACACAGCGCCACCACCGCTCGGTACCTCACTGGCCGCACCGAGCCCGACGGGCGCACTGCCGGCGCCGGACGGTGGGGAGGCGGCGCAGCTGGCGACAATGGCTCCGGCACCCGCAGTGTCTAGGACGGTGGCGCAGCTCAGCAGCATGCGACAGCTAGGTGTACGACCACGAGCGTTGTTGACACCGCTGAACGGGGGTTGGCCTCAGAGTCCATTCCGTCGGCCAGCGTGCGGTTGAAGCGTTCGACCCTGCCGTTGGTCTGTGACCGGTAGGCACGGGTGAGCCTTCCTGTGGTGCCCAGGTCGTTGAGGGCCTGCCGCCACAGGCTTGACCTACGGTAGCTCCAGGTGTTGTCGGTCAGGACCCGTTCGATGTGGTCGATACCTTGCTCGGCGAAGCGGGCCGCCGCCCGGCGTAGGAAGTCTGCGCAGGTGGCGGCCGTTCGTCGCGGTGGACCTCGCTCTAGGCGCGGCGGATGTGGTCGTCGACTTCGGAGTGGATGTAGTCGAAGCCGCCGCCGGTCTTGCCGTGGCAGCTCCCGGCCCGGCCATGGACCCGCCAGCCACCGCCTTCGGTGATCCGGCCGAGCTTCTCCACGTCGACGTGGACGAGTTCGCCGGGGCGCTCGCGTGAGTAGCGGCGGATGACCTGGCCGCTGGGCCGGTCCATGAAGGCGAGTAGGTGCAGGCCGTGGCGGGCCAGGATCCGGTGGACGGTCGAGGGTGCAAGGCCGAGGATGGGGCCGACCCGGGCGGGGCCCGGCTTCCGCTCGCGTCGCAGGTCGCACACCTTAGCCTCGGTGTCGGTGGGCGTGCGGTTCGGGGTGGTGTGCGGCCGCCCGGGTCAGCCGCGCAGGCCGGCATCGCCTCCGCGCGACAGCTTCGGACCCACTTGTGGGCGCTGGCGCGGGGGATGCCCATCTCGGCCCGATGTGGGCCACGGACCGGGCTGCCTGGACGCGGTCGACCAGGGTCCGCCTGCTGTGCACGGTCAGCCGGGCAATACGGTGGGACACGAAGACCTCCGTGTGTGGTGTGGAGCCTAGACACCTCCACCACACCGGAGGTCTTCGCCAGGATCAAGCTCTACGCCTGTCAACAACGCTCGTGGTCAATACAGCTAGAGGGCTGTCGGAGGGCTGCGACATGGATCACCCCTGGGAGTGAGGGTGGGGCGAGAGAGTTGGCTCCGCCTGCCGGGAGGCCGTCAGTGGGCGGACAGGCCACCGCTGAACACCACGTCCTCCCCACCGCTACCGGTACCGAAGTCGGCATCAACCGAGGGACGGCTCTCGTCCGGCTCGCCCGGGGCTGCCAGCTCCTGGCGGACCTGTTCAAGAGCGGGGCTGTTCCAGGCGCTCCTCACACCCCAGGCATAGAACGCCAGAGCGATCAGGGTGACCACCAGCAGGTCCCAGCCCGAAGGCAGATAGCCCCGGCCGCCGAACTCCGAACCGCCGGCCCAGGAGACGCCGGCCATGACGAACAGGTAGCCGACCATCCACGCGCCCGCCTTCAGGTGCGACTTCAGTTCGGCCAGTGGCTTGCGCAGCTCGTACCAGGCCCAGATCGGCAGGCCTGCGGCCATCAGCACGATGACCTTGCCGGTCAGCGGCCAGCGGGCCCAGTACAGCACCAGCGAGCCGAAGACCATGGCGACCGGGGCGATCACCGGCATCGCGCGCAGTTTCACCGGGCGGGGAAGGTCGGGTGCAAGGCGGCGCAGGGCCATCACTGCAACCGGTCCGATGACATACGAGATGACGGTGGCTACCGAAACAATCTCGGCCAGGGAGCCCCAGCCTCGGAAGACCGCGAGGAAGAGGAAGGCTATGAAGAGGTTCAGCAGCAGCGCAGGGCGAGGGATACCCGTCTTCAGGTCCACCCGGCCGAAGATCGACGGCAGATGGCCGTTCTCCTGGACGCCGTGGATCATCCGGGAGGTCGTCGCGGCGTAGATCATTCCAGTGCCACTCGGCGAGACGAAGGCATCCGCGTACAACAGCAGCGCGAGCCAGTTGAGTCCCCAGGCGAGCGACAGGTCCGCCAGCGGGGAGTTGTAGCCGAGGCCACCCCAGCCGCCAGCGAGATCCCCCGCCGGGATGGCGCCGAGGAAGGCGATCTGCAGGGCAACATAAATGACCAGGGCAATCACGATCGAGCCGATCACTGCCTTCGGCAGCGACTTGCCCGGGTCGCGTGCCTCGCCTGCGAGGTTGAGCGGGGACTGGAAGCCGTTGTACGCCCAGACGATGCCGGAGACGGCGACTGCCGTGAACACCGAGGACCAGCCGTTGGGCGCAAAGCCACCAGCGGCCTGGAAGTTGCCGGTGTCCAAGTGGGCAAGGATCAGGCTGCCGGCGGTCAGCGCCGGGACTACCACCTTGAAGACCGTGATGGCGGTATTGGTCTTGGCGAAGAGCGTGATCGCGAACCAGTTGAGCGCGAAGTAGCCGACCAGCAGCACACTCGCCAGAGCGAGTCCACTGGTACTCAGTTCCTTCCCGTCGTATAGCCGGCGGGCCCAGTCGAAGTCCCAGGAGCTCATGTACTGCACGGAGGCGGTCGCCTCGCCGGGGATCACCGAGACGATGGCGATCCAGTTCGCCCAGGCTGCGAGGTAGCCGGTCAGCGACCCGTGCGAGTACTGGCCGAACCGGACCATGCCGCCAGCCTTGGGGAACATCGAGCCGAGCTCGGCGTAGGTGAGGGCGATGGCGAGCGCGACGGCGGCGCCGATCACCCAGGCCACGATGGACGCGGGGCCCGCCAGCCGGGCGGCCCGCTCGGCGCCGAACAGCCAGCCGGATCCGATGATCGAGCCGAGACCGACAGCCGTCAGGCTGATCGTGCCAAGCGAGCGGCGGTAGTGGTGGTGGGACGCCGTGGTCGGCCCGGACGTGCTCAAGATATCAATCCTCCGTCATTTCCGTGGTTCCAATGGTTCATTCATTGCTAGACGGAACGCTAGGGAATGCGCATCGACCGAACCTCAAGGAGGGCTCAAACACATCCGATCGTTGCCGTCTTGTTTCCTTCACCGTGCAACGATCACAGAATCCACTCAAATCGTTCTGATCGCGAACTGCCCATGGGGCTGCGCGTATCAGAATGCGACAACCCATCACATGCTCTGGCCGAATCCGCTGCATGCGAAGAAACTTTTCACCATTTGAAAAGATGCACTTGCCGAGATGCTGACCCGGGCGGGACGATGAACCCCGAGGGAAATCACCCCGAGTGCGATTCCCGTACTCGCTAACCGCACTACCCGGCGGGCCGACGCCCCGGCGCCCCCGGCCGGACGAACCCAGAGGTACTGACGCATGCACAGCACAGTCCAGGGCCGAGTCGCGATGGAGCTGCTCCTTCAGGACATGTCAGCCCTGCCAGTCACGGTCGACCTCGACTACGACTCCCGAGACCCCTTGGCGGTCCGCTGCACTTTCCGGTCTTCCGAAACAGCCTCCGCAACCTGGGTGTTCGCCCGTCAACTCCTGTGCGACGGGCTTGAGGGCCCAGCCGGTGAGGGCGATGTGTGCATCCTCCCGCTACCGTTCCCGCTGGAGCCGGAACAGGGCCCAGAGGTCTGCATCGTGCTGCGCTCCCCACACGGCGAAGCGCAGCTGTTCGCCCCGGCGCACCCGCTGGCCGGCTTCCTCGCCCGCACCCACCAGATATCGCCCATCGGACGGGAGCCGGTCGGCGACAGCCTCGAATCGCAACTCGCGGCCATCCTCGAGCAAGGCTCCCGCAAAAACAGCTGAGCGAGCCGAACGCCAGGGACGGGACGTGCCCCGACGTAGCCGAGCCGCGCTCCCGGGCAAGCGACTGCCCGGGAGCGCGGATCCACGACAGCACCTCACGGTGCCTGGCAGGACGTCCGCGGAAGCGGGAGAGGGGCGGACGACCCGATACGGGGGCCGGCACATGCCGGCAGGAATAGTTGACGGACCATCCGCTAGTGCTTCCAGGTGTCGTAGAACAGTGGGGTCGAGTTGGTGGCAAAAGCCGCTCCCTCGACGCCGTTCTGCACTGCTATCCGTCCGAAGGGCACATACGTCGGCATCACGTACGCCTGGGCGATGACACGCTGCTGAACTTGGCGGTAGACGACCTCGCGGTCGGCACCGTCCGGAGTGGCGAGGCCCTTCTCCGGCAGCTCCTCAAGCGTCGGATCCTGCACTCGGGCGTAGTTGGTGCCGTTCGGCAGGACGAAGGACCCCGAGAAGAACGTGCGGGCGATGTCCGGTTCGGCCCGGACGTGGAAGAGGCCGGTGATGTCGTAGTCACCCCGGCTCTCGATCTCGGTCTGGGCGGCCCTGGCATTCGTCTGCAGCTTCACCTCGAAGCCCGCGAGCTTGGCCTGCTGCGCCGCGGCCTGGTAGATCGTCTGCTCCTCGGCGGTCGCCTCCTCGTCGCTGTAGGTGAGCTGCACGGTGAGCCGGACGCTGTCCTTGGTGCGGTATCCGTCCGCGTCACGGGCGGTCCAGCCGGCCTCGTCGAGCAGCCTGGCCGCCTTGTCCAGGTCATGGCCCCACTGACCGGGCACCAACGCGTCGTGGTACTGGGTGGCCGGCCCGAACAGGCCGTCGGCAGCCCGCGCGTAGTCGAAGAACACCGCTTTCACCATGTCCTCCACCGAGATGGAACTCTGGAACGCCCGGCGGACCTTGAGGTTCTCGATGGGCGCCAGCCAGGTGTTGAGCAGCAGGACGTGGTTGATACCGGAGTTCTCGTGGGTGAGCAGCTTCAGCTTCGGGTCTTTCGCTGTCCGAGCGAGGTTGGCGGGCGCGACGGCGGCGACCCTGTCGAACTGGTGCGACTGCAGTCCGCCCTGTCGCACCGAGCTCTCCGTGACGGCCTTGAGGTCGAACCGGTCGAGGTAGGCAGGCCCGGTGTGCCAGGCGCAACCGGGCTCCCACTCATAAGCCTCGTTGCGGGCGAACTCCACGCTCTGGCCCCGCGTGTAGGAGGAGAGGACGGGATCGAGGCCGGAGCTCGCCAGCCGCAGGTGCAGCACGGCGGCGTCGGTGCGGGTGCCGGCGAGCCGGGCGGCGAGGAGGGCACTGCCCTGCGTCGGCCGCGGTTCACTACTGATGGCGATTCGCCTATTGTCGTCGACCCAGCCGATCCCCCACCTGTGCCTGTTCTCCGGAGCGACTGCGAGGAACCGGTCGAGATCGTCGCCCAGCAGTCCGGCCGGTGAGGCCCGGTGCCCGGCGACCACACCACGAAGGCGGCACACGGTGGATCTCCAGTATCTGGTTTGCAGGACCGCCGTGCAGGGAGGAGGGCAACTGCCTTGGCGTGCACGGTGATCGGGGAGACACCACCGACCTACGCCATTCGATCAGAGTCGGCCGGGGCGCGTCCAACAAGGAATTTGGGGCGATTCATCAAATCTCTTTATGGGGACGAGAAACACGAGCCGCTCCTACTGAGCGTAGAAACGGAGCCACCCCGACCGAACTGGGGTCGGCCGGGCAACCCCGCTCAGGGCATGCTTGGTGACATGACTCCCTGCACTTCAGAGATGACGCTGGCAGCGGCGACGGTGTCCAGTACGAGCGGGGGCCGCATGCGGGAGCCAGGGCCGGGCGCCTGCTGGGACCGTCGGCGTGATATCGAAACCAGGCTCAACCGCTCCACGGAGCACCTCGCCGCGGCGTGCTGAGGTGCTCGCCGATCCTCGCGACGCGATTCCCCATCCGCTTACCCATCAGCCCGGCGCCGTCACCCTCCTCGGCCGGCACCGTGAGGTACGCGCGGGCGCCGGCCGCCACCAGGTAGAAGAAGAAGCCGCCGCCCAGCTAATTCACCACCAGCCGCATCCGGCCGTCCCTGTGCGGGAATTCGCTCCCACCGTGGTGGCCAGGCTCTATAGACCGGCGCAGGCCGCGGCCAGGCTGTCGGCGGTGTCAATGTCGGTGCCGTACTGGGCCATCCGCAGCCCGTCTGCGGACAGCACGACGACGTGACGGACGTGCGGAACGCCCTCCCCCAACCCCCTGAGCATCCAGTCCATGTTGGCCCGTTGCCGAATCATTGCTCACTCCTCCTACCGGCTCGCCGCCGGTGTGGTCCCTGCCCGGGACGGCATGGGGACGTCAGGAGCGGTGCTCCCGGACAAACCTTGCGGGGCCTGTCCGAACGGCACGGCGCTCATCACCAAACGCCGAGGTGGGAGTTCGAGCAGGAGGCATCCTGCCTCGTCGAACTGCCGTGCCACCGAGCTGGCCTGGCTGTCGTCGAGTGAGAAGACGAACGGGCCGGGGATCAGCACGACCTGGTAGTCGCCGGTCTCGACCAGGCCCACCAGTCGCTCCAGCGCGGGGCGCGGATTCCGCGAGCGGCAGCCGTTGTCGATGAAGAAGGTCGGCTCCGGGAAGCAGATCCTTTCCGCGTAGAGGCTCAGCGCCCTGCGGTGGGTGTCCATCTGCCACCGGTCATATGGGTAGCACCTGAGGTACGCGGCGACCCGAACAGGATAAGAACTGTCCACGGCGGACATGTGGTCAACCTCTTCCTGCGAGGAAGGGGGAGCGCAGGACATCGGCGCCCTTGCGCCCCCCGGGGGGCCGGCGAATGCGGAATACCGCACACCCAATTCGTCCGGACCCGCTGCCGCTTTGCGGAATCGACGGGCTTTGAAGGAACCGGCCTTGTTCATGGACATCGGGTACCCCTACGAAGGGCGCCTGCCGGCGATATCGTGGGTCGGGGTGGTTGGGGGTTGGTTGTGGTCGTGGCGTGGCGTTGGTTGAGGATGCTGCGCAGTGCGGGGTTCATGGGGTACCACCTGCG
>NZ_JBHUSG010000096.1:0-10053 GCF_042673745.1 Kitasatospora sp. NPDC057015
GTACCGCACCCACGGTGTGCGGTACGCCCCGGTCGGCCGTTCCCGGCTGCCTCCAGGTCGCCCGCGTACCGCGCGAGCGCCCCCCGGGGGGGGTGCCCGGCCCACGGCCCGGGACCCTGTGCCCAGGACTCCCGCGCCCGGGCGGGGCTCGCGACCGGTGCGGACAACGGCGGCCCCCGGCGAACGGGTTGACCGGACGCCAGTTGTCGCCGACAGGTCAACGATTGGTCAAATGTTCCGTTGGTGCGCCTTAAGGCCGAGCCCAGGCCTTGACCTGTCCACTGGTCTAGTCCAACTTAGGGGCAAGCCGATCCGTCCGCTGCCCGGCGCCCAAGTCCCCACCGGCGCAAGGGCCACGGCCTCCCACACCATGGGCGGCGGCCTCCCCCACAGCCTGCCCTGAGAGGTTCACCATGGAACGAAGCCAGCCTCCGGTGATGCCCGCACCTCCCAAGCCCGTCCGGCACCGGCGGCGCCGGCGCGCCGCGACGGCCGTCGCCGCGTTCGGCCTGCTGGCCGGCGGCCTGACCGCACTGGTCAGCGGCGGCGACGCGCTCGCCTCCGCCAGCACGACCACCGCGCTCGGCAGCAACTGGTACGCCTCGGCGCCCTACCTGATGCCGGAGGACAACAGCCCGCCGGACGTCGCGGCGGTGATGGACGCCACCGGCCAGAAGGCGTTCCAGCTGGCCTTCATCCTCGACTCCGGCGGCTGTAAGCCCGCCTGGGGCGGCACCTCCTCGATCGACACCGACACCACCATGCCGGCGGTCATCCAGAAGATCCGCGACAAGGGCGGCGACGTCTCGGTGTCGATCGGCGGCTACGGCGGCAACAAGCTGGGCCAGAGCTGCGGCACCCCCGAGGCGACCGCCGCCGGCTACCAGAAGGTGATCACCAAGTACGCGCTGAAGGCCATCGACTTCGACCTGGAGGAGCCGGAGTACGAGAACACCGCGGCGATCCACAACGAGATCGGCGCGGCCCGGATCCTCCAGCAGAACAACCCCGGCCTGTACGTGTCGATCACCACGGCCGGCACCAACGCGGGCACCGGCTGGTTCGGGCAGCAGATGCTCAACGAGGCCAAGTCGCAGGGCTTCACGCCGAACAACTTCTCCATCATGCCGTTCGACGGCGGCTTCAACGGCGCCGCCGCGCAGACCGACGCGCTGGTGAAGTTCAACGGCCTGCTGCGCACCACCTTCGGCTGGAGCGAGGCCACCGCCTACGCCCACGAGGGCGTCTCGCTGATGAACGGCCGTACCGACGCGGCCGAGTACTTCAAGCAGGCCGACTTCCAGACGGTGCTCGACTTCGCGACCTCGCACGGTCTGGCGCGCTACACCTACTGGTCCGTCAACCGCGACCGGCAGTGCGCCGGCACGGTGGACCCCGGCCTGTCGGGCTCCTGCTCCAGCGTGGCCCAGGCCGACTGGGACTTCACCAAGTACACCGTGAAGTTCGCCGGCGCCGTTCCGCCCACCAGCACCCCGAGCGCCAGCCCCACGGCCACCGCCTCGCCGACCGTCTCGCCGACCAACCCCGGCGGGGTCTGCACGGACCCGGCGTGGAACGCGGGCACGACCTACACCAACGGCAACAAGGTCTCGTACGCCGGCCACAAGTACCACGCCAAGTGGTGGACGCTGAACGAGGTTCCGACCGCCAGCGGCCAGTGGGGCGTCTGGGCCGACGACGGCGCCTGCTGACCCGTCCCCGTCGGCGGGCCTGACGCCTGCCTGACCCCGTCCGTCCGCCCCGCCCCGCCCTGTGCCGAGGCCGGGCGGACGGGCCGCCGGGCCGCCGTCCCCGGAGGTGCTGCCGCACCGCCGGGGGCGGTACCGGCATGTCCAGAACCGGTCGACCGGCAGAACCGGCGGCGGCCCACCGGGCCCGACCGCGGCGGCGACCACGACCGCGATGGCACCCTCACCCCTTGTCCGCCAGGGGAGTTGGCCCCGCACGGTTCGGTGACCCGACTACCGGCCGCGCCGCCACCTGCATCGCAGTGGTCCATACCACCGGCGCCGGCGCGGCAACGCCCCGTCCTCTCCCGAAAGACTTGACGCGGCCCTGTCCGCACAGTTAAATCGCGGCTTGAACTAAGAGCCGAACAAAGCCCGTTCGCGCCACCGCGCCGACTCCGGGCTGTACCACGACGGCCCCTGACCCGTCCGACGGCTGACACGCTCCACCCGCGCACGGGCGTCACGAGCCCGCGGGAACGATCTCGACACGTGTCCAACGGCCGCTCGGCGCAGCACCGGCGCCGGACGTCCACGGCCGGTGCCACCCCCAAGGCGCCGAAGACGGAGGATCTCCATGACCGCACCACAACTCCCGCCGCCCGTACGGCGGACGCCGAACGGCGCCCGGTACCGGGGCCTCGCCCTCGCGGTGACCGGCTCGCTGCTCGCCACCCTCGGACTCACCCTGGGTACCGCCCCCACCGCGCAGGCCGCCGACACCCCGCCGACCGGCTGGACCACCGTGGTCAACAAGGCCAGCGGCAAGTGCGTGGACGCCCGCGCGGCGGCCGCCGCCGACGGCACCGCCGTCCAGCAGTACGCCTGCAACGGCAGCAACGCCCAGCAGTGGCAGCTCCAGGCCACCGACTCCGGCAACGTCCGCGTCAACAGCCAGCTCGACGCGAGCCGTGCCTGGGACGTCACCGGTGTCTCCACCGCCGACAACGCGCTGATCCAACTCTGGTCCTACTCGGGTGGGTTGAACCAGCAGTGGCAGCCCGTCGCGGAGGGCGGCGGCTGGTACCACTTCGTCAACCGCAACAGCGGCAAGTGCCTGGACGTCCCGGCCGCCTCGACCGCCGACAGCGTCCAGCTCGGCCAGTACACCTGCAACGGCACCGGCGCGCAGTCGTTCTCCTTCGGCACGCCCACTCCCCCGGCCGGTACGCCGGACTTCGGGCCGAACGTGAAGATCTTCGATCCGTCGATGTCGGCCGGGACCATCCAGTCCACGCTCAACTCGGTCTTCTCCCAGCAGGAGAGCAACCAGTTCGGCAGCGCCCGCTACGCGCTGCTGTTCAAGCCGGGCAGCTACAACGTCGACGCCAACGTGGGCTTCTACACCCAGGTGGCCGGTCTCGGCCTCTCCCCCGACGACGTGACCATCAACGGCGCCGTGCACGCCGAGGCCGACTGGTTCCAGGGCAACGCCACCCAGAACTTCTGGCGGGACGCCGAGAACTTCTCCGTCAACCCCTCCGGCGGCACGAACCGTTGGGCCGTCTCGCAGGCCGCGCCGATGCGCCGGGTGCACGTCCGCGGTGACCTCGCGCTGGACGACGGCGGCTGGTCGAGCGGCGGCTTCCTGTCCGACTCGAAGATCGACGGCCAGGTCCGCTCCGGCTCGCAGCAGCAGTGGCTCTCCCGCAGCGACCAGTTCGGCAGCTGGTCCGGCTCCAACTGGAACATGGTCTTCGTCGGCGTCAACGGAGCCCCCGCCACCACCTTCCCCAACCCGCCGATCACCGCCGTCGGGCAGGCCCCCGCCGTCCGCGAGAAGCCCTTCCTCTACGTCGACCAGGCCGGCGGCTACCAGGTGTTCGTCCCCGCCCTGCGGACCAACACCTCCGGCACCAGCTGGGCGGGCGGCAGCACCGCCGGCTCCTCCCTGCCGATCTCGCAGTTCTTCATCGCCAAGCCGGGCGACTCGGCCGCCACCATCAACGCGGCCCTGGCGGCCGGCAAGAACCTGCTCTTCACCCCGGGTGTCTTCCACCTCTCGGACACCGTCCGGGTGACCCGCCCGGACACCGTGGTGCTGGGCCTCGGCCTCGCCACCCTCGTCCCCGACAACGGCGTGACGGCGCTCTCGGTGGCGGACGTCGACGGCGTGAAGCTCGCCGGACTGCTGATCGACGCCGGCACCACCAGCTCCTCCGTGCTGGTGCAGGTCGGCCCGGCGGGCTCCACCGCCAACCACGCGGCGAACCCGACCTCGCTGAGCGACGTGTTCTTCCGGATCGGCGGCGCCGGTGTCGGCAAGGCCGCGCAGAGCCTCGTGGTGAACAGCAACAACGTGATCGGGGACCACCTCTGGCTCTGGCGGGCCGACCACGGCAGCGGGGTGGGCTGGACCAGCAACACCGCCGCCAACGGGCTGGTGGTGAACGGCAACGACGTCACCATGTACGGCCTGTTCGTCGAGCACTACCAGCAGTACCAGACCATCTGGAACGGCAACGGCGGCCGGACGTACTTCTACCAGAACGAACTCCCCTACGACCCGCCGAACCAGAGCGCCTGGATGAACGGATCCACCCAGGGCTGGGCCGCGTACAAGGTCGCCCCGGCGGTGACCAGCCACGAGGCGTGGGGGCTGGGCAGCTACGCCTACTTCAACGTCAACCCGGCGGTCGTCGAGGCGCACTCCTTCGAGGTGCCGAACACCGCGGGCGTCCGGTTCCACAGCATGGTGACCGTCTCGCTCGGCGGCACCGGCACCATCTCCCACGTCATCAACAACACCGGTGGCCCGTCCAACTCGGGCAGCAACGTGGCGAACCTGGTCAGCTACCCCTGACCTGACCCGGGTCGGCCGTGGTGCGGGGCGGGGTGTCGCCCCGCACCACGGCTCCGGTCTCGGGTCACGGCGCCCAGGGCGCGTCGACCGACCAGGTGGTGTCCGCCAGGAAGCTCCCCGGGTTGCCGTCCCACGGGTTGCTGCCGCCCTGGGTGGCGATCCAGACCTCGGAGTTGATGTGCCGCAGGTACCGGTCCGGGTAGGCCAGCGCGGTCAGCCGGACCCCGCCGCTGCCCGGGTGGGCGCAGAAGGTGGCGTCCGAGTTGTACAGGGCGCCGCTGCCGGCCTCCCGGTAGACCCTGCTGTCCCGGTGGCGCAGGTACTCGCCGGGGTAGTTGCGCGACTCGAAGGAGTAGCAGGAACCGTCGGCCAGGCCGGGCACGATCCTCCAGGTGGCGTCGCTCTTCAGCAGGACGCTGCTGTTCGCGTCGACCACGTCGGTGTTGGCCAGCCCGGTGTAGTGCCGCAGGTACTTGTTGGTGTACCCGGGCGTGGTGACCCGCAGCGACTTGTACTGGTTGACCGGCAGCGTGACCGGCGCCGGCGGGTTGCGCGAGGCGTCGACCAGCGCCAGGTTGGCGCTGCGGACCCGGGCCGCGTCCACCTTGACCACCTGCCGGTCGTAGGTGAGCAGGCCGTTGACCTCGTTCTCCACGTCGGTGATCTCGGTGTAGACGGAGGCCGAGAGCCCGGCCGGCATCTGGTTGTTGCGCAGGCTGTCGATCAGGCCGACGAACCGGTCGGTGAGGGCGGCCTGGCTCGACTGGTCCTCGTAGCTGAACCCGCCGCCGGGGTACCACTCGTGGCCGGGGATCCGGATGCCGAGCCCGCCGTACTCGCCGAGCACGGCGGCCCGGGTCGCGGTGGGCAGGGTGCTGCCGGGGCCGACGTACACGTGGTTGTCCACCACGTCGCCGTTGCCGCCGTCCACCGCGCCGCAGCAGTTGACGCCGCTCATGTTGTCGACCAGCCGGGACGGGTCGTACGCCTTGACGTCGCCCGCGATCCTGGCCTGGTCGTACTGGCCCCAGCCCTCGTTCTCGTCCACCCACTGGATGAGGGCGGGCGAGCTGCGGTGCTGGTCGATGATGCGGTGGTACTCGGCCTCCCACTGGGTGCGGGCGGCGGCGTCCGGCGTGCGGGTGTCCATCGCCGGCATGTCCTGCCAGACCAGCAGGCCCAGCCTGTCCGCCCAGTAGAACCAGCGCTGCGGCTCGACCTTGATGTGCTTGCGAACCATGTTGAAGCCGAGGTCTTTGTGCTTCTGCAGGTCGGAGCGGAGCGCGTCGTCGGTGGGCGCCGTGTAGATGCCGTCCGGCCAGTAGCCCTGGTCGAGGGTGCCGGTCTGGAAGACGAACGAGCCGTTGAGCACCGGGCGCAGGACGTTGTCGACCTTGGCGATGCCGATGGTGCGCATGCCGGCGTAGCTGCCGACGGTGTCCACCACCGTTGCGCCGGAGAGCAGTTCGGCCTTCACGTCGTAGAGGAACGGGTCCTCCGGCGACCAGCGGTGGGCGTTCGGCACGGGCACCGCGAGCTGCCCGCCGATCTGTCCGGTGGCGGAGCCGACCACCGTACCTCCGGTGGAGACGGTCACCCGGACGGTCTGACCCGAGGCGCCGTCGGCGAGGACGGTGGCCCGCAGGGTGTTGTCGCTCAGGTTGGGCACCAGGTCGAGGCGGCTGACCCGGGCCGGGGCGACGGGCTCCAGCCAGACGGTCTGCCAGATCCCGGACGCCGCAGTGTAGAAGATCCCGCCGCCCGAGTGCGGGGTGACGCCGTTGTTGTTGCGCTGCTTGCCGACGGCGCCGCCACCGGTCTGGCTCGGGTCGTAGACCGACACCACGATGGTGTTGGTGCCGCCGTTGAGGTACGGCGTGACGTCGAAGGAGAAGGCGTCGTAGCCGCCGCTGTGCACGCCGCCGGCCTGCTGCCCGTTGACCCAGACGGTGGTCTGCCAGTCCGAGGCGCCGAAGTTCAGCAGCACCCGGCGGCCGTTCCAGCCGGCGGGGACGGTGAAGGTGCGCTTGTACCAGAGCTTGTCGTTCTGGGAGATCTGCCGCTGGATGCCGGAGAGCGCGGACTCCGCGACGAACGGCACCCGGATCTTCTCGTTGAACGAGGCCGGCTGGCCGGCCCCGGCGGCGGTCACCGCGAAGTCCCAGATGCCGTTGAGATTGGCCCAGTCGGGGCGGGTGAGCTGCGGCCTCGGGTACTCGGGCAGCGGGTTGTCGACCGGCACCTGGTTGGTCCAGGGGGTGGTCATCGGTGAGGTCTTCGGCGTCCAGGCGGCCGCGCGGGCGGGGGCCTGGCCGGCCAGCAGCATCGCCGCGGCCAGGGCGAACACGCCGAGCAGGGCGACGAGTCGGCGCCGGGCCGCTAACGGCCGGGGCGGGGCGGGGGTGTGCATCTGTTCTCCTCCGGTTGGGTGGGGTGGGGGTCGGGAGAGGAATCGGTGCGGGGCGGCGGGCCGGCGGTCAGAGCAGCTGCCACAGGTGGTCGGCGGTGCCGTTGTCCGCGAACTGGACGACCTGGGCGCTGTCGGCCGTGGACATCAGGTCCACGCCCAGCACCTTGCCCGAGTTCTGGTTGCGGATCCGGTACCAGCCACCGCCGCTGTCCACCAACTGCCACAGGTGGTCCGCCGTCCCGTTGTCCGCGAACTGCACCACCCGCGCACTGTCGGCCGTCGACATCAGGTCCACGCCCAGCACCTTGCCCGAGTTCTGGTTCCGGATCCGGTACCAGGGGGCCGGCGGCGACCACGGCCGGCCGGTGGGCGAGGTGGTGGGGAAGGCGGTGATCCGCAGCCGGGCGGCGCCCATCGGGATCAGGGTGACGGACTCGACGGCGGCGGTGCTCCGGGCCGGGCCGTCCTGCAGCGGCGTGACCACGTGCTGGGCGTCCGCCTGCCACTCGGCGATCCGCCGGGCGGGGACGGTGATCCGGGAGGGCGCGCCGGCCTGGGTGAAGGGGTTCGCGGCGAGGGCTCCGCCGGTGGCGGCGAAGACCGGGGAGCCGGCGTCCAGGGCAAGCCCGTAGTTCCAGGGGGTGGTGGCGTGCACGGCGTACTCGGGGAAGGCCGCACTGCCCGCGTACTGGGTGAACTGCTCACCGATCCGCAGCGAGTAGGTCAGCGGCCCGTGGTCGACGGAGACCGAGCCGTGGTTGGCGCCCCAGGTGCGGACGGTGGTGCGCTGCGGCAGCCGCAGGGTGACGGTGTCGCCGTCGTGCCAGGTGCGGTTGACGACGGTGTAGGCCGGGCCGGCCGGGGCCGCCACCGGTGTGCCGTTGACCGTCAGGGCGGGGGCCGAACACCAGCCGGGCACCCGCAGGTAGAGCGGGAAGGCCACGGCGCGCGGGGTCGACAGCCGCAGGGTGACGGTCTCCGAGAACGGGTAGTCGGTGGTCTCGGTGACGGTCACCGCGGTGCCGTCGGCGACCTTCGCGGTGACGGTGGAGGCGGCGTACATCGCGGCGGCGAGGCCGTTGTCCGGGGTGGCGAGCCAGAGCTCCTCCAGCAGGTACGGCCAGCCCATGCCGTAGTTGTGCGGGCAGCAGCGGTACTGGTCGACGCCGGGTTGGAAGGCCTGCATGGCGAAGCCGTTCTGGAACTGGCCCTGGGTCTTCGGCACGTTGTCCAGGTCGACGCTGTTGGCGCTGGTGACGTAGTGCACCGCCTTGCCCGACGGATCCAGGGACGCCGGAAGGGAGTTGAAGGCGAGGTCCTCGCAGCGGTCGGCCCAGACCGGGTCGCCGGTGATCCGGTTCATCAGCTGGTGGCTGGCCATGAACTCGACGATCCCGCAGGTCTCGAACCCCTGCCGGGGGTCGCCGAAGCCGGGCCGGACGTTCTCGTCCCCGGCGAACCCGCCGCCGGGGAACTGGCCGTACTGCGCCATCACCGCCTCGTAGTTCCGGTACGCCGCGCGGGTCTGCACGGCGGATCCGGAGCGCAGCGCGTACTGGGCGGGCTCGCGGAACCCCTGGGCGATGTTGACGTTGTGCGGGCTGGGCAGGTTGTCGACCCAGTTGGCGCCGCCCGCATGGATCTTGTCGGCCAGGCCGAGCAGGAAGGTGTCCCCGGTCCGGTTGAACAGCCAGAACACGCTGTCCAGGGCGTCCCCCCAACGCAGCGAGATCCAGCTGTGGTTGAAGGCTCCGGGGCCCTGCGCGGCCATGTAGCGGAAGAAGGCGCTGAGCAGCGGGATGATCCGGTTGTCGCCGGAGTACTCCTGCCAGGTGCGCAGGGCCCAGGTGAGCGGCAGGAAGGGCCAGAAGTCGGGCCCGCCGTCGAGCGAGGTGCGCAGGGAGGTCGGGCCGAAGAACCCGTCGGGCTGGCGGGTGGCGACGATGGCGTCGATCCAACGGCGGGCCGTACCGAGGGCGTTGGCGTCGCCGGTGGCGATGGCGAGGTCCACGTATCCGCGCAGCCAGTACGGCACCTCCTCCCAGCCGGCGCGCTCGGGGTGGACCCAGCCGCTGGTGTTCATGTCGAGGAAGTGCGAGATCTCCTCGTAGCGCCCGCACAGTCCGGCGAGTTGCAGCCGGAGTTGGCCGTCCAGCCAGCCGCGGGCGGTGATGCTGCCGGGGGGCAGCCGCAGAAAGGCGGTGGGCTGCAGGGGGGCGGCGTTGGGCGCGTAGAGGCCCCCGCGCGCCGGAGCGACCGAGGCCCTGCCGGCCGACCCGGCGGCGGATGCGGTGGGGGGTGCGGAGGTGGACAGATCGGTTGCGGACGCGGCGGCGGTCGCGGGATCCGCGCGGCCCAGGGCGAGGGCCGAAGTGCCGGCGACCAAGGCGCTGTTGACGAACTGGCGACGGTTCAGGGGCATGGCGGTACTCCTCGGGTGGGGGGAGCCGAAGTCCTGACGAAGGCCTGGGTGGGCCGCCCTCGGGGCGACCGCGCGTCCGGACGGGCAGGGTGAGGTGTCCGGCGGGCGGCGGGGCGGCCCGGTGGGGCGGGAGTTGACACGGAGCGGAGCTGACGAGGCGGAGGAGTCATCCTTCCAACGTTAGAAACGGCTTCGCCAACGGCATAAGAGCATGCGTCAGGTGTCGTGTCCAGAGCTCCGACGGACTTCGATCCAAACCAGGCATGCCTCTTGGGCGAGGAGGGAACGAGCTTCGGGGGTTGGCTCAGAAAGGCCGGAGAACGCTCTCTTGTCGACGAGGAGCTGGATGTGTATAACGTTGCAAATGCTGACCTCGTCCTTCAGCACTCCCCGTCCGACCGGGCGGTGTTCGCGGCTTCCTGATCCCGGTCGTGGTCACCCGGCTCCACCTGTCGAGGGTCCGCCGGACCTGAGCACGCCCCGCCGGGCGCCCGGGTGCCGCCGACGCCGGGCCGACGGGCCACACTGGGGCCGGGCACTGCCGTGCCGGATCGGCCGGCCGAGGGAAGGACAATCGTGGGCGCCAGCCTGAAGGACGTCGCGCAGCTCGCGGGCGTGTCGGTGAAGACCGTCTCGAACGTGGTGAACAACTACCCGCATGTCACCCCCG
>NZ_JBHUSG010000097.1:0-8521 GCF_042673745.1 Kitasatospora sp. NPDC057015
CTCAGGTCCCTCGCCGACTACCTCGCCAAGATCAACCCGGACAGCCAGCCATCAAGGTCATAGTTGCCCTCGTGATTTGCGGTGCGTCACACTAGGAGCGGGACGGATCAACCCTCGACCGGTGGACTGCGCCCGCCCCACTGGTCCAGTCGCACCAGGTACACAGGCGATCAGCGCCGACAGGGCAACGACCCGCGAAGGCAGCGGCCGTCCGGTTCACCTCCGACTCAGTCGGCCAGATGCGGGGTGCGACCACCGCCGGTCCGCCGGCGGCCCCGATCCGACCTCGAAGGAACCCGACATGGCACTCGTACTCTCCTGATCATCGTGGCGATCGTGCCCGGGCTGGTCGGCGTCGTCGCCGAGGGTCTGCTCTACCTGCTGTTCATCGGTATCGCCGTGCTGATCGTCGCACTGGCCCTCTCCGCCATCCGGTTCCGGCGCGCAGGCCGGTCCGCGAACCGCTGAGCACCGTAACGGCGGGCCTAGGGACAGACAGAGTGCGGAGCGGATCCGGCTGCCCACGGCGATGAGGTTGGCGTCGGCGGGTCGGGTGCAACGTCGGCCACTCTCCTCCGCCGGCTTCCTACAGTGATCCCATGCTCGCCGAAGATACCCAGCCACCGGCACACGGAGAGGGGTCTCGGCCCCGCCCCGGCATCATGCCCGACACCCTCCACACTCCCGCGGTTGGTCCGCCCGCCGGCACGACCGGCTGGGTGACGGCCGGTCAGGTGACGGACCTGACGGGCGACGTGGAGCGGGCGGCGGCGCTGAAGCCGAGGATGCGCGGCTGGCTGCACGCTGGTATGTTCCCTCTTTCGCTGGCCGGAGGCATCGTCCTGATCGCCCTTGCGCGCCCGGGTGCGGCAACGGCGGCCTGCTCGGTGTACGCACTGTCTGCCTGTCTACTGTTCGCCACCAGTGCGATCTTCCACCGCGGAACATGGGGTCCACGCGGGGAGGCGGTCCTGCGGCGCCTGGACCACGCGAACATCTTCCTGATCATCGCCGGCACCTACACCCCGCTGGCGGTACTGCTGCTGCCCGCGCGCCAGCAGCAGGTGCTGCTGGCCGTGGTGTGGACGGGCGCCCTGGCCGGAATCGCCTTCCGCACCTTGTGGATGGGCGCACCCCGATGGCTGTACACCCCGTGCTACATCGCCCTGGGCTGGGTGGCCGTCTTCTACCTGCCCGAGTTCGCACGCACCGGCGGCACCGCAGTCGTCGCCCTCGTCATCGCCGGCGGCCTGCTCTACACCACGGGCGGCGTCGTCTACGGTCTCAAACGCCCCGACCCATCCCCGTGCTGGTTCGGCTTCCACGAGGTCTTCCACGCCCTCACCGTCGCCGCCTTCACCGCGCACTACACAGCCGTCCTCCTGGCAGCCACCTGACCGATGTTCGAGGGCACGCCCAAGCGCAGAACTCCCGGGCGGGCAGGCCCTGGCCGTACCTCCGCAGGGAGGGGCCCGGCAGCTGCTGGAGGCCGACAAGCTGCGCCCCGGCCATGGGCTCGTCGGGGTCGGGCGACTGCGGGGCTCGGGGTCCCGTGGTGCAAGGTGACCCGTTCGGCACCGGCCTCCGAACGGGTCCAGCCCGCATCCGGGACGGAGTCCTGAGCGCATCGAGCAGTGACGAGCCGCTGTGACCGCAGGGGAAACGGACGGCAGCGACGGGCGGGCCTCTCGTTCTCCCGGTGGCTGGAGCCGCCGGGGCACGGCGATGACTCTCGCGGGAACGTTGGAGGCCGCGCGTGGAATCGCTCGACGTGGTGGCGCGCATGCTCAAGGAGCACCTCGGGGCCGCGTCGGTGTCGTTCCTGATCACCGCCATCACCCGCAGCTCGGTCGTAAGGATGGGCACCGCGGGCAGCGTCGAAACCGGTGAGCCGGCCCGGCGCATCTGGCTCCGGGGCACCCCGTACGACGACGTGATCCGCACCCAGCGGCCGAAGGTGCAGGACAGCGGCGGGAGCGCGCCTGTGCGGATCATCGCCCCGGTGACCAACCGCGGGGACGCCATCGGCCTCCTCGAACTGTTTCTGCCCGCGGCGCCCAGCGCGCAGGTGATGCGGGAGATCGGCGAGACCGCGCACGCGCTGGCGTACATCGTCATCGCCAACCGGTCCTTCACCGACGTGTACCAGTGGGGCCGGCGCACCACCCCGCTGAGCCTGGCCGCAGAGATCCAGCACCGCCTCCTCCCGGCGTCGCTGGCCTGCGAGGCGGCACAGTTCGCGGTCGCCGGGGCGCTGGAGTCCGCCGACCACGTCGGCGGCGACACCTTCGACTACGTGGTCGACCGGGACACCGTCCAGCTCTCCGTGACTGACGCCATGGGCCACGACGTCGACGCCGCACTGCTGGCCACCCTCCTGGTGGCTGCCCTGCGGCGGGCCCGGCGGGCAGGCACCGACCTCGCCGAACAGGCCCACCAGGCCGACCAGGCCATGCGGGACCACGGCCGCCGCGGCTACGCCACCGGCCAACTGCTGCGCATCAGCCCTCCCGACGGCCGGACCGAGTTCGTCAACGCCGGACACCCCTGGCCGCTGCGGATGCGCGACGGGCAGGTGCGGGAGATCGCTCCGAAAGTCGATCTGCCGTTCGGCCTCAGCACCCAAGCGCCGGGCGCAAACACCTACCAGGTGCAGTCACTGGACCTGCGCCCCGGGGACCGGCTGGTGATGCTCACCGACGACATGCTGGAGCGCAACGCCCAGGATCTCGACCTGCCGGACCTGATCGCCCGCACCCGCGCGCTCCATCCCCGCGAAGCCGCCCGCACCCTCATCGGAGCCATCGTCGACGCCGGCCACGGTCACCTGGACGACGACACGACCATCATGTGCCTGGACTGGCACGGCATCGGACGCCCCGAACGCGACGCCGCCACCGGCGCCGACCTCACCGACGCCTCACGACCCTCAATAACCGGACGGCCCGCTCCCGGGCGATGACTCCGGTCGTGCGGGGCCCTCGGTGCGCCTGCGAAGGGCCAGGTCGCGCGATCCTGTGAGACGACACGGCCTCATCCTGTTCCTCAAGGCCCAGCGGCGTTTGCCCAGGTCAGGAATCGAACACCGAAGTCAGGGGTTGGCGGCAAGCCGGAGCGGCATCCTGATCTGTGGGGCCGGTGATAGCCGCTGGGCTCAGCCGGAGGCAGCCGAAAATGGTGTCGCTGCGCCAGCCAGAGACGGCTACGGTGCGCGGTTGTGGATGTTGAGGATCCGAAAGACCTGGTCCGGCGTGGGTACGACCTGCTGTCTGCGCATTACGAGCGCGTGTTCAACAGCGAGACGAAGTACGGATCGTGGATCGAGGAGTTGCTCGGGCGGCTCCCGGAGGCCGGCGTGGTCCTGGATGTGGGGTGCGGGACCGGAGTTCCGGTGGTCCGGTCGCTCGCCGCGGCAGGACACCGTGTCACGGGCGTCGACATCAGTGACGTCCAGGTCCGGCGGGCTCGGGAGCTGGTGCCGGAGGCCGAGTTCATTCGAGCGGACGCCACGACCCTGGCGTTCCCGTCGGGGGCCTTCGACGCTGTGATCTGCTTGTATGCGCTGATCCACATTCCTGTCGAGGAACAGCCTGCTCTGCTGGGGCGGATCGCATCGTGGCTGCGGCCGGGAGGCTGGCTTCTGGTCACCACCGGGCATCAGACCTGGACCGGGACCGACGAGAACTGGCTCGATGGCGGGGCCGCGATGTGGTGGAGTCACGCGGACGCGGACACGAACCGGTCCTGGCTCCTACAAGCCGGCTTGGAGATCTTGCACGAGGAGTTCGTCCCCGAGGGCGACAGCGGCCATATCCTGTTCCGGGCACGGCGGCCCGAGAGCGAGGAATTGTCAAGACTCGGGGATGAGGAGTGGTTGCCTGATGGCAGGCGAAGGGACTTGAGTCTCCAGTAGGGGGAGACACCAAGGTGGGGGCATGGACGGTGACACGCTCTACTCGATCGGCGAGCTCGCTCGGCTGACCGGTCTCACGGTCAAGACCATTCGGTTCTACTCCGATCGCGGAATCGTGGCGCCGACGGACCGCAGCCCGGCCGGCTACCGCCTCTACAACACCGACGCCGTCGCACGCCTGGACCTCGTGCGGACCCTGCGCGAGCTGGGACTGGACCTTCCCACGATCCGCAAGGTCGTGGACCGTGAGCTCTCGCTTCCCGAGGTTGCCGCGGCGCACGCCGAAGCACTGGCAGTGCAGATCCACGTCCTGCGCGTGCGGCGCGCGATGCTGACGGCGGTGGCCGAGCGCGGGTCCACACCTGAGGAGACGGAACTCATGCACAGGCTGGCGCATCTCTCCGAGGACGAACGCCGACGTCTGATCGGTGATTTTCTCGATGCCGCCTTCGGCGGTCTTGACGCCGTCCCTGCATTCGCGGGGGTCATGCGCTCAATGACCCCCGAGCTGCCCGACAACCCGGAGGCGGAGCAGGTCCAGGCATGGGTGGAATTGGCCGAAATGTCCCTGGACCCGGATTTCCGCGCCGCCATGCGTCGGATGGCCGAGGACCAGGCAGCCGAGCAGGCCCGAAGCGACAGGACGGGCCCGCGCCGCGACATTGCCGCAGCCGTCCGTGACCAGGCCGGCCCGGCCCTGACCGCCGGCATCGACCCGGCCTCGCCCCAGGCCGATCCGATCGTCGCCGCGTTCACGGCGCACTACGCGCACCTCCTCGGCCGCCCCGACGACGTCGAGCTTCGCCACCGGCTGGCGACTCGGCTGGAGAGCGTGAACGACCCCCGCAGGGAGCGGTACCTCCAGCTGCTCGCAGTGGTCAACGGCTGGCCGGCCCCGGAGAGTCTGGCTCCGGTGTTCGACTGGTCCGTCCAGGCTCTGCGCGTCCGGACACAGCAATGACGGGGCGGTCGCGGGGCGACTTGGGCCGGACGCGGCCGGCCTCGGGTGGAAACGTCGCCGCACATGATCGGTTGATGAATGCCCCCGTCGTACTTCAGGTGGCCGCGACGTCGGCCTCTCCCGCTCTCCTTCTTCGCCCCTGGCGCATTGAGGACGTGGCCGCATTGGTCGAGGTGAGCCGGGATCCCGCATCGCGCCAGTGGGCAAGCTCTGTCGCGGACAATGATACTGACGGAGCACGGTGGGTGCAGGCCCAGCAGCGGGGCTGGGCAGCGGGGAACCGGTTCGGCTTCGCCGTCCTTGAGGAACAACCCGGTTCAGTTCGCGGCCAGCTGGTGGGCAGCGCGGTCCTCAGGGACGTCACCTACGGCAAACCGGAGGCCAAGGTCGACAGATCGCGGTCCATGAACGCGGCGTGGTCGGCCTGCCACTGGGCCGTCAGCTGAACCCTGGCTGACATTGCCGTCAGCGACTTCGGCGCCCTCACCCTTGCCCCGCTCGGTTGTCCCAGCTGACATTTTGATGATCCGCCATCTCCCGATCGGTCGGGGGCGGAGCAAAGCGTGAGCGCATTCCCGATCCGTAGTGGCAGCCCGGATCAGTGTCGATCGGCTGGCGGGCCGGGCTGGCCGTCGTGGCAGGAGCGGGAGAGTTCGCCTGCGGCCCGATTTTCGGCCGCCGCGGACAGCTGGGCAGATCGGCGCTCGTCGATCCGGCCGATCCCATGCGGCCGGGGGCGGGTTCGGGTGTCCGAAGCTGCCATCCTCTTGCCCAGGATCGGCGCCAACGTGCCTGGCGCAACTCTGTCCGCCAAGGGTGGTCACACGGCCGTCTACTCACCGCGCAGGCAACGTTGCCGGCCAGCGGGTCCACCGTCCGTCACCGCCGTCCTGATCGTCCGGATGCTGGTCGGCAGCCGGGCATGTGGTCTCAACACCTCTTGCATTCTCGGGGAAGGCCCCGGTGGCCTGGACATCGACCTGCTCTGCAAGGCACGGTGTCGCCGGGCTCCGTCGCAGGCGCAGAAGTGTTCGGCGGGGCTCGGCCAGGCACGAGACGGGCTGCCGTCCTGTGGTAACTGACAGTTCGTCGATCTTGGGCCCGTGCGGGCCTCAGAACGCGGGGAACCCTGTGACCGCGCCGCCCTCGCACTCCGCCGGGCAACAGGAGCAGGACGATCCAGGTTGCGGGCGGCCTGCAGTACGACGAACACGGTGCCGCCGTAGCGCCCGAGTCAGGAGCGCTGGTGGGCGACGACGGCGCCCTCGACAGCCGGCCCCAATGCGCTCGGCACTCGATGATCCGGGGCCGCGCATGGGTATGGGTTGGGCGGGAGCGCAAGCCTGTGGCGCTTTCGATCCGTGCCAGTCGCCCATCGGCATTACTGGACTACGTGGGCAAAACCGTGCTGCCGTGCTGCTCAAGTACATCCAGCACCTGCCGCAGATCCATCGGGGCAGCGTCTGTGCCCGGGGCGTTCACGTGCCCGTGGCGGAACCGGCCGTCAGGGTTGAAGACCGCGGTCACGATCCAGCCGGGCCGTGTCAACTCCATCGGGCCGTCCGACTCCCGTGTGACCTTCCACCCGTACAGGTCCGCCGTCGCCACGATGTAGTGGGCATCGTGACTCAACGGGGAAGAGGTATCGGCCATGCCTCCGATGGTCGCCGCGACCCGCTCCACGCGCCACCGGGAGTACGACAGCGGCGCACCAAAACCATGCGGACCTGTCCAACGAACGCATCACCGCCGCCATGGAAGTGTTGCGGACGTGCCAGGGATCTTGCCGCTGCGCCGGCATCGTTTGTGTGACCGCCCTGGATGCTTCAACGACATCGTCGGCCTCAAGGGCCTGCGCCTGTTCCGGGAGGCTGCCTGTCGGCGCGCCGCGAAGGGACGCGCAGTGAGCTGCCGCAGCCTCAAGGTCGGGTGGACACCTGCACCGGTTCGGCGTACCCGCATCGCGTGTACGCCACCCATGGGCCGTACGTCCCGGGCGGTGACTACGTCGACACTGGGCCGGCTGCGTCGTCGGGCTCAGTGGTCGGCCCACCGCACAGCATCGCGACGGGCCGTGTCTCGTCCGGTAGTGCTCACGGCGAGTCCCGGCCGGTGCCGGTGAGGTCGCCGGGGCGGACGCGGTAGACCTGCAGGCTGAGGCCGTAGTACTTGGTGGTCTCGCCGACCCACTCCATGCCGAGGCGCTTCGCCATGGCGATGGCGTGGACGTTGGTCGGCCGCGCGACCGCGAAGAGCTCCTCGGCGTCCTGCGTGAAGGCCCAGGCGATGAGCGCGCGGCCGCCCTCGGTGGCATAGCCCTGCCCCCACGCCTCGGGGGCCACCTGCCAGCTCATCTCCAGGTCGTCCTCGTACGGCGGCGACAGCCGGATGCCGAGGCCGCCGACGACCGCGCCGTCGTCCCGGCCTTGCACGGCCCCCCGTCCCCGAGGCGGCGGTAGGGAATGCGGACGGATGCCGTAGGACAGGACACCGGGAATCCAGGTCCCTCCCCCCGCACGCCGCGCAGAGCACGCCACCAGTCGGATCGCGGCGGGAGTCAGGCCCGCGACCCCTGTCCGGTCGGGCTGGAGACCACGACGATTGGTCGGAGTACGGTGGGGACACCGGGGTGGTTCGGATGCCGGGTGTCCGCGGCGTCGTCCTCCCTGGTGAGTGGGCTCTTCCCGGGCCTGCAGATGGGTGGCGGGCCATGGCGGATGACTCCGGCACGCCGTTCCCGGCGCTCTTGCCGGACCGGTTCCGCGAGTCGGCGAAACCGGGTTCGGTTCTGCTGAGCCCGGAGACGACGCGGTCGCGCGAGGGGACGCTCGATGGCGCGTGGTGGCCTCGTTCCCGTGACGGCGGTGCCGAGTTGCCCGGCCTGGTCCCTGCACCCACCGAGCATCTGGGCCCTGCGCCACGAGCATCGGCCTGGATACGGACGCGTGGGACGACGTCCCGGCTCCTCTGGTCGACGGCCTGTCCGTGCACATCAACTGGTATCCGGTCGGTGATGACATGATGATCATCACGCGGGTGCCCGCGACCATTTCACGCTGCTCGTCATCTCTCCGCAGGCAAGCCTCGATGCGGCCGAGGCCGCCATGGCGCGGGCGGTCGAGCCCGGCGGCATGGCGGGTACCGACTCGGCGCGGCGGAGCCCCATCGCCACCGGCATCAGCTTCGAGCCTTCCGGCGAATCGTTCTGACCGATGCGCCACCCGTATGAGTTCTACGGGTGGCAGGAAGCACATGGTGGAGACATGTCCGTCTACGTGAAACTCTCGGTCGAGGCCAGGACGCCGTCCGAGCCGTCCAAGGGGCCGTTGGACATGCAGTACCAGGACGTCCCCGGCGGCCTCACGTACGAGTACGACCTGCATCCGAGCGGAGCGCTGCGGATTCTGCGCGTCTTCGAAGACACTCCGCACGCGGTCGAGGTCTGCTTCAGCCCGGGGGCGTGGCTTGAGGTCGCGGGCACCTATCTGCGAAGTGGTTCCGCATACTGATCCGCGGGTCCTGTCGGCGCACCCCCGCCGCGTGCCACCCGGTGGGGCTGGGGGCAGCGTGGGTTGTGTTTTAGATTCAGGTGACGAATCGCGCGGGTGGGCGGGGTTTACATTGGACGGTGTGTGGATGCAGCACGA
>NZ_JBHUSG010000098.1:0-8389 GCF_042673745.1 Kitasatospora sp. NPDC057015
ACTGCAGGGGGGACCCTGTGGGAGAGTAGGACGCCGCCGAACAATCATTGTGGAGAAGCCCTGCCGGGTAACCGGCGGGGCTTTTCTGCGTTTCCGGACCGGAATGCACAGGAGCACCGCGCTTGCCCGGGGCGGACGCGCCGGGCAGGATGGATCGATCACCAGGTGGTCCAGGCCGGTTGGGCGGGACCGCGGGTGAGGACGGGCAGGGATCGGGAGGTGGGGGTTGTGGGCAGGGCGGGAGATGTCGGGGACTTCAACGCGTTCTACGAGGCCTCGTACGGTCAGCTCGTCGCGCACCTCTACGCTCTGACCGGTGATCTGGGGGAGGCCCAGGACGCGGCCCAGGAGGCCTTCGTCCGGGCGTGGGACCGCTGGCACCAGGTCAGTACCCATGACAACCCGGTGGCCTGGGTCCGACTGACCGGGCAGCGGGTGGCGATCAGTCGATGGCGACGCGCGCGGACGGCGGTGAGGAGCTGGGTCCGGCACGGGCCGGTCGGGCCGATCGCCGGCCCGGGGCCCGACACGGTGGCTCTGGTGGAGGCGCTGCGGCAGTTGCCGGAGGCGCAGCGCTCGGCGCTGGTGCTGCATCACATGGGTGGTCGATCGGTGGCCGAGATCGCCGCGGAGGCCGGTGTCCCGGTGGGCACGGTCAAGGCGAGGCTGCACCGGGGGCGCCAGGCCCTGGCCCTGTTGCTCGGCGAGGAGCCGGCCGAGGCCGGGCACCCGGCGGCGGAGTCGGTGGGTGCCGCGCTCCGCCCGCAGCCGGAGCACCGCGATCAGCCGGAGGGCCGGGAGCAGCCGCACCGCCCGGGGGCGGAGCCGCCGGCGGCGGGGCGAGTACCGGCCCAGGTCGTCCGCGCGGAGGGCCTGGCCCCGACGGAGTCGGGAGCGGGTCCGGAGGCACCGGATCCGGCTGCGGTCCTCCTGGAGGCGGAGCGGGCGGCGGTAGCGGCGGGACTGACCACCCATGCGTGACAGAACGCTGAGAAGGAGGGGCCGGTCCGAACCGTCCGGGATCGGAGCGGCCCGGCTGGAGCACCTCTTCGAGACCCTGCGCAGCGATGTGACGACGAGGGTGCAGCCACCGGTCACGGCCCAGCGGGTCCGCCGGGCGGCCGCTCGCCGCCGCCGCCGTCGCAGGGCCGTGCTGGGGGCGGGCTGCGCGGTCGCCGCGCTCGCACTGTGGAGTTTCCGAGGTCTCGTCCCGGCGCCGGACGGAGGGAGTTCCGCCGCCCCGGCGGTCGACCGGCGGATCGCTGCGGAGATACCGATGCCGGGTCGGGAGAGCCCTGCGGACTCCGAACTGTTCCTTCCCGCCGAGGAGCTGCCGGTGGCCGAGGGGGTGTACGGCCCCTGGCTGCCGAAGGACGACAGCGGGAGGTACGGCGTTGCCGGGGAGAGCGCGGCCGCCACGGCCACGCGTACGGCCTCCGAGGGCGGGTCGGGCCGGGCGGACGACGCCGGCCTGCCGGCCACCTGCCTGGGGCAGGTGGCCGAGTCGCTCGGAGCCACCAGCCTTTCGGGGCGCTCCTACGCGGACTTCGGCGGCTACGGGGCGGCTGCCGCCGAGTACGTCCTGGCGTTTCCCTCCGCGCAGGAGGCGGGTAGGGCGGCCATCCGACTACGGGCAGCGATGGAGTGCGGCCCCGCCGGCGTGACCGCCCTGTTCTGTTCGAGCGACGTCATCGCCGTCCAGTTGTGGCCGGGCGGGAGGGGCCCGGCCGAGGTCGAGGAGATCACCGTCCAGCAGGCGGGCAGCAGGCTGGTGGCGCTGGCCGTGCACCGGCCCGCCGGTGCCACGGGGGTGCCCTCGGGCAGCCCCGATCCGCTGCGGCAGGGCTTGGTCCGGCCGGAGTTCTACGCCGCCGTGGACTCCCTCCGGGCCCGGGTGGCGGAGGCCGCCGCGACGGACGGCACGACCCCCGGTGCGACCCCCGGCGCAGGCACGGATGTGCCCTCGGGGACGGCTTCTCCCGAGCCCATCGACGTCACCGGAGCGGAGCAGTGCGAGGGCGCGTAGCACCGTCCCGGGCGGGCGGGGCGGGTTTCTTCCGGTGGATGAACATTCGTTGACCCGGCCATGGCCGGCTGCCAGTCTGTCGGACGTGAGCCAATCCGAGCGCCTTGTGGGCCGCCTGCACGTCGATCTGCGACGGCACGCGAGCGCCATCTGTGCTGTCTGCCACTGACCGGCGCTCCTTCGCGCTGACGCGCTTCTCTCACCTGTCGGCCTGAACCGGCACGGTCGCCCTACCGCCACAGTCGCCGTACCGGTCTGTCGCCGTACCCGGCCGCGCCGTCGTCCTCGCCCCCGCCCCGGCCTGTTCGCCGGGTGCTCCCGTCCACCACCGGCCGCTCACCCCGGCCTCGCCGCGTGACGGGCAGCCTGCTGCCCGTCCCCGTCGGCGTACCCTGCCGACCCCGCAAAGGACCCCCCATGCCCGTGACCTCATGGACCGCTTCCCAGCCCACCTCCCGACGCCGGTTCCTCGCGTTGGCCGCGGTCGCGGCGGCGGCGACCGCCTGCGGCCGGGCGACGGCGGCGGGCGGTGGCGGGGCCGAGACGAGGAAGCTCCGCTACCAGGGCTGGGTGGGGCAAGTGACCCTGCCCGAACTCGCCGAGGACCTGGGCTACTTCGGCGACGTGAAGCTGGAGTGGGTGGGCAACACGATCAGCGGCCCGCAGGACATCCAGTCGGCGGCGACCGGGCAGACGGACTTCGGCGGGGCGTTCAACGGCGCCGTCGTCAAGCTGATCGCGGCCGGGGCACCGGTGAAGGCGGCGATCAGCTACTACGGCGTCGACGCCGCCTCCTACAACGGCTACTACGTGCTGGAGGACAGCCCGATCCGCTCCGCCCGGGACCTGGTCGGCAAGAAGGTGGGGATGAACACGCTCGGCGCCCACGTCGAGGCGGTGCTCGACACCTACCTCCAGCGCAACGGCTTCGCCGCATCGGAGTTGGGCCGGGTCGAGCGGATCGTCGTGCCCCCGGTCAACACCGAGCAGTCGTTGCGGCAGAAGCAGATCGAGGTCGCCTCGCTGGGCGGCGTCCTGCGGGACAAGGCGCTGGCCGCGGGCGGGATCCGTCCGCTGTTCAGCGACTTCGACCTGCTGGGCGCCTTCAGCGCCGGCACGTACGTGCTGACCGACAGGTTCCTGAAGCAGAACCCGAACACGTCGAAGGTCTTCGTGACGGGGGTCGCGAAGGCGATCGAGTGGGCCAGGTCGACTCCGCGCGAGGAGGTGATCGCCCGCAGTACGGACATCATCAGGCGGCGCGGCCGGAACGAGGACGCCGCGGCGCTCCAGTTCTGGAAGTCCTTCGGTGTGGCCGAACCCGGTGGGCGGATCACGGACCGGACCTTCCAGCTCTGGATCGACTGGCTGACCGCGCACGGTGACATCAAGGCCGGGCAGGTCAAGGCGGCCGACCTCTACACCAACCAGTTCAACGGCTACTCGGCCGCCTCGCCCACCGCCGCCAGGAGTTGAGCCCGCGATGACCGATCACATCAGTTTTCGCCAGGTCACCAAGACCTTCCCGGTACGGGGGCGGGCGGGGGACCGCCGGCCCTCCGGGTTCACCGCCCTCGACTCGGTCGAACTCGACGTCGCCAAAGGCGAGTTCCTGGCGGTTGTCGGCCCGAGCGGGTGCGGCAAGTCCACCCTGCTGGATCTCCTCGGGGGTCTGACGGCGCCGACCTCCGGCGAGATCCTGCTCGACGGCCGGCCGGTCACCGGCCCGGGGGTCGACCGCAGCATCGTCTTCCAGCAGTACGCGCTGCTGCCGTGGCGGACGGCACAGGGCAACGTGGAGTTCGGCCTGGAGGCCACCGGCGTTCCGAGGCGCCAACGGGCCGCCAGAGCAAGGGAGTACCTCGATCTGGTCGGCCTCACCGGCTTCGAGGACCGCCACCCGCACGAGCTCTCCGGCGGGATGAAGCAGCGGGTGGCGATCGCCCGCAGTCTCGCGTACGACCCGGCCGTCCTGTTGATGGACGAGCCGTTCGCGGCGCTCGACGCGCAGACCCGCGAGTCGCTCCAGGACGAACTGCTGCGGATCTGGCAACGGACCGGCAAGACCGTCGTGTTCATCACCCACGGCATCGAGGAGGCGGTCTACCTGGGCGACCGCGTCGCGGTGCTGACCTCGCGCCCGGGCCGGGTGAAGGAGGTCGTCCCGATCGATCTGGGCGAGCGCGCGGCCGGCCAGGACCTGCGCTCCAGCCCCGAGTTCGCCCGCTACCGCCACCGGATCTGGAGCCTGTTGCACGACGAGGTCAGCCGCGCCCAGCAGTTGGAGAGAGAGGTCAGCCACGTATGAGCACCGACCTGAACCCGGGCCCGGCGGTGGCCGTGCGGACGGCCGTCGCCGAACCACGGACCGCGGGGGAGCCGGCCCCGGCCCCGGCCGCGGATCCGGCCCCGACGTCGCCCCCGGCCTCGCACGCCGAGCCGCAGGGCCGGACCCCCGCCGCCCCGGGCGCACCGGCGCCGGCCCGCGGACCGGGGGTGCTGCGGCGCCTCTCCGGGCTGCTGCTGAGGGGTGCCACGAAGTCCGTGGCGATCCTCGCGCTGCTGCTGCTCTGGGAGCTCGCCCCGCGCTTCGAGCTGGTGGACCCGACCTTCCTGCCGCCGTTCAGCGAGGTGCTGGACGCCTGGTACGGGCTGCTGCAGAACGGCCAGTTGGCCGACAACACGGTGGCCAGCCTGACCCGTTCGCTCAGCGGCTTCGGCCTGGCGGTGGTGATCGGAGTGCCGCTCGGCCTGCTGATCGGCTGGTACCGGCCGGTGGCGAACCTGCTCAGCCCGCTGCTGGAGCTGTTCCGCAACACGGCGGCGCTCGCCCTGCTCCCGGTGTTCGTGCTGATCCTCGGCATCGGCGAGACGTCCAAGATCTCGATCGTGCTGTACGCCTGCCTCTGGCCGATCCTGCTCAACACCATCAGTGCGGTGCGCAGCGTGGACCCGACGCTGATCCGGCTCGCCCGCTCGCTGGACCTCTCCGCACCCCGGCTGTTCCAGAAGGTCATCCTGCCCGCCTCGGTGCCGGTGATCTTCACCGGTGTCCGGCTCGCCGGGGCGGTGTCGATCCTGGTGCTGGTGGCCGCCGAGATGGTGGGGGCGAAGGCCGGGCTCGGTTATCTGATCAACGCGTCGCAGTTCAACTTCGCGATCCCGCAGATGTACGCGGGCATCGTGACGATCTCCGTCATCGGGCTGGTCTTCAACCAGCTGTTGGTCGCGCTGGAGCGCCGGTTCACCGCCTGGCGTGCCCCGCTGGTCGGTTGAGAGGAGTGGCGTGAGTACGCAACAGGAGTTCGCGGCCGACGTCCTGGTGGTCGGCGGCGACCTGGGCGGCGCTGGACGCGGCCCGCGCGGGCGCGGACGTCGTCCTGGCCGACAAGGGGTACTGCGGGACCAGCGGCTCGACGGCGGCCGGCGGCACCGGCGTCTGGTACGTGGACCCGGAGCCGGCGCTGCGCGAGGCGGCGATGGCGAGCCGGGAGGCGCTCGGCGGTCACCTGGCCGACCGGCGCTGGATGGCCAGGGTCCTCGACCAGACCTACGCCAACATGAACGAACTGGCGGAGACCCGGAGTTATCCCTTCCCGACCGGTCCGGACGGCCGCCAGCTGCGGACCGGCCTGCAGGGCCCGGAGTACATGCGCCGGATGCGGATCCGGGTGCGGCGCGCGGGTGTCCGGATCCTCGACCACAGCCCCGTCACCGAACTGCTCACCGCCGCCGACGGATCGGTCGCCGGCGCGGCGGGCCAGCGCCGGCAGGCGGGGCACCCCTTCCTGGTGCGGGCGGGCGCCGTGGTGCTCGCCACCGGGGGCTGCGCGTTCCTCAGCAAGGCGCTCGGCACGAACACCAACACCGGGGATGGCGCCCTGTACGCGGCGGAGGTGGGCGCCGAGCTCTCCGGGATGGAGTTCTCCAACGCGTACGGCATCGCGCCGGAGCACACCTCGGTCACCAAGACCGCCTTCTACTCGTACGCCACCTTCACCACCGGGGACGGCGCCGCGCTGGAGGGCGCCGCCAGCCAGGGCGGCCGCTCGGTGATCGCCCGCTCGCTGCTGGCTGGGGAGAAGGTGTACTGCCGGCTGGACCGGGCCGACGAGGCGGCCCGCCGTGCGATGCGCCTGGCCCAGCCGAACTTCTTCCTGACGTTCGACCGGCTCGGCATCGACCCGTTCGCCGACCGCTTCGCCGTCACCCTGCTCGCCGAGGGCACGGTGCGCGGCACCGGTGGCATCCGGATCGCGGGCGACGACTGCCGCACCACCGTCCCCGGCCTGTACGCGGCGGGGGACGCCGCCACCCGCGAGGAGATCTGCGGGGGCTTCACCGGCGGCGGCAGCCACAACGCGGCCTGGGCGATGTCCTCGGGCACCTGGGCCGGGCGGGGCGCCGCCGGGTACGCCCGCGGGCTCGGGCCCGGCGCCCACCGTCGCACGCTCGCCCCGGCCGGCCGGGCCGGACTGCGCCCGACCGGGATGCCCAGCGGTACGCCCGGCGGGGACGCCCGCGAGATCGTGGCCGCCGTCCAGCGCGAGGTGCTCCCGTACGACAAGAACTACCTGCGGCACGGGGACGGCCTCATCGGGGCGCTCACCGTGCTCGACGACACCTGGGCGCGGTTGCGGGCCGGGTTGCGGGCCACCGGCGCGGACGCGGTCCGGGTCCGGCAGGCGGCGGCGCTCACCGCGAACGCCCGCTGGATGTACCGCTCGGCGCTGGCCCGGACCGAGTCCCGGGGCATGGCCCGCCGGCTCGACCACCCCGACCTGGATCCGGCGCAGCACCACCGGATCGCCGCCGGGGGACTGGACGAGGTCTGGACCCGCCCGCTCGCCCGCACCGCCACGGAGGCCGCCGCGTGATCGAACTCGTCTCCCCGGAGCGCTGCGTCGCCTGCGACCGGTGCATCAGGGTCTGCCCGACCGACGTCTTCGAGCGGGGCGCGGACGGCATCCCGGTGATCGCCCGGCAGGACGACTGCCAGACCTGCTTCCAGTGCGAGGCCAACTGCCCGGTGGACGCGCTGTTCGTCGCTCCGTACACCCACCCGCAGCCGCAGGATCCGGCCGTCCGCGACGAGCGGCGGCTCGCCGACGCCGGGCTGCTCGGCAGCTACCGGGCGCAGATCGGCTGGGGCCGGGGCCGGACCCCGGGCGCGCTGCGCGCGATCGGCCCGGTCATCGGGCCGGCCGCCTCGGCCAACCCCGTCACCTCCTGACGCACCGCCCGAGCCACCTCCTGACGCACCTCCTGAACGTCCGCACCGCAACCACCGTCCGAAGGGAAAACCGATGACCAGCACCTTCGAGATCCGCAAGGTCGGCGGCCGGATCGGCGCCGAGATCCTCGGCGTCGACACCGCCGCCGAACTCGACGCGGGCACCGTCGAGCAGCTCAACGCCGCCCTGGTGGAGCACAAGGCGCTCTTCTTCCGCGGCCAGCAGTTGGACGACGACGGCCAGACCCGGTTCGCCGCCAACTTCGGCACGCTCACCACGGCGCACCCGACCGTGCCCGCGCTCGACGGGCAGCCGAACGTGCTGGCGGTGGACAGCGAGGACGGCGGCCGCGCCAACCGCTGGCACACCGACGTCACCTTCGTCCGGACGCCGCCGAAGGCCAGCACCCTGCGCAGCCTGATCGTCCCGCCGTACGGCGGCAACACGCTGATCGCCAACACCCAGACCGCGTACCGGGACCTGCCGGAGCAGCTGCGCGAGTTCGCCGACCGGCTCTGGGCGGTGCACACCAACGACTACGACTACGCGCAGGGCAAGGAGCTGGACGCGGCGGACCAGGAGCGGCGCCGGGTCTTCACCGCCCGCAAGTACCGCACCGCCCACCCGGTGGTGCGGGTGCACCCGGAGAGCGGTGAGCGCGGACTGTTCATCGGGGGCTTCGCCCAGTCGATCGTCGGCCTGCCGAGTGCCGAGTCGCACGACCTGCTGCGCAGTCTGCAGGCGTACGTGACGCGGCCCGAGAACGTGGTCCGTTGGCGTTGGGAGCTGGGGGACGTGGTGCTGTTCGACAACCGGGCCACCCAGCACTACGCCCCGGACGACTACGACGACCTGCCGCGCCGCCTGCACCGCGTCACCGTCGCGGGCGACGTCCCGGTGGGCGTGACGGGGGAGTCCAGCCAGGTGCTGGAGGGTGACGACGCCTCGCACTACACCTCCTGACCACCGTCCGGCCGCGCGGAGGGCTCCGCGCGGCCGGCGTCATGGGGAGGGCCCGGACCACGCGGTCCGGGCCCGCCCCCAGAGCCCCGGGCCCCGCCCCGGGGGCCGGCAGTAGCCCCGGGGGTCCCCCCCCCCGGGCGGCGGCCGCCGCGGGGGGGGCGCCGCG
>NZ_JBHUSG010000099.1:0-8256 GCF_042673745.1 Kitasatospora sp. NPDC057015
GTCAGACAGCGCGATCGACACAGCGGAGGGCCCAGGATGCGACACCATAAAAGGGTATCAACTTACCCTCGTGATTTGTGGCGCGTCACACTAGCTAGTGGTGACGGTGCTGGGGCGTGCGGGGTTTTGCGCGCTCCAGGGCCGCTGAGTGGCCCTGCCCTTTTCCGGCCAGTCGGCCGCGCCTGCTCGGTGACCGGGCACGCCCGGCGCGCTGCCGCGCCCGCCCGGCGCCAAGCGCAAGGGCGACGGGGAGATGATCTGGGGGTTGACCGACCTCGGGCTTGCGGCCGCCGCCACCGTGCTGCCCGACCACTGGCACCGGGGCAGCCGCGCCTGCGAGGCGGGACGGGCCACGGGCAGCCCCCACGCGATGGACGTGAACGCGACCGTCACCGCGTTCGTCGATGGGCGCCAGGTCGTCGACGCCGCCGGACGGCGAGCCCTGGCTCTCCCAGGACTCGCAGTACGCCGTCTCCCTGCTCCAGGCTGCTCTGGACCCACGGACGACCTGACGCACCGACCGGTTCGGGGAAGCCGCTGTTCCACGCCGCCGGAGTCGGCGGCGCGCACTGTCCGTCAGGCCCGCCTCCCACGCTGAACCGGCCGGTGAGGTGAAGGCGGTGCGCGCAGCCGGCAATGGGTTGCGGCGCGCACCGCCGGAGCCGATCCTCCCAGACCCACCGCACCCCGCCGACCGTGCTAGCGGCCGCCCTCTCGTCGCCCCTTCCGTCGTTCTCCGGCGGGTTACGAGGAGTGCGGCTCCGGCGGGTCCTCCAGGGCCGTCACGGCTTTTTCCTCGGCGCCGGCCCGTCGGTATGCCTCGGCGGATGCCTCCCTCACGGTCCGGATCTCGCCGGGCGTCCGTCCGGCCGCCAGCAAGGTGGCGGCGAGCTCACCGAGCGCCTCACCCTCGCGGTACGCGTCCTTCAACTCCCGGAACACGGCCACGGCCTGCTCACCGGCCTCCACCGCCTGCCCGTACGATCCAGCGCCCCGCAAGGCCGTACCCAGGTTGTTCCGTGCGATGGCTTCGCTGTGGCGGTCGCCGAGGTCCCGGTAGAGGTCGAGGGCGTGCTGGTGGGCGTCGAGGGCGTCATCGAAGCGCCGCAGCTCCTGCAAGGTGTTGCCGAGGTTGTTCCAGGCCATGGCTTCGCGGTGGCGGTCGCCGAGGTCCCGGTAGAGGTCGAGGGCGTGCTGGTGGGCGTCGAGGGCGTCGTCGAAGCGGCGCAGCTCCTTGAGGGCGGTGCCGAGGTTGCCCCACGCGCCGGCTTCGCGGTGGCGGTCGCCGAGGTCCCGGTAGAGGTCGAGGGCGTGCTGGTGGGCGGTGAGGGCGTCGTCGAAGCGCCGCAGCTCCTTGAGGGTGTTGCCGAGGTTGTTCCGCGCGATGGCTTCGCGGTGGCGGTCGCCGAGGTCCTGGCAGAGGTCGAGGGCGTGCTGGTGGGCGGTGAGGGCGTCGTCGAAGCGCCGCAGCTCCTTGAGGGTGTTGCCGAGGTTGTTCCAGGCCATGGCTTCGCGGTGGCGGTCGCCGAGGTTGCGGTGGATGTCGAGGGCGTGCTGGTGGGCGGTGAGGGCGTCGTCGAAGCGGCGAAATCCAGTGAGGGCGTTGCCGAGGTTGTTCCAGGCGATGGCTTCGTTGTGGCGGTTGCCGAGGGAGGTGGCGACGTCATGGGCGAGGGTGCCGAGGACCAGAGCGTCCTGCAGATACCGGCGTGAACCCAGGAAGTCCGCCAGGAAGGACGCCAGGTTGATGGTGATGTCGAGGTGGCCGGTGGCCTGTGCGGTGTGGACGGTGGCGACGAGATTGGCGCGCTCCGCGTCGAACCAGGCCATGGCGGCGCCCCGGTTGAGGAAGCGCTCCTTGTCGCCGCCCGCCGTGGGGTTGAGATGGACGGCGGCAGCCCGAGCGGTGCGGGCGTAATACTCGAAGAGGCGCCGCTGAGCCCTGGCGCCGTGCTGGGCGCTCTGGCGAGCCTGTTCGGTGGCGTAGGCGCGCACGAGATCGTGCATGCGCCAACGCCCGGTGTCCGGGTCTTGGCGGATGAGGCTCGCCGCTTCGAGAGCGGCCAGACGCAGACGAACGTCCTTCACCTTGCCGATGCCGGTGAAGGCGACGGCGGTCTCGGTGGACAGGTCCGGCCCCGGGTTCACCGCGAGCAGCCGGAACAGCTCGGCGTGGGGGATCAGCAGCCGCCGGTAGGAGCGCTCCAGGACCGCCCGCACCGCCCGCTTACCGTCATCCAGCACATCCAGCCGCTCGTCCAAGACCTCCAGGTCCTGCACCAGCTGAGCCGGCTTCAAGCCACGGCTCACCACCAGCTGGGCAGCGGCGATCCGCAACGCCAACGGCAGATACCCGCACAACTCCGCCACCCTGGCCGCGCCGTCCGGATCGTCGGCGATCCGCCCGTCCTTGGGCGACGTGATGCGCAGCGCCCCCTCCATGAGGGCGACGGCCCGCTCGGGAGTGAGGACGTCCAGGTCCACCCGCACCGCGCCGAGGGCGGAGGACAGGTCGTTGCGGGAGGTGACCAGCAACCGGTGCGTACCGTTCCCTGGCGGGAGGAGGTGCTCGACCTGGCCGGCCTCGGAGGCGTTGTCGGCGAGGACCAGGACCCGCTCGCCGTGGCGGGTGCGGTTGGCGAGCTGGGCGCGGTAGAGGGCCGCGCGCTGGTCGGGGTCGGGCGGGATCTGTCCGGGGTCGGTGCCGAGGGCGCGCAGTGCGGTGTCGAGGGCGTGGGCGGCGTCGGTGGGGGTGTCGTCATAGCCGTGCAGGTCCAGGAACAGCACGCCGGTGAACAGGCCGCGCCCGATGGCGGCGTGGCCGGCGGCCAGGGCGGCGGTGGTCTTGCCCATGCCGCCCATCCCCAGTACCACCACCACAGCCGGCACGCCCGCCTCGGTGTCCGCCGCGGGGGCGAGGAGGCCGAGCAGCTCCTCCAGGTCCTCGTCGCGGCCGGTGAACCCGGCCGGGACGACCGGGGGAGGGGCAAGAGCGGCCAGGGCAGGAGTGGAGGAGCCCACTGGCCCCGGGGTTTCCGCAGAGCCGGATCCACTGGCCGTGACGGCCCGGTCGAATTCCTCGACCTCTTTGACGAGCGCGGCATACTCCTTCCGCCAGTACTTGACGTCCGATGCCGGGGGTGGCAGGGGGAATTTGGATTTTGCTGCGTGCCTGATGCATCCGTTGACGAATGCCGATACGGATTCCCAGGACGGCAGCCGGTACGTGCCCGAGCGCCCCTGCAGCAGTTCACTGATGACGCTGGTACTCAGGTTCGGCTCCGCCGCGACGAGCCGCGGGCCGCTCGGCCTCCCGGCATCGCTCCGCAACTCCTTCAACCGATCCGCGAACCCTCGTAAGGCGTCCTGCGCCTGCTCACTGTGCCCCGCTGCCATGGCGGCCCCACCTACTTCTGCGTTCCCGTGCCGCAAGCACCCCTACGGGTGCCCCGGCCCCCTCCCGAGCGGTCCGTCGTCAGGCGTCCGCCATCGTCCGCCGACATCCGTGATCCTCCGTCGAGCAGTCCCTCACAGTAGCCCCCACCAGCACCGACAGGGGTGGGTTTCGGGATCGTCCGCGTCGTTCCGCGGAACCCAATCCGGGTCCTTCCCGGCGCGATCGTGGTGTCCCAAGCCGGCTGGCTGACCACCGCTCACCGCGACCCCGAGGGGGAGGACCTGATGTCCCGCAAGCCCCGCACCACCCGCGTGAACACCCGCACCATCACCGTTGTCCCCGAGCAGCCGGCGCACCCGGATGTTAGGGCCGTCGGGCAGCCGGCATCGGCTCGTCCGCAGGCCCCCGCTGCCGAGCAGCAGCTGACCGGACAGATCGCCCGGGGCGCCGCCTCCGGCATCGCCCGCGCCGTCACCGACTGGATCATCGAGCAGATCACCGCCCACCTGCAGTGACCCACCGCTTCCGCAGGCCCCGTCGTCCGGCCGGGCCCGCGGAAGCCGCCGTCCGGGCCGGGCGAACCCTGCCGGGCCTGGACGGGCACTGCGCCAAACTGCCCGGACACCTGCCGTACCGCGCCCCGGACAACCGGCTGGACGAGTGGGAAAACCTCGCCTTCTCACGCCGAAGAACTCTCGATCCGGCACAGATCCCGACCGGAAGGAACAGCCCGCGAGGCGCACACCCGGCCCCCGCGAATTCGTCCGCCGTAAGGCCACCTGAATGACCCGCGAGCAGATCACCCAGACGACGGGCGGACGCCGCGGCGTGGGGACGCCGCCGGCCCAGGGTCTGGTCGGCGAGCGCCTGACCGCCGCCCCCGCCCGGGTCGTCCTGAGCACCCTCGCCCGCACCGGCCTCGACGACCTCGACGACCAGGTGTCGGCGTACAGGGGAATGTGCTCAGCCGAGTACACGTGAAAGCGCTCGAACGGTCTGCTCGCACGCGGACTCGGACTCGGACTCAGGCGGAGGCAGAGGCCCACCGCGGCTGGGGGAGCGCTACCGACGACCGCCGTGGACGGCCGCGGCTCCCCACCTACCCGCAAAGGTGATCGAGATGTGACCAGCCGATCTTCAACGCGTGCGGTGTGATCACTACGGTATGTCCGTATGCAAAACGGTGACCCGGCCCCGGGGCAGGACAGAGCAGACGACGACGCGCGTTGGAACGTCACACTCAACGATGACTTCGTGCAGGCAGCGACCGTCAAGGAGGAGAAGGTCCACCGCCCGGGCGACGACGGCCCGCCGAAGCGGGTCTGGCCGCGCAACCTCGCACTGGCACTGGGGACTGCTGCGCTGACGTTCCTCGCCTTCAAGCTGGCGCAGCCCTCCCCGGACGGGGCGACCGATCGGTCCGGCCCGGCGGCTTCCGCAACGGTGTCCGCCGCGCCGTCCGCCACTGTGACGGCCTCCGCCGCTCCGTCGGCCGCTGCGGGCCGCCCCCAGGTCCCGCTGGACCAGGCCTTCCCCGCGGAGGTGAAGATCGCATCCGGCGCCCTCTACACGAAGGTGGGTGCGACCACCCTGGCTTCGTGCACCGAGCCGGACTCGGTCGGTCCTCGACTGGCCGCGATGATCGAGCAGGGCAAAGGCTGCGTGTCCGAGCAGGTCGCGCTCTACAAGGACTCCGAGAACAACCAGTTCAATCTGGCCGTCTTCACCATGAGGGACCCGAAGGACACGGTCCGTCTGGTCACCGAGCTCACCATGGCCTTCGACGACTTCGAAGTCGGAGCGCAGGCTCCGCCGCCGACCGCGGGACTTCGCACCCTGCCCCCGGACAGTGGCATGATCCAGGCCTTCACCGGCTCCGGTCGGGCGATGATCGTCTGCCTCGGCCAGTGGTCCGACGGCCGGTCCGACGGCCGTCAGCAACTCGTCGACCGACTGAGTCCGTTGCAGGACGCGATCGGAAAGACCGTTTTCGCCTACGAGTCCCAGCACTGACTCGTCGGACCCGCCGGACCACGGGCGAACCCGCCCCCGCCCGCCGCAACCAGATCCGACCCGAAGCATCACCCCGGGGCGCTCGCTTGCCTCCGCCTCTTGGTTGCCGAGCGGACCACGCGGGGCGATGAGCAGCCCCGGCCGATTCCCGAGATCACCGTTACCTCGGCGATGGGCCACCGTGCCGCCGGTACGGCCACATGGGCACGTTCGCGTGTACGCGACTGAGTATGTCGACGTGTACCTCGACAACTGGTGGAAGCTGCTGGGCTGGACGGTGCAGCGGCGTGTGGCTGGTGACGGCGGAGGGCCACACCGTCGGCTGGGTCGAGCGCGACGTCCTCGGCTCCGCCCGGTGGGTCGTGGTGTACGAGGGCTACTTTCTCGGCGACCTCGCCACCCGGGAGTCGATTCTGCACGACACCCCCGAGCAGGCCGCCCGCACCGTCATGAAGGCGTACCGCAACAGGTGTGACCAGCCCCGGCCGGCGTCCCGGGCAGGTGCCGGGAGAGCGCGCCGGCGGCCCGCTGCCGGGGGGTGTCAAGGTACCGCCGGACACTTGGACGGATTCCTTGATGCCACAGATATCGCAGGCGATTGTGAGTCCAGCGGGGAGGGTTGATCACCGGCCCGGGGCGGCGGGTTGCCAGGTGAGATCAAGTGCACCATCGACTGTGGCAGTGCGGGGTTCCTGGGAGCCGCCGAGGGCCGCGTGGCTCAGCAGTGCGGGCGTGCCGGTCTCCAGCGCGTGGGCGATGTCTTGGAGCATCGAGGTGACCGAGCCCCACTGGGGGGCGTCCAGGATCCAGGTCTCGTGGTCCCAGAGAAGTACCGCGCCGTGGGTGTCACCGGGGCGTATGTCGACGACCAGCCCGTCGCCACCGGGGCTCAACGCGATCGGCATGAACTCACGTAGGTAGCGCGGCTCGGGCCGGTCGTTGTCGTCGAACGACTCGCCTTCCTGCTCGGCGACCAGTAGCCAGATCCCATGGGTCTCCAGGGCCTCGTCCAGCGAGACCGGGGCGAACGCCTCCGGAATCCAGTGGCTCGCGCTGACGTCGGGCAGCAGCCACCAGGCCCGAAGGTCGGCGGGCAGGGGCAGGGCGAGGTCCGCCTCGAAGGCGTCCAGGCGCGCGGCATCCGACGGCGGCCTCGCTCGGCCGTGGCCGCCGCGGGTGTGCGCGGTGAGCCAGGTGCCGACGCGGCTCCACGCGGTCAGGATGCTGTGATCAGCGGTTGTCATGGCGGGCAGTCTGCCTCACCGGGGTGTCAACGGCCGCCGGCTCGCCAGGGACGCGCGGCATGCCGTCTCCCTGCTCCGGGCCGTTCTCCACCAGCAGAGCGCCTGAGCCCGCCGGACGGGCCGCGGGCGGCCATCAAGGCGGCGCCGCAGGCTGGCCGCCTGGCCTGGTGACGCCGTTCCTGACAAACCGTCTTCTGGGCGGTGCGGCCGAGGCGTGGGCAGTGGACGGTACCGGGTTTCCTGAGGGCGGCAGGGTCTGGCCCGGGAACGCCCGGCGATACGTGGGTATTCCTGGCATCGCGCCGCTGCCCGACGGTGGGCGCCGCTAGTATCCGGGAGGCGTCACGGGACGGCGGACGGAGTCAGGGCATGGGCGGCGTGGACGAGACAGCGGGCAAGCGGAAGTCGGGCATCGCGCCCTGGAGGAACAAGGCGCTCAAGATCGCGGCAGCGATGCCCGAGATGGCCACCGAGGTGCGGCTCAAGCTCATCGAGCAGTTCCCCGCCTTCAAGGACCTGGGCAACGCCAACATCGATGCGGTCAAGGAGGCCCACAAGTCCACGCTCGCCGCCAACGAGAACAGCCAGAACCACTTCTACCGGGCCTCGCAGGACCAGCGGGACGCCCTGCTGGACGACCTCGGCCGGGACGACCTCAGCTGGGCGCAGCGGGAGTCCCTCCACGACCGCCTCGACCGGAACGTGCGGCAGGTGGATGAGAAGGACAGCGAGAGCAAGCAGTTCCTGGGGACGAACATGAAGATGGTGGTGGCCGGAGGTGTGGCCGCTCTCGCGCTGGGCGTGGCCTTCGTCGGCGGCAAGGTCGTTGCTGCGAGCGAGGGCGGTTCCGAGGAACCCCAGCAGAACTAGCTGGCCAGGGGCAGGCACGCCGACCGCCTGGAGACAGCGGGCGCGACCAGCGTGCCGGGACCTTGACAGTCGTCCCAGGCCAGGCCGTCCGTACCTTGACGGGTCATCAAGGTATTCGTTCGACATCCCGGCGACCTGGTTGCCCAGCCACGAGGACATGGTGGGGAGGAGCCCATCCGGGACCAGGTCGTGGAAGCCTCAGTGTTCGTAGCGGCTCCTCGCGGCCGACGGCGACTCCCGGTACTCCCGGGGTGCGCAGCAGGCCGTCTCCCTGCTGGAGCCGCACTCGACCAGCAGAGCGCCTGAACCCGCCGGTGGGCGTCAAGGCAGCCCTGGAGCCCGGCCACCGGGCCCGGCATGAATCGTGATCTCGTGACGCCGGACGGTCCGCCACCCGCCCTAGCCTGATCACGTGATCCCCGCTCAGATGAGCCCGCTCGGCGTCCCGCACTGCCTGGCGTGCGACACAGAACCCACCCCCGCCACCGGCAGGCGCGGCCGCCAGCCGCAGTGCTGCAACACCAACTGCCCCAGCGCCGCCTACCGCCGCCGACAAGCCGCCCCGGCCCGGCCGCCACCGCGCCCACCGTCATCGGTCCGACCACCCTGCTCCCGATCCCGCCCTGGACCGCCCCACCGGCAGGCCGGCCAGCTCCGCCGCCAGCTTGCCGCCCAGTCGCCACTCGTTGAAGTAGCTCTCCGACAGCCACTCGCGCACATACCGGTGGGCTC
>NZ_JBHUSG010000100.1:0-8150 GCF_042673745.1 Kitasatospora sp. NPDC057015
TGGTAGACCTCCCACCACGGGTGCGCGCCGTTCAGCTTGATCGAGTCCTGCGGCGGTGCGACCTGGACGGCGCCGTAGCCCTTGGGCCCGAGCACTGTCGTGCACTCGTTCGCGACGGAGTTCCAGTTCCATTCGAAGAGGTTCGCGATCACATCACCGCCGTTGGGAACGGCGGCAGCCTGCGCACTGCCCTGGAACGCGACCGGTAGCACGGCCCCGACCAGCAACGCACCGGCGGCGAGCAGACCCACCGGCCCACGCCGGAAACGGACTGCAGAGGCGGGGTGGGAGGTGGGGGCGGGTCTGGGCTGGCGGATCAGGTACGACACGGACGGACTCCCTTGGGTGGAGGGCTGCTGCTGGGCGGTGGGGGCCGCGACCGGCTCGCCTCGGCGGGACGGCTGCGGCGCTCGGCTGAGCCGCGGGCCTGGTGTGTGATCACCAAGTCCTTTGGCATGTACGCCTCTTAATGCCTCACTGCAGATTCTTGCTGAAAGTTTCAGCAAGGCGATGCGAATTTAGGGCTGCCCCGGCCGGACGTCAAGGCCTTTCGCACCGGCGGGCATTGGCCGTGCTTGCCGACCCGGCGAACCGTCGAAGGCGTTCAGCCACAGCGGCCGCAAGCTCCCGACTGCCGTCCAGCCCCCCACCCTGGCCACACCGCCCGCACTGCCCTCGGCCGACGGGCAGCCCACCCGATCCGCGACGGCGTGTCGTCGTGGAAACTGTCCGTGACCAAGGAGTAGGGTGGAGGCGCTGGCGCTTCGGGGGGTCTGGAGCGGCGGCCCGCGGGAGGGGTCCGAAAGTCTCGTCCGGCTCGGTCGGCCGTGACCGTCCTGAACGCCACCGCGCCCGCGACTCCCCCGGATCCGAACACCCCGGTGACGCTCCATCAGGAGGCCACGGCCACGCAGGACGGCCAGATCGACCTGGTCGCCGGAGACCGGTACACCCACCCACCCCGGCCGTGACGACGGACGAGCACGCGCCGGAGCGCGTCGAGCAACTCGCCACCGCATCCGACGACGCCCGGATCCACCAGGCCCGTCGCGACCAGCACATCACGAACATCACGCAGACCCAGTCGCACCGGCCCCGGGCTCTCGCCGCGCGGATACGACCCCTGCGGCCCCGTCCAACTGGCTCCCCTCGTCCCCGCGCAGCGCATGCACCGGCTACTGACCACCTCCCGTCACGCCCTCGCCTCCCCCGCCCTCCGGGCCCGCGTCCTACGCCTGCCTCGCTGTGGTGGTCGCCGAGTTCGGCGAAGACGGCTGCGGCTCGGGTGTAGAGGTGGACGGCGTCCTCGAACCTGCCGATCGCCAGGAGGAGCAGCTCCGACGGCACCTGGCCGCAGTGGTGGCGGGGCGGGTCGGACGCGTGGCTGGTGGAATCGCCTGCGGCGCGGTTGGCGGAGGTCGTAACCCGCGGCCGGCGCGACCTCCTGGACCACCGGGAGGCGTACGCGAAGGCGGCCGAGAAGTGGCGCCCGGCGGGGAGCAGGCCGTTGCACCGGACCGCCCCGCCGAACGGCGCCGGTGGGCAGGACATCGTCCGTGCGGCAGGTGGTCGCCGATCCCGCGCACTCGTGGGTGCCGTGCCCCGTCGGCCGCGCGGCGATCACCGCGGCGGGGTGCTCAGGGGAAGTACAGTGCCGCCTTGCCCAGGACGTGGCCCGTGAACAACCCGCCCCACGCCACCTGGCCCCGGTAGATGGTGATCCGGGCGATCCCGGGCGTCGCCGTCTCCACCGTGATCGGTCGGCCGATCAGGGAGGTCCCCAGGAGCCGGGCGTCCGCCGCGGCCCACTGCGTCGCGGACGGCTGGACGCTACCGCTCACCAGTGCCGGCAGGACCATCGCCGCATTGCGGGCGCCGGGCAGACCGCTGCGGATGCTCTTGGCGCGATCCATCGCCCATCCCGTGAACTCGGCCAGCAAGGGTCCGTCGACCTCGGGAACGGCTGCGGCGAGCACGAAGAGTTCGGTCTTGGTACCGAACCAGCGCGCCTTGCGGTCCGACCGGCGGCCGAACACCACGCGGTGATCTCGCCAGGTGCCCACGGTCACCTGGCAGCCGTCGGCCGCCAGCCGCTCACCGAGTCCCAGCAGATACGTGCCGGCCGCGTCGACCGGCGACTCCCCGTTTGCCTGATGCTGCGTCATGGCGTAGATCCTCCAACACCGGTACGACAGGTGGAAGACCGAGGCGTGTCCGTTCGCGGAGCAGCGGCCGCAGCCGGCAGGGCGCGAGCCGGGGCGCCGGGAGGGTCACGGGCCGGAGGCCGACGACCGGCGGCCCGGAGGATCCGACTGACGGTGGCACATGACACAGTTCCACTCATGAACATCAATGCCACATTGAACAGTTGGGACGAGGCCGTCGCTCTCTTCGAGCGGCGGAGCCTGCCCGTCAGCACCTACGAGAACCTGTACGAGGAGGAGTACGACGTCCACGCCGGCGACCTGTCGGTCGTCGGCCACCTGGACCTCGACGCCACCGAGCCGGAGGGCACCGGCTACATCGTCGACGGCGACCTCGACGTCACCGGCGCGATCCTCAACCTCGACGACGGCTGCCCCGCGCTGGTCGTCCTCGGCGACCTCAGGGCCGCCGCCGTCTACCTGGAGGGCGACGCCAAGCTCATCGTCCGCGGAGACGTCCACGTCGAGGGCTTCATCGGCAACATGACCGACAAGCTGGTGATGATCCACGGCGACCTGCACGCCCACGTCACCGTCCTGTCCTCCGAGTTCGCCCCGGACCTCATCGGCGGCGCCCTCCACGGTCCCGTCCTCGCACCCTCCTACCTCCTGCCCACCCCCGACGAACCGCTCCTCGCTCCCGAGACCGTGCTCGTCCCCGAAGTCCTGCGCACCGCAGCCGACGACGACCACGACGATCTGCGTGGCTTCGACGCCCCCGGCGTCCACGGCGGCCACCTCCTGGCGCGCATCGAGGCCGGCCTGCCCGTCACCCTGGCCGGTTCGTCCACGACCGTAGATGCCAACGGGCGGTGACGCGACGCCGGATCACATGAGCAGGGCGGCCCGCGACGGCGCCCGCGCAGGGCGGCGCCTTCGCGGTGGGCCGGGCGGCAGAGCCCTGCGGGCTACGGGTTGACGGTGCTTCCGTCGGGGGCCAGGAACCGCCGAACGTTCTCGGCGAAGGCGCCGGGCTGGTCGTGGTGCACGACGTGACCGGCGGGCAGTTCGACGAGACGGATCGAACGTCCGGCTGCCATCTCCCGGGCGTGTGCGGCCGAGAGTTCGTCGCTCCGCGTGCCACGGATCAGCAGGGTCGGACACCGCACGCTCAGCCAGTCCTGCCAGTGGTCACCGGACAGTGCCTGCTGGGAGCGGAGCGTGTCGTCCACGTCGAAGGAGAAGCCCCAGCCGTCCCCACGTTGCCTGAACGTCCGTTCCAGGTACGGCGCAGCGGCGCCCAGGGCCTCGACGAGCCCGTGACGGGTCGCGGCCCGGTCGGGCAGGTTCTTCGCGAAGGCCAGGTCGATGTCGCAGACCGCTCCGATGTCCTCGACGACGAGCGCGGTGACGCGGTCGGGGTACCGGGCGGCGAACTGGTAGGCGTTCACGCCCCCCAGGGAATGACCGAGCAGGGCGACCTCCGCCAGCCCGAGGTGGTCAAGAAGGGCCGCCACGTCGCCGACGTAGCCGCTGCGTTCGTAGTCGCCGGCCCGATCGGACTCGCCGTGCCCCCGCTGGTCGAGCGCGATCACCCGTCGTCCGGGGCCGAGCCGCTCGGCCAGCGGCGCGAAGTCCGCGCCCTCGCTGAAGTGCCCGTGCAGGGCGATCAGTACCAGCCCCGGCCCACCGAAGTCCAGGTAGGAGAGCCTGCGCCCGTTCACCTCGAAGCCGCGCCGCACGTGATCGTCCATGGCCGGCGAGTCTACGTGACCGTCCGCTCGCCGCACGGCCGGCATCGGATGGTGCGAACAGGGCTGCGCTCAGGGACAGTTCGATGCTCCGTCCCCCACTCGCCCACTACCATGACTGCTTCGTCGACGAAGACATGAAGTGAGGCCTACCGTGCACTCCGATCCCACCGGGACCGACACACCCGCGGCCGCCGTACGGGTTCGCCCCGCGACCGGGGGCGACGCCGACTTCCTCGCGGAGGTGCTGTTGCAGGCGTTCAACTGGGACGGGCCGCGTTTCACCCTGGCCGAGATCCTGCGGACGCCGCACTTCGCCCACTACGTCACGGGCTGGCCCCGGGTGGGGGACTTCGGTGTGGTGGCCGAGGACGACGCCGGCCGGCCGATCGGTGCCGCCTGGGCGCGGACCTTTCCGGCCGACGCCCCGGGCTACGGGCACATCGCGCCCGAGGTACCGGAGTTGACCATCGGCGTCCTCCCCGGGCACCGCGGACTCGGCGTCGGGAGCGCCCTGCTGGACGCGCTGGTGGACATGGCCGCCGGCTCGTCCGTCGACCGCCTGAGCCTCAGCGTGGAGGACGGCAACCCCGCCGCCCGGCTCTACACCGACCGCGGATTCCGCCCGGTCGGACGCGAAGGGGAATCGGACACCATGGTGCTCCGGCTGTCGGGTTCGCCCGCGAGCTGACCCCGGACGGTACGCCCGACGGCGGGCCTCCCCGGAGACCGGGCCGTGCGGAAACCCGCGCTGTCTCCGGACCTGCAACGGTCCGGAGACAGCACACCGAGGTGTGGTTCCCCACGGATCAGGGACCGGGGTCAGTGGTCGGCGTTGCCGCCGCGCACGACGCAGGACGCGCTGCTCTCCCAACCCCAGCCGTCACCGTCCGGGTCCGAGGAGGAACTCACGCAGTACGGGTACCCGTTCGGCGCCTTGCTCGGCAGCGAGGAGGGGGACGGGGACGCCGTGGCACCGGTGTCAGCCCTGCCGCCGCGCACGACGCAGGACGCGCTGCTCTCCCAACCCCACCCGTCACCGTCCGGATCCGAGGAGGAACTCACGCAGTACGGGTACCCGTTCGGCGCCTTGCTGGGGGACGGGTCGACGACGGGGGACTGGGTGGGACGGTCGTAGACGGTGGCGGTACGGGCGGTGGAGGCGATGCCGTTGGCGCCGCCGAAGAGGCGGTTGCCCCAGGTGGTAGGTGCGTTCTTGTTGAAGCCGTTGACGAGGTCGAGGTACTCGACGCCGCCGCCGTTGCCGCTCCAGGACCAGCCGATGTAGCCGAGGCCCTGCGACTGGGCGGTGGCCATGATGGCGTCCTCGTCGGGGTCGCCGTCGCTGTGCTGGGCGCCGAACTCACCGACCACGATGGGCAGGTTGTTGGCGGTGTAGGCGTTGAGGTAGCTCTGCACCTTGGCGGCGGTGTTGTAGACGCCGTACATGTGGATCGAGAAGATCGTGTTGCGGTCCGGGTCGGACGCGAACACCGAGGCGGCGTTGTCCCGCATGGTGTTCGACCAGTCCTGGCCCCAGTTCGGGCCGTCGACCATCAGCGCGTGGTGGATGCCGGCGTTGCGCAGCTTGCCGATCGCGCTCTTGGTCGCGGCGGTCCAGGCGGTGTAGTTGGTGTTGCCGAAGGGCTCGTTGCCGATGTTGACGACGACGTAGCCCTCCTGACCGTCCAGCGCGCTCTTGTTGTCGACCCAGAACTGCGCGGCCCGGTCGAGGGTGGTGGCGGCGCCGTCCTCGCCGTAGCCGGTGGTGTCGTGCACCTCCAGCACACAGATGACCTTGGCGGCCTTGCACTGGCCGATCAGCGTCGCGATCTGCGCGGTACCGGTGCGGGTCCAGCGGTCGCCGTTGCCGAGCACGACCCGGACGGTGTTGGCGCCCTTGGACGCGATGTCGGCGATCGCGGTGGTCTGGCCGGGGTACCAGGCGTACGCGTGGTTGACGCCGCGCATCACGAACTGGTTGCCGTTCGCCTCGTAGACGCGGCCGTTGCCGACGTGGATGCCGGAGGTGGCGGCCTCGGCACTGCCGGGGGTCAGCCCGAAGACGGAGAACAGAAGACCGAAGACGGCGGCGACTGCCACGCCGACAGCCGTGAGCGCCCTGCGGCTCGGCTGCATTTCCATGACTCTCCTCAGGTGTGGGGTGGGGTCACGGCCCGACCGACACCTCGTCGACTGCGGTCACCCCGAGTGGCGGGGGACCTCGACGGGTGGAGGGAGTTCGGGCAGGCCGATCCGCAACGTCGCGAAGGCGGCAACGCGGCCGGGGATGGCCTGGCGCGCCGCCCTCCCCCCGCAGGTGGCGGCGAGATGTGGCAACGTTGTCAGCGGGATACTGGCATGCCGTCAGGACCGGGTCAATGGATTGCACTTAACCGATTAATCAGCCTCCACCTGCGAGGGCGGTTCGCACATCCGGTGGGCGACCGGCTCGTCGGCCGCCCGCCGGCACGCCCCCCGAGCCCGTACGGAGAAGTACTGGACTTGCGGCAGCCGCGTGGGATAGAAAGCCCGCACGGAGATTCGTGCACATACCGCTGCAGGTGGGTACCCCCACAGGCTCCGGCGCCGATCGCCCCCGACGGAGGCACCCCCGCCCGTCGTCCGGAACGGCCCCGGCCCGTCGTCGTGCCGGCCGGACCGCACCGGTCACTCCGCCCGGACGACAAGCGAACCTCTGCACCTCTGCACCTCCACGCCTCCGCATCTCCGCACCTCCGCATGCCGAACCAGCACCACTCCGGGGTGAACCCATGCCACTGACCGTCGACGACGTCCACAGCAAGCAATTCACGATCGTCCGGCTCCGCGAGGGCTACGCCGTGAAGGAGGTCGACGACTTCCTCGACCACGTGGAAGCCGCCCTGTCCCGCCTGACCCGGGAGAACGAGTCCCTGCGGGGCGACCTGGTCGCCCTGCAGTCGGCGCAACGCAAGGCCGCGCAGCGCCGGGTGCAGCCCCCGCCGGCGGTGGCGCCGGACCTCGCGGCCGGCCCGTCGGCAGCCCCGCCTCCGCCGCAGTCGCCACGGCCGCCGTCGCCGCCCCGGCCCGAGCCGGAGACCGGCGGCGCCGCCCGGCTGCTGGAACTCGCCCAGCGGGTCGCCGACGGGGCGACCGAGGCGGCGCGCCGGGAGGCCGAAGCCGTCGTCGGCGAGGCACGCGGCCGCGCCGAGGGCATCGAGCGCGCCGCCCGTTCCAAGGCCGAGGCCCTGGAACGGGACGCCCAGGACCGGTACCGGTCGGCGATCGGCGCCCTGGAGTCGGCGAGGTCCGCACTGCAGACCAGGATCGACGCCCTGCACGGCTTCGAGCAGGAGTACCGCACCCGCCTGAAGTCCTACGTCGGCTTGCAGCTGACCCTGCTCGAAGCGCCGGTGGACGGCCCGCCCGTCGACCGCACGCCTGCCGACCTGCCGGCTGCCGCCCGACCGACCGACCCGACCGCCCCGCCCGCCCCGCCCGCCCGTCCGGACATCGCGCCGCCCTATCGGCCCGCCCCGGCACCCTTGCGGGTCCCCGTCCCGCTGAGGATCCCCGTCCCGGCCCAGATCGGCGGCTTCTTCCTCGACGAGGACCTCGGCTGAGGTTTCGGCCGCGCGCTCGACCAATCCTCGACCGAGCCACCAGCACTCCCGGCCACCGCCGGCGGCACGGAGTCACCTTCGACCGGAGGCCGGGGCGCGGCTGCGACTCCACCGCGGCGACACCCCGGGAAGCCGGCTGGACACCCTGAGCGATACCGGCCCCGGGGACGGGCACGCCTCATGGGCGCGGCTTCCACGGGATGTGCCGTCGACCCTTGACAGCACCACCACCGAGGCCGTCAACTCGCTGATCAAGGCGAAGCGCGTGGAAGGACGCATCGCCCGCCGGACACCTGGACGGCGTCCCTACCGCCCTGCGACATGTGACCGACCCACGACACCTGCGACCTGCGACCTGCCGGAGGTTCATCACCAGCCGACCGCGGCTTCCCGCGAAGCGCGGTCCCCCGTCCGCGAATCCCTCCGGGCAGACACCGGAGCACACGGCGACCCAACGACGGCCCCGGAGTGTTCGAGGGGCCGAGATCAGCTGCCTGAGGAGGCGAGCACATGGACCACCGAGCTTCCATGGCCGACGGATCCGACCGGGACCATCGAACCCGCAAGGGCGACCGGCGCTCGTACGTTCTCGACACCAGCGTGCTCCTGGCAGACCCTCTCGCCATGACGCGCTTCGAGGAGCACGAGGT
>NZ_JBHUSG010000101.1:0-7495 GCF_042673745.1 Kitasatospora sp. NPDC057015
GACTCCGTCACCATGCCCGCGACCCCCGCCGCCCGCTCTCCACCCTCGGCATCATGTGATCAAACCGGACAGATTGCCTGAACGACGCCGCCCTGCAGTCGCCACGCGACAGGCCGAGTTCGATCAGCGGGAACCGGTTGCGGGTGTATTTGACATCGGCGTCCTTCGCACGGTGGAATTCATCCGTCGAGATTCCGATCCACTGTTCAGTGAAGACGTCGGCCGGGATGCGCGCCGGATACGGGTACCCGAGAATTTCCCGCACCTTCTTCTTAATGGGTGAAATTTTATACTCACCGGTGCACTGGCGGCGCGTCATCCCAGGTGAGCCGTCCTTGTTGAGGATGTAGAGCGGCATGCTGGCGAAGCGGTGGGCCGGGTCGAGGGCGTCGTTCCTGATGTTTCCGGAGGAGACTCGGAAAATGGGTATACCGGCAGGCTTCGCTATTTCGCGTTCAACGCGGTTGAGATGTTCGTAGACCTTCTTCGGCTCCCATCCGGTGTCGGCGAATATCGCGTAGTCGAGCTTCGGAAGCTCACCGAGGGCGGACAGGAGGAGCAGAGAAGTCGACTGGACCCCGGCGCCGAGCGACAGCGTGCGCACCGTCGGGGCGGCGATCGTGGCGGGGTGGGCCGGCAGGCGGGGGCTCATGCGGCGGCCCCCGCCTTGGCCTTGGCCCGCTCGGTGATCGCCGCGGTCTGCCGCGTCGATGCCTTGCCGATCACGCCGGCGCCGGACTCCTTGTACCAGGGCCGCAGTTCGAGCATCGCGGGCCTGATGCCGGTCGCCAGGAGCAGCGCCGTGCCCTTCTTGAGGGCGCGGATCTGGTCCGGGGGAAGGATCCGCTCCTGCCGCATCGACGTCGAGGTCGAGCGGCCGGACTCGGAGGTGGAGTGGGAGACGCTCTCGACGTCGTGCTCGCCCACCAGGCGGCTCAACTTGTCCGCGAAGTCGGCGTCGTCGATGCCGGAGCCGATCAGCTTGATCGTCGCGGCGGACCACATGGCGTCCATGCCCGCCTCGCCCCAGCACTTCTGGCCCTGGCGGTAGGACTGCAGGATCGTGATCGGGATGACGCCCCGTGATCCGAGGTGGGAGTACAGGTCGGGCAAGTCCGCGATCTTGCAGACGTTCGCGGCCTCGTCGAGGATCGCGAGCAGCGGCGGGTCGAGCCGGCCGCCGTCGCGCTCGGCCTGCAGGACGGCGGTGCGCATGACGCTGTCGGCCGCAGCGGCGATCAGCGCGGAGGCGCTGCCGCCGCCGTCCTTGGACAGCAGGAACAGGGTGTCCCGGGCGGTGACGAACTCGGCTGGGCGGAACTCCGAGAGGGAATCGGTCGGGGTGACCCAGACCGCGATCTTGGGATCCAGCAGGCACGCCGCGTACTGCCGCGCGGTCTCGTAGATTCCGTCTCTCGTCTCGACGGCGCCCGAGACGGTGCCCTGCAACTGGGCTGCGATGGCGGTGAGTTCGTTCGCCTTGAGGATGTCGATCGGGGTCCGGTCGGCGGGCTGGGCGAGCCAGCCGAGGACGTCGGTGATCGGTCGGCCGTCGGCGCCCGCCGCGAGGAACAACGCCGTGAGCGTGTTGGCCGCGGCCGTGCTCCAGAAGTCCTTCTGGCTGGAGGCGTCGACGGAGGCGGTGACGAAGTGCCCGGCCAGGCGGCGGGCACCGGGCAGGTCGCGGGCATCGGCCAGCGGATCCCACCACATCGCCTGCTCGGTGTGGGCGATCTGCTGGGGGTCCATCGTCCACACCCGGCCCACCTCGCCGCGCGCCTCGATCGTCACCGTGTAGGCGTCGTTGGCGGCCTTGTTGGAGGTGAGCAGGACGGGGCCTGGGGCGGCCAGGATGGACGGGACGGCGAGTGAGGTGGTCTTGCCGCTTCGGGGCGCCATGATCGCGACGGCCACGTCCTCCCAGGACGTGCGGACCTCCGGACCGCCCTTGCCCAGGCTGCCGAGCAGGATCCCCGTGTCCTCGGGGCGGATGGTCCCGGGCTTGGCGTCGGCCAGGCTCGGGCGCAGGCTGCGGGCCTTGAGGGTGATCTCCTTGGGCAGCAGGACGGCGAGTTCGCGACTGGTGGCGAGCCCGGTTCCCTTGGAGCGGCGGTGCTTGAGCCACAGGCGCAGCCCGAGGGCTGCGATGGCCGCGGCGGCTGCTCCGGGGATGACGCGGGCGCCCACCAGGAGCGGGAGAGCGGCCAGCGTGGGCCACAGCTGCTGTGGGTGGAGGGCTGCGGTGACCGGCTGGAACGGCGTCCACGGACCGTGGCCGGCGAGGAGGTTGGTGGTGTTGCCGCCGATCCACGCGAGGGATCCGTAGGCGACCAGGGCGAGGCCGGCGCCGATCAGGGTGTAGAGGAGGGCGTCGGTGCCGGGGGACGAGGAAGGTGAGGTGGGGGTGGCGGAGGGCAGAGGGGTTCCTTGCGGGAAGCTCAACCACGGCCCAGGGCAGCATGGTTGGCGTGGTGAAGCCGGACCACGGCCCGAGGCAGCGTGGTCGGCGGGGAAAGTCCACAGGGCGGACTGGTGAGGCGGCCGGTGCTCCGGGCGGCCGGGGCCGCGCTGGTGCGGTCAGCGCCGTGGTGCCTCGGTCGTCCGCGGCTCGGCGACGCGGGCGAGGCTGGCGAAGTCGGGCTGGTGCACGGCGGCGGCCCCGGCTGCCTGGGCTGCTGGCGACGCGGCGCGGGCGGCGGCAGAACGCGGGAGGACGGTGGCGGCGGCTCGGCGGGACTCGAAGTCCAGGAGCTGGCAGACCGCGTGGGCGCGGGAGGCGTCACGGTCCAGCTGCGGGAGGTGGCCGTCGGCCCGGGCCATCGGGGCGATGATGCGGATCTCGTGGCTGTCGACGCGCAGGGCGACCCATCGGCAGGCCAGCGGGTCGCCGTCGGGGGCGATGCCGGCGGCGGCCAGGACGCGGCGGGCCGCCTCCGCCCACCGGGCGTCGGTCAGCGCGGCCGAGTCCGGGTGGGCCCGCAGCGTGCAGTGCCACACATCCCGTGAGCGGCCCGGCCGGCGTTCGCGCTCCGGGCGGAGCCTGGCGAGGTCCTCGTCCAGGTCGGCGACGAGCGTGTCCAGCTCGGCGGTCCCCGGCCGCGGCAGCTCGGGGACGGGCCGCCACGCAGCGATGATCCGGGGCCGGGGCTGGCCGGGGCGGTGCCGGGCTTGCTGCTGCGCGGAGACGAGCAGGTCCCGGGTACTGGCGTAGCGGGTGATGGAAGGAATCAGGGCGGGAACGTTTCCTCAGAGCCGCCGCAGGGACGGCGGGACGGCCGATCGGCGCGTCGCCGCTGCTGCGGACACCACGACGGCGCGCGGGTGGGCGGACGTAGAGCTGACGCGGGTGGCGGCGAGGGCGCGCAGTTCGGTGGGCACGGTGTCGAGACCGGTGCCCGCCTCGTACACCTCGTTGCCGGCTCGCCCGATGGGATCGCGAAGATGTGCGGTATCCGCCTGGGCGTCGGTCCAGCGGGAGGCGGCGCCCAGGAAGTCGGACAGCGCTTCGAGTACGCCCTCGTCGGCGGTCACCAGCTCGATGAGACGTGCCGCGACGGCGGGGTCGGCAGTCGCTGTCAGGTCGTCGGTGAGCTGACGCACTGCGGTGGCGGCGTTGGCTGCCAGCCAGGTGGACGGGGTCTTCACCGAGACTTCCGGGTGGCGGCGATCGTCGGCGGCGCCACGGCCGGAGCCGGAGTCGGCGGCGCGGTGCTGGCAGCGCGGGTGCGCGAGTGGGCCTGCGCGGCGTCGGGTCGCGGCAGCGGCTCAGGGGCGGGGACGTTGGAGTAGTCCCAGGGCCAGAGCCCGCCGATACGGAAGAGGCCGCGGTCATCGGGTCGGGCCTCCTCGGTTCCGCCGACGCCGTCGTAGTTCGCGGACCAGGTGAACCGCAGCGTGCCGTCGTCCTGCCACGCGGCGGTCAGGTCGCAGTCGTCGGCGTGGAGGTCGTCGACGATCCGCACTGCCACCTCGCGGGTGAAGCCCGCGCTGCAGTAGGAGCCGAGCCCGCCCGCGGTGTAGGCGGGGCCGACCAGCCCGGGGTAGGGGCCGTGGTCGGATCCGTCGACCCAGAAGAGATAGAGGTGCTCCGGTGCGCCGCCGGAGCGCGGGCGTGATCCGGCGTTGCCCTTGGCGGCGGCGATCTCGGAGAGGCTCATCCTGGCCCAGGCGCCCAGGCGCCCAGGCGCCCAGGCCCCGCAGGAGGTCGTCGCTGTCCTCCCCTGCCGCGGCCAGCTCTGCCTCGATCACTTCGGCGATGGCGGTGAGGTGGCTGCGGACCTTGGGGGCGTGGGCGTACGGTTCTCGATGGCTGAGAGGAGGGATCACCGGGTCAAGGGATCGGGCGGCTTCTGCGGCCAGCCGGGAGGTGACCGCGAGGACTCCGTCATCGCCGAGCAGGCTGGACAGCAGCAGGACGGTTCGATCGGGGCCCGCGGCCTGGAGCTGGTCGGCTGCGGTACGCAGCACGTCGGCGTACCGCGGGGTGTCGCCCGGCGGGTGCGGTGCGGTGGTCAGGGTGTTCTCCGGGTGGTGGGCTGGGTGGTTACGTCGGCGGCCGGCGCGGTGAGGATCGGGCCGCTCGCGCCGATCCGGGCAGCGGCCGATCGGGCGGTGACCGCCGCTTGGCGCTCAGGGGTGCCGCCGCCGGGGCGGGGGGTGTAGGCGACGGCGGCGGCGGAGACGATGCCGCCCATCTGCTGGGCGCTTTCGCAGAACCAGACGGCCAGGTCGTCGTGGCCTGCGTCGCGGCCGGCGGTGCGCCGCACGCTGTCTCCCGCTCGCTGGAGCAGGTCCTGCAGCGCGTCGAGCGGGTTGTACGGGCCGGTGACCATCTGGGCAGCGGCGTCCGCGAGATCGTGGACGTCGCCCAACTCGTCGAGGGCGTCACTGACGTGGCCGATCTGCTGACTGAGGTCGGCGAGCAGCTCCAGCAGGTGCTCGCCGGCCTCGGAGATCCGCAGCTCGGGGGCGAGGTCGACCTCGTATCCGGCCTCGGCCAGGCGGTCGGCCGCCTGGGTGGCCAGGGCCTGGCGGGCGAGCGGACCGTCCAGCGTCTGCAGGTGCACGGGGCCGGCGGCCCGGCGTGGCGGCCGGAAGCCGAGGGGCGCGATCAGGCGCAGAGCCTGCTCGTCGGCGCCGCTCGCTTCCACCGGCCCGAACCGGCCGGGCCGGATGCGGACCTCCTCGCCTGCGGGCACGCTCAGCGCAGGCTCCTGGCGATGCGCCCCGGGTCCGCGGTCTGCTCGAAGGCGGTGGCCGTGGCGGCGGCCCGCTGCGCCGTCGTGATGGCGAGGAGGGCGGATTCGGCCTGCGCGGCGTGCCGACGATCAGGTTCGGCGACCGGCCCGGTTACGGGGAAGGCGTCGCCGTACCCGCGCAGCCGCACCGCTATGGTCTCCACGCGCGTGCGCAGGCGCACGGCGGACAGGGCGGAGGAACTCAGCTGGCCCGCGACGAACTCGGCGGAGGTGCCGTCGTTGGCGGCGGCGTTCTCCGCCGCGAGGCGCAGCGCCTCCTCCACCTCGTACAGCGCGGTTTCGACCGCCTGCAGGGCGGTGGCGCTGGCGGCCGGGGACGGGCTGTCGCGCAGGTGGTCGCCGATCCGGCGGATCGCCCAGGCCGCGACTCTGCCGGTCTCGGCGGTGCCGGGTTGGGCGTTGGACAGGGCGGTGGTGAGGGACAAGGCGGTGGAAACCTCCGGGCGGGTCAGTAGGGGTTCTCGGTGCTGCGGTCGGCGTCGGTGGCGGCGGCCAGCAGCTCCGGCAGGTCGCCGGGGGCGGCCTCGCGCTGGTCGATCCACCAGCCGGCGCGGTCGACGGTGCGGGCCTGGTCCTCGATCTCCTGCCAGCCGCTTTCGCCGAGTTCGCCCTCGGCGACCAACGCGCGGTAGGCGTTCGTCATCAGCTGGTGGCGCGAGCGCTCGCCCCAGGCCAGGGCGCGCTCGGGGCCGTCCAGCGGCGGCATCCGGAACTTCGCGGCCCACCAGGAGGCGGCCTGCTGTTCCTCGGCCCGCTTCTTCTCCAGCCACGCCGCGCGGTCGGCGGCGCTGTTGCCCTCTCGCTGGGCCCGCCAGCAGTTGGTGCAGTCGCGCCCGGCGAGCCAGCGGGCGTAGCCGGCGCGCTGGTCGGCCGGGCGGGAGGAGAGGTCATGGTCTGCGTCGTGGCTGCAGGCGTGGGTGACGGCCCAGGTCGTCTTGACGGGCAAGGTGGGAAAACCTCCAGGTCAGCGGGTGTGGATGCTGTATTCGCGCCGCGGGTCGACGGGCTGCGCGACGGCCTCGACCGGCTGCGCTGCGGTGACCCGTCCCAGGCGCAGGCTCGTGGCCCGGGCTGCCTGGGCTCGGGCGCCGAGCGTCGCGGTGGCGGCGGGGCGGGCGGCGGCGGGCGCGGCCGACCGGGGGCGGGCCGGGCTGGCGGCGGAGATCGTCTCCAGGTCCTGGCGCACTCCGCCGAGCGTGGTCTGCGCCTCGGCGAGGACTGCCGACACCTGCACGGGGTCCAGTGCCTGCGGGTCGTCGCGCAGCTGCTGGGACAGGCCGGCGAGGATCTGCTCGATCGCGGCCAGCGTCTGCTGCCGGTTGGTCACCAGCGCGGCCATCCGGGGGTCGGCGGCAGCGCGCGCGGCCGGCGGCGCCGCGTGCAGCCGGGTGGCGAACGGGTCGAGCTCGGTGCGGTTGGCGGGTTCAGGCGTACGGGCCTGGTCCGCGCTCTTCTGCGGCCGGTCGACGGGGATGACCTTGGTCAGGAATGGGTCGTCGGGCCCGGCGTGTGCGGGCGGCTTCGGCGCGTTCTCCTCGACCTGGACGATGCGGGTCTGGAACGGGCCCTCGACGTGCGCGGCACGCGGTTCGTACGGGAGGTCGGCGGTGACGCTCAGTCCGACGGAACGCAGGTTGGCGACGGCGTCGGCGGCCCGTCGGACGCCGTCGCGGTCCTGCTTGGTCAGCGCGAACAGGGACGGGTGGCCGGGTGTGCGGTAGAAGCCGTGCTGGGCGAGGAGCTTCGCGGCGGCCGGGTCACCGGAGTGGTTGGTGGCCACGATGCCGTGTTCCGGGTGCGTGCCGACCACGACGTCGACCGAGGGCGTGATGATCCGGGCGTTCGGCCCGGCGGCCATGGCGGAGGGGCTCGCGTGCCCGGGGGGCTGGGCGTAGTCGAAGGCCGGGTCGGCCTTGACGCTGGCACCGGTGGAGCGCAGGGCCGCGACGGCCTGGCGGGCGTGGATGAAGATGTTGTCGGTCTGGGCGGTCAGGACGAGGTCGTCGCTGCTCTGGAGCGGTGTGAAGCCGTAGTCGGCCAGCAGGCGGCGGTGCTGGTAGGTCGCGTGGGCGAGGCCGGTCACCGCGACGCCGTGCACAGGGTGCCGGACGATCTCGATGGCGGGGAGGTCGGTGATGCGGGGCTCCTAGTGTGACGCACCGCAAATCACGAGGGCAACTATGACCTTGATGGCTGGCTGTCCGGGTTGATCTTGGCGAGGTAGTCGGCGAGGGACC
>NZ_JBHUSG010000102.1:0-7430 GCF_042673745.1 Kitasatospora sp. NPDC057015
ACCCCCACCCTCCGACCCAACCGCCCCGAAACCCACACCCTCCACACCGCCACCGCCACCGCCCACACCACCGGCCACACCACCACCTGGCCCACGCAGGGAGCCCGCACCGCCCTGCCGACGTACGCGTTCCAGCGCCGCCGGCACTGGCTGGACGGTGTCGCCGCTCCGCGCCCCACGGGCGCGTCGAGCGCGGCCGCCCCGGCCCCCGTCGAGGAGACGGACCCCGCCGAGCTGACCGCCGCCCAGCGGCTGGCCGCGCTCGGCCCGGAGGCACTGGAGTCCGCACTGCGCGACCTGGTGCTGACCGACATGACCATCACCCTCGGCCACGCCACCCCCGACGCGATCGACCCCACCCAGACCTTCAAGGACCTGGGCTTCGACTCGGCGCTCTCGGTGGAGCTGCGCAACCGCCTGAACGCGGCCACCGGCCTGCGGCTGGCGTCCGGGCTGCTGTTCAACCACCCGACCCCGGCGGCGCTGGTGCGCCACCTCCGCACCGAGCTGTCCGAGGGCCCGGCGGACGCCAAGGTGGTCTCGGCGGTCACCCACGACGAGCCGATCGCGATCGTCGGCATGGCCTGCCGCTACCCGGGCGGCGCCGGCTCACCGGAGGCGCTGTGGCGCCTGGTCGCCGAGGGCCGCGACGCCATCTCCGACCTGCCCGAGGACCGCGGCTGGGACCTCGCCGGCCTCTACGACCCGGATCCGCACAAGAGCGGTACCACCTACGCCCGCAGCGGTGGGTTCCTCTACGAGGCACCGCAGTTCGACCCGGCCTTCTTCGGCATCTCCCCGCGCGAGGCCGCCGCGATGGACCCGCAGCAGCGGCTGCTGCTGGAGACCTCGTGGGAGGCGTTCGAACACGCCGGGCTGGACCCGGCGGCCCTCGGCGGCAGCGCCACCGGCGTCTTCGTCGGCGCGATGTCGCAGGAGTACGGCCCCCGCCTGCACGAGTCCGCGGAGGGCATGGACGGCTACCTGCTGACCGGCAACACCGTCAGCGTGGCCTCCGGCCGCATCTCGTACACCTACGGCTTCGAGGGCCCGGCGGTCACCGTCGACACCGCCTGCTCCTCCTCGCTGGTGGCCCTGCACCTGGCCGCGCAGGCCCTGCGGCAGGGCGAGTGCGACATGGCACTCGCGGGCGGCGCCACCGTGATGGCCACGCCCGGGATCTTCGTGGAGTTCAGCCGCCAGCGCGGGCTGTCGCCCGACGGCCGCTGCAAGGCGTTCTCGGCCGACGCCGACGGCACCGGCTGGGCGGAGGGCGCCGGCCTGATCCTGCTGGAGCGGCTCTCCGACGCCCGGCGCAACGGCCACCGCGTCCTCGCCGTGGTCAAGGGCAGCGCGATCAACCAGGACGGCGCCAGCAACGGGCTCACCGCGCCCAACGGGCCGTCGCAGGAGCGGGTCATCCGCCAGGCGCTGGCCAACGCGCGGCTCGCGCCGTCCGACGTGGACGCGGTCGAGGCGCACGGCACCGGCACCACCCTCGGCGACCCCATCGAGGCCCAGGCGATCCTGGCCACCTACGGCCAGGACCGGCCGGCCGACCAGCCGCTCTGGCTGGGCTCGCTGAAGTCCAACATCGGGCACTCGCAGGCGGCCGCCGGCGTGGCCGGCGTCATCAAGATGGTCATGGCGATGCAGCACGCCGAGCTGCCGAAGACGCTGCACGCGGACGAGCCCTCACCGCACATCGACTGGGAGGCCGGCGCGGTCGCCCTGCTCAGCGAGGCCCGCCCGTGGGAGACCCCGGGCCGGCCGCGGCGCGCGGGCGTCTCGTCCTTCGGCATCAGCGGCACCAACGCCCACCTCATCCTGGAGGAGGCCACCCCCACGGCCGCCCCCACGGCCGCCCCCGCGGCCGACCGCCCGGCCGCTGACGCGCCGGAGCAGCCCGCCCCCACCGTCCCCGTGGTCCTGTCCGCGCGGACCGAGCCGGCCCTGCGCGCGCACGCCCGCCAGCTGATCGGCGCCGCCGCCGCGCCCGACGCGCCGGAGACCGCGTACGCGCTGCTGCGCCGCGCCACCTTCGAACACCGCGCGGTGGTCTGGACGGGCGGCGCGGGCGAGGACACCGGCACGGTGGCCGCCGCACTCGCGGCACTGGCCGAGGGCGAGGCGCACCCGGCCCTGGTGACGGGCAGCCCGCTCACCGGCAAGACGGTGTTCGTCTTCCCCGGCCAAGGCTCGCAGTGGCCCGAGATGGGCCGCCACCTGCTGGCCACCGAGCCGGTGTTCGCCGCCCACGTCGCGGCCTGCACCGAGGCGTTCGCCGAGCACGCCGACTGGAACCTGACCGACCTGCTCACCGAGCCCGACCCCGCGCTGCTGGAGCGGGTCGACGTCATCCAGCCGGTGCTGTTCGCCGTGATGACGGGCCTGGCCGAGCTCTGGCGCCACCACGGCATCGTCCCGGACGCCGTGGTCGGCCACTCGCAGGGCGAGATCGCCGCCGCGTACGCGGCCGGAGCGCTCACCCTCCAGGACGCCGCCCGTACCGTCATCCTGCGCGCGCAGGCCATCACCGCGCTCGCCGGTACCGGCGGCATGGCCTCGGTGCCGCTGCCGGCCGCCGAGGTCGAGGCCCTGCTCGACGGCACCGACGTGCACGTCGCCGCCATCAACGGCCCCGCGACGACCGTGGTCTCGGGCGCGGCCGACGCGATCGGCGCACTGGTGGCGGACTGCGAGTCCCGGGGCATCCGGGCCCGCCGCATCCCGGTGGACTACGCCTCGCACTGCGTGCACGTGGAGCCGCTGCGCGAGCGGATCACCGAGGCGCTCGCCGGCGTCACCCCCCGTGCCACCGACGTCGCCTTCTACTCGACGGTGAGCGCCGGGCCGATCGACACCACCACCCTCACCGCCGACTACTGGTACGGCAACCTGCGCAACCAGGTGCGGCTGCGGGAGACCGTCGAGCTGCTGCACGCCGACGGCCACCGCTTCTTCATCGAGGCCAGCCCGCACCCCGTACTGACCATCGGCCTCCAGCAGACCCTGGACGAGCGGCCCGCCGCCGTCCTCGGCACGCTGCGCCGCGACCACGGCGACCGCTTCCCGCTGGCCCTGGCCGAGGCGCACACCCGCGGCCTGGACGTCGACTGGCGGCTGCCCGCGCCCCGCGGCCCGCTGCCGGACCTGCCGACCTACCCCTTCCAGCGGCAGCGCTACTGGCTGGAGCCGGCGGCCGGCGGCGGCGACCCGGAGCAGCTCGGACTCGGGTCGGTCGCGCACCCCCTGCTCGGCGCGTCCCTGACCGCCGCCGAGAGCGGCGCACTGCTGCTCACCGGCCGGCTGTCGCTGCGCACCCACCCGTGGCTGGCCGACCACGCGGTCGCCGGCACCGTCCTGCTGCCCGGCACCGCGTTCGTGGACCTGGCCGTCACCGCCGGGGACCACGCCGGCTGCGACCTGCTGGAGGAACTCACCCTGCAGGCACCGCTGCTGCTGCCGGCCGGCGCCTCGGTCCAGGTGCAGGTGACGGTCTCCGCGCCCGACGAGCAGGGCCGCCGCGCCCTGGCGGTGCACTCCCGTCCGACCGAGGAGAGCCCCTGGAGCCAGCACGCCTTCGGCGTCCTCGGCACCGGCGCACCCGCCGGCGTACCGGTCACGGCCTGGCCGCCCGCCGGGGCCACCCCGGTGGACACCACCGAGGCGTACGGGCTGCTCGCCGCGCACGGCTACGAGTACGGGCCGGTCTTCCAGGGCCTGCGCGCCCTGTGGCGGCGCGGCGGCGAGCTCTTCGCCGAGGTCGCGCTCGGCGAGCAGACCGACGTGACCGGCTACGGACTGCACCCGGCCCTGCTGGACGCGGCGCTGCACCCCGCGGTGCTGGCCCCGCTCTGGGACGCGCCCGCGCCGGAGGAGGGCGTCCCGCTGCCCTTCGCCTGGTCCGGTGTGTCGCTGCACGCCACCGGCGCGACCGTCCTGCGGGTGTCGCTCACCCCGAACGGCACCGGTTCGTTCGCCCTCACCGCCACCGACGCCCAGGGCACCCCGGTGGCCTCGGTGGAGTCCCTCGTCCTGCGCCCGGTGCAGATCGCGGCGCTGACCGCCGAGCAGCCGCGCGACGGCCTGTTCGGCGTCGACTGGGTGCCGGTGCCGCTGCCCGCCGCAGAGCGGCCCGCCTCGCTGGCCGTACTGGACCCGGCCGACCCGGACCTCGCCTCGGTGGCGGCCGGGGCCGAGCCCGAGGTCGTGGTGCTGGCCCTGCCCTCCTCGACCGTCGCCTCCGCCGCGGCGGAGGGGCTCCCCGCACTGGCCTCCGCAGCCCTCCGTCGGACCCTGACGGTGCTTCAGACCTGGCTGGCCGAGGACCGGTTCGCGGGTTCCAAGCTGCTGGTGCTCACCCGGGGCGCGGTCAGCGTCGGCGAGGGCGAGGACGTCACCGACCTGGTGCACGCCCCCGTCTGGGGCCTGCTGCGGACCGCGCAGTCGGAGAACCCCGACCGGATCGTGCTCTGCGACCTCGACGACGACGCCGCCGCGCCGATCGACACCGCCGACGGCCTGCCCGAGACCGTCCTGGCCGCGCTGGCCACCGGCGAGCCGCAGACGGCCGTCCGGCAGGGCGCGGCGTTCGCACCGCGACTGGTGCGCGACCCGTCCACCGCCCCCGCGGCGGCGGGCGGCACCTTCGCCCCGGAGGGCACCGTCCTGGTCACCGGCGCCACCGGCACCCTGGGCCGGCTGCTCGCCACCCACCTGGTGACCGAGCACGGCGCCCGCCGGCTGCTGCTCACCAGCCGCCGGGGGCCGGACGCGCCCGGCGCCGCCGAGCTCCTCGCGGACCTGACGGCGCTCGGCGCCGACGTCCGGCTCGCCGCCTGCGACGTGGCGGACCGCCCGGCGCTGGCGGAGCTGCTCGCGAGCGTCCCGGCCGAGCACGCCCTGACGGCCGTCTTCCACACCGCGGGCGTCCTGGACGACGCCGTCGTCACCGGCCTCACCCCGGCCCAGCTGGACACCGTCCTGCGGCCGAAGGTGGACGCCGCCTGGCACCTGCACCAGCTCACCTCCGAACTCGACTCCGAGCTGCGTCACTTCGTCCTGTTCTCGTCCGTCACCGGCCTCACCGGGAACGCCGGGCAGGGCAACTACGCGGCCGCCAACACCTTCCTCGACGCGCTCGCGCACCACCGCCGGGCGCAGGACCTGCCCGCGCTGTCCCTGGCCTGGGGCCTGTGGGAGCAGGCGAGCGGCATGACCTCGGCGATGACCGACGCCGACCGGGCCAGGATGGGCCGCGGCGGCATCGTGCCGCTGCCCTCCGACCGGGGCCTGGCCCTGCTGGACGCCGCACTGTCGGGGGACCGCGCCCTGGCCGTACCGGTGCAGATCGACCTGCCCGCGCTGCGCCGGGCGGCGCTCACCCAGCCGCTGCTGCGCTCGCTGGTCCGCATCCCGGCCCGCCGCGCGCTGGCCGCCGGCGGCGGCACGGACGCCGGCTCGTGGTCGCAGCGGACGAGCGCCCTGCCGGCCGAGGACCGCGAGCACGCGGTGCTGGACCTGGTCCGGGCGCAGGTCGCCATGGTGCTGGGCCACGCCACCTCGGAGAGCATCGACGCCGAACGGGCCTTCAAGGAGCTCGGTTTCGACTCGCTGACCGCCGTGGAGCTGCGCAACCGGCTCAACTCCGCGACCGGCCTGCGGCTGCCGGCCACGCTCGTCTTCGACTACCCGACGCTGCGCGCCCTCACCGGCTACCTGGTGCAGCAGGTGACCGGTACCGCCGGCGTCCAGGTCACCGTGCAGGCCGCCGTCCTGGACGACGACCCGGTCGTGATCGTCGGCATGGGCTGCCGCTACCCGGGCGGGGTCCGCTCCCCCGAGGACCTGTGGCGGCTGGTCGACGACGGCGTGGACGCCGTCGGCCCGTTCCCGGACGACCGCGGCTGGGACCTGGAGGCGCTGTACGACCCGGACCCGGAGAAGGAGGGCACGGCCTACGCCCGCGAGGGCGGCTTCCTGCTCGACGTGGCCGACTTCGACGCCGACTTCTTCGGGATCTCCCCGCGCGAGGCGCTCGCCACCGACCCCCAGCAGCGCCTGCTGCTGGAGACCGCCTGGGACGCCTTCGAGCGGGCCGGCATCGACGCGACGACCCTGCGCGGCAGCCAGACCGGCGTCTTCGCCGGCGTCATGTACAACGACTACCGCTGGCGGCTGCGGGACGCGCCGGAGGGCTTCGAGGCCTACCTCGGCAACGGCAGCGCGGGCAGCGTCGCCTCCGGCCGGGTCTCGTACACCTTCGGCTTCGAGGGCCCGGCGGTCACCGTCGACACCGCCTGCTCCTCCTCGCTGGTGGCCCTGCACCTGGCCGCGCACGCGCTGCGCCGCGGCGAGTGCGACCTCGCGCTCGCCGGTGGCGTGACGGTGATGGCGACCCCGGCCCCGTTCATCGAGTTCAGCCGCCAGCGCGGACTCGCCCCCGACGGCCGCAGCAAGCCCTTCTCGGCCGAGGCCGACGGCGCCGGCTGGAGCGAGGGCGCCGGTCTGGTGCTGCTGGAGCGGCTCTCCGACGCCCGGCGCAACGGCCACCGCGTACTGGCCGTGCTCAAGGCCAGCGCGATCAACCAGGACGGCGCCAGCAACGGGCTCACCGCGCCCAACGGGCCCGCCCAGCAGCGCATGATCCGCCAGACCCTCGCCAACGCGGGGCTGCGCACCGCCGACGTGGACGCGGTCGAGGCGCACGGCACCGGCACCACCCTCGGCGACCCCATCGAGGCCCAGGCGATCCTGGCCACCTACGGCCAGGACCGGCCGGCCGACAAGCCGCTCTGGCTGGGCTCGATCAAGTCCAACATCGGGCACTCGCAGGCGGCCGCGGGCGTGGCCGGCGTCATCAAGATGGTGATGGCGATGCACGAGGAGACGCTGCCGCGGACCCTGCACGTCTCCGCGCCGTCCCCGCACGTGGACTGGTCGACCGGCGCCGTCGAGCTGCTGACGCAGGCCCAGCCGTGGAAGGCCAACGGCCACCCGAGGCGGGCCGCCGTGTCGGCGTTCGGCATCAGCGGCACCAACGCGCACGTCATCCTGGAGGAGCCGGGGGTGACGGAGGGCGCCGCGCCGAGCCCCGAGCCGGCCTCGCCGGTGCCGTGGGTGCTGTCCGCGAAGAGCGGCGCGGCGCTGCAGGGCCAGGCCGGGCGGCTGCTGGAGCGGATCGCGGCCGACGACGACCTGCACGACGCGGACGTCGCGCACTCGCTGGCGTCCCGGGCGCTGTTCGAGCACCGGGCGGTCGTGGTCGCGGGCAACCGGGGCGAGCGGGCGGACGCGCTGCGGGCGCTGGCCGCCGGCGAGCACCACGCGGGTGTGGTGTCGGGTCGGGCGGACGGCGGGAAGCTGGCGTTCCTGTTCACCGGTCAGGGCTCACAGCGGGTCGGGATGGGCCGCGAACTCTACGCCAA
>NZ_JBHUSG010000103.1:0-6724 GCF_042673745.1 Kitasatospora sp. NPDC057015
CGGCAGGTCGTGAAGTTCGTATAGCTCGCGAAATAGGTGAAAGTAGGAGAGCGGCAAAGCTTCCTTATCGGATCAAACCTACGTAAACGCCCTCTTAGGTGCCGTCCAAGGTGTCGACCACCTGGTACCCCTTGGCGGCTTGGGTCGGGGTGAGCCATTCGTCGACCACGATGTTCGTCGCCGGAGCGATGGACATCCGGCCGTCGTAGTCCCACCACTCCCACAGCTCGGTGGTCCTGCCGTAGGAACGCACCTGGGCGTTGAGGGTATTGATGTAGTCGGCGAACACGTCACCCGGGTAGGCGAACTTCTTTTCCGTAGCATACGCAACCAGTTGCGGGCAGTCTGCCATGGCGGCGTCATTGGGGATCTCGTCGCCACCGATGCGGAAGTACGGCGAGTCGAACAGCGGAATCATCTCGTCGAAGAGGGCCTTGATGAAGTCCCGGGTCTTCGGCTGGGTGATGTCGAGGACCCAGCCGCCCTGGCCGGGTGTGCCTTCCCAGGACTTAGCGGTCGGCTTCGACAGGGAGTCGCAGGCGAACCCGAGGTTGCCCGGGGCGTGGTTGCTGATCCACGAGGCGTGGGCGGACAGGTCGATCTCGGGCACGACGGTTACCCCGTAGGAGTGGGCGTAGGCGACGAGGTCGGTGATCTGCGCCTGGGTGTAGGCCTCGGGTGAGGCCAGGTCCGGATAGACCTTGCTATGGATGCGGAACGCGTTCCAGTCCGACAGGTGCAGGTGGAAGGTGTTGAGCTTGTACCAACTCATCCATCGGATCTGCTGCTTGAGCTAGTCGACCGGGAAGAACTTGCGGCCGACGTCGAGCGTCTACCCCGCTGGGCCTACTGGGGCCAGTCCTTCGCGCTGCCCTGCGGAACACTGAGGCGGGCCGGGTCGGCACGCAGCACCTGGAGCAAAGTACGGGTGCCCCACCAGGCGCCGGTGAGCTTGCGGGCCACGATGGTCAGTGAAGCTCCGGCGGTCAGGAGGTAGCCCTCGTCGCCGATGGAGGTGTCCGAGCTGTCCAGTAGCAGGATGATGTCGCCGGCGGCGGGGGTCGAGCCTATGACGACGGCGGGTCGCAGGCCGTTCTCGGCGGCCAGGTTGCCGACGAGCAGGCCCGACATCGACGACAGGGCGCCGGAGTCGGCGGCCGACACCAGGATGCGGCTGGCGGGCGCCAGCTTCCACTCCCCGCTGCCGCCGGTCCACTGCCGCAGGCTCGGCACGACCGTCGGCACGACGTTCTCCGCCCTGGCCGGGGTCGCGGGCACGGCGATCAGGGCAACGGTCACGCACAGGGCCGACAGCCCGAGGCTGATCCACTGCCGGGGTGCGGGGAGTCACGGGAGCCGCAAACTCTCCCGGGAGGCAACCGGCTGACGAAGCCCGGAGGACATATCTGCACCGCGTGCAACCGAGGTCGTTGATGTGGCAACGGGGCCCATGTGGTCTCGACTCCCGCAGTCAGAGGACGGCCATACGTACAAGGCGGGCACGACCCGCTTGATCGGTCGATCGGCCTACGTCACCAACCTCACGAGGGCGAGATACGCCGTGGGACAGCAGCGGCGATCGCAGCACCTGCTTTCGCGATGCTCGCCATGGTGCACCTACATCTCCATTCTTGTCCATACTTGCGCGCAAAATAGCTTTTGCAAGCAAGATCACTCAGACTGCGTTCGAGGTGCGTCGCGCTCTGTGACTAGTGAGGTCATTGCAACCGTCTGCGCTATCAAGAAGCCCAGGCTGGCAAGCAACCCTGACCTGAGCCCTGGTGTTTCGGTGTGCTGCTGTCAGTGGCGGGTGGTCGTCGAGATCCGGGCGAGGATGACCATCGCCTGCACTGGGTCGGTGCGGAGCCAGGCGGTCAGGTGCTCTCGGGCCGCCTCGGGGACGCAGGCGCGGACGGGCAGGTTGCCCAGTCGGTCGCGGTGGCCGCCTCCAATTCGGGCCGATCGAGCTTCACCGACACGATGGCCGTCAGGTTCGAGCCAAACTGGGTGGGGGTGAAGTCGGGGTCGGGCGGGGTGGGTAGACCCAGGTTCTCTCTCGCCCTACGGGGCTGCCAGCCACGGCCCGGACCCGGTCGCTGGCTCGCCCGGCACGGCCCGGCACTGGCGAGCCGAACCGCCTGATCCGGCGGCGCCGCCCTCCAGGCCGAGTTGTCGCAGGTATCGGACCGGAGTGCCCGCAGCCGTGTGGGGTTGGCTGCACGTCACAAGGTGATCTCGCCCCTTGACGCAGCTTCCGTAACAACGGTGTCATATCCCCACTCCGTTGGTTAACGTTTGATTCTGATGATTTACGTTTGAACTACGACTGAGTGAACCCACTGCCCCGGGCCGTAGCACCAACCGTCCCCCGAGATGCTTTCCAACCGCCTCGTCGCACCCACCGGGCACGAGTGCCCATCACCCTCGCACCCCTGCACACCCGTTGAGTCCCCTCGACTCGTGTGGCCTCCAAAGGAGCTCCCCATGTCCCGTACCACCAGCCGTTCCGTTGCAGCGGCGGGCCTGCTGCTCGCCCTTGGCCTGACGACTGCCTGTTCCACCGGCAAGGAGGCGACGAGTGCGGACGCTCCGGTCGCACCGGTGAGCGGCAAGATCTCGATCACCTACCTGCAGAAGCAGGGTGACCAGGAGTACTTCGTCGGTGAGGCCGCCGGTGCCAAGGCCAAGGCCGCCGAGCTGGGCGTCGACCTCAAGGTCGTCAACCTGGGCAACGACGCCAACAAGACCGTGAGCGAGGTCCAGTCGGCCGTCGCGCAGAAGGCCAACGGCATCATCATCGTGGTGCCGGACCCGGCGGTGGGCCCGCAGGTCGTGCAGACCGCCAAGGACGGCAAGGTGGCGCTGCTGACCTCCGACGACCAGATCTGTGCCAGCGGCCCGGACCCGTCCGCCTGCCCGAAGGCCGATCTGGTGCCGCGGATCGGCTTCTCCGGCGCCCAGATGGGCGGCGAGGTCGGCAAGCGCGCCGCCGAGGAGTACAAGAAGGTCGCCTGGAACCCGGCAGAGACCCGAACCATCTCCGCGTGGAAGCAGGACGTCACCGTCTGCGGCGACCGCGTCAAGGCCGCCAAGGACGCCTTCGGCGCTGCCGTCCCAGGGGTGCAGAACATCGACGTGGCGACCGACAACACCCCCACCGGCGCCCAGGACAAGATCGCCGCGACGATCACCGCCAACGCCGGTGTGAAGCACTGGGTGGTGTGGGGCTGCAACGACGAGAACGTCCAGGGCGGCGTCACCGCGCTGGAGAACGCCGGCGTCGGCGCCGACAACGTCATCGGCGTCGGCCTCGGCGCCTACCTCGCCTGCAAGGACTGGAGCGGCACCAAGCCCACCGGTATGAAGGCCGCCCTCTTCATCAACGGCAAGGACGTCGGCGCCCTCGCCGTCCAGACCATCTACGACAAGCTCAAGAACAGCAAGGACATGCCCGCCGAAGCCTTCGCCCCCACCACCATGGTCGACGCCACCACCTGGAAGACCTCCGGCGTCACCTGCAACTGACCCACCGGCCTACCGGCCCGATCTCCCGGCGGGCCGGTAGACGCCGCCTTCGGCCCCGGCCCAGCCAGGGCCGGGGCCGAAGGCGCGCTTCCTTGTCGAACCACGACTGTCCCGCCACCGCCCGGGCCGCCGAACGGCCCAGGGACGGCCAGTTCCGCCCACCCTCCGCATGACCGCTCCGAGGTAGCCCCGTATGAGCAGAGCTCACGACACGAACCCCGCCCCTCGCCCGCCCACCCCCGACAGTCATGCCCATGCCGGCAGCGCCGGCGTGCAGAACGTCTCCAAGCGGTTCGGCCCGGTGCAGGCCCTGGGTGGAGTGACCCTGGACTTCCCGGCCGGTCAGGTGACCGCCCTGATGGGCGAGAACGGGGCCGGCAAGTCGACCCTGCTGAAGATCCTCACCGGCGACCACCAGCCCACCGAGGGCCATGTCGTCCTCGACGGCAGGCCCGTGCAGTTCTACTCGCCGACGGACGCCCGCCGCGCCGGCGTACGGATCATCCCGCAGGAGCCGGAGATCATCCCGCACGTCTCCGTCGCCGAGAACGTCTACGCCGGCAACCTGCCCCGCACCGCCGCGCGACGCCTGGACCGCACCGAACTGCGCCGGCGCATCACCGCCGACCTGCACCGCTACGGCTTCGAGAAGGTCCTCGACCCCGACACGATCGGCTCCCACCTCACCCCCGCCCAACGCCAACTCGTGGAGATCATGCGGGCGCTGACCGGCGAGGCGAAGGTCATCGCCTTCGACGAACCCACCTCCTCCCTGTCCGAGCACGAGGTCGACGCGCTGTTCGCCCTGATCCGCCGCCTGCGCGACCAGGGCATCGCCGTCATCTACGTCTCCCACCGGATGCAGGAGATCTTCCAGCTCGCCGACCGCATCGCCGTCCTGCGCGACGGCGAACTCGCTGGCGTCCAGGACGCCCGCGCCACCACCGAGGGCGAACTGGTACGCCTCATGGTCGGCCGCGACCTCTCCACCATGTTCACCCGCGAACGCGTCACCCCCGGCCCGCTCGTCCTTGACGTCCGGCAGGTCACCACCGACGCGGTGCGCGGTGTCAGCCTGCAGGTCCGGGCCGGCGAGGTCGTCGGCCTGGCCGGCCTGATTGGCGCGGGCCGCTCCGAGCTCGCCCTCGCCCTCGCCGGCGACCTGCCCGTCCACAGCGGCACCGTCACCCTCGACGGACAGCGACTGCCCACGGGCCGGCCCGGAGCCGTCATCCGGGCGGGCCTGGGCCTCGCGCCCGAGGAACGCAAGGCCCAGGCCCTGTTCCTGCACCGCTCGATCCGGGACAACACCTCGCTGGTCGTCCTGGAACGCCTGCGCCGCTTCCGCTTCGTCCGCCGCGGGGCCGAGCGGGAGCTGGCGCAGGAGTACACCGACCGCCTGCGGGTGCGCACCCCCTCCATCGAGCACGAAGTCCGCAAACTCTCCGGCGGCAACCAGCAGAAGGTCGTCCTCGCCCGCTGGCTGGCCCGCAAACCCAAGGTCCTGATCCTCGACGAGCCGACCCGCGGCATCGACGTCGGCGCGAAGGCCGAGATCTACCGGATCATCGCCGACCTCGCCGAAGAAGGCGTCGCCCTATTGGTGATCTCCTCCGAACTCCCCGAGATCCTCGGCCTCGCCGACCGGATCGTCGTGATGCAGAACGGCCGCGTCACCGGCGAACTCGACCGCGCCGAGGCCACCGAAGAAACCATCCTCAACCTGGCCATGGCCGACGACATCGCCCCCGTCCCTGGAGCATCCGCATGAGCACCACGACCACCCGACGGGCCGCCGGCAGCAGCCCCGAGCAGCGCAAGAGCCCCGGCCGCCTGACCGTTCTGGCCTCCGTCGGCGGCCAGAACCTCAGCCTGATCGGCGCGCTGGCCGTCGTCCTCGCCCTGTTCGGCGTGCTGAACGACAACTACCTCACCCTGAACAACATGCAGGTGATCGCCGAAGCGGCCACCATCACCGGCCTGCTCGCCGTCGTCCAGACCGTCGTGATCATCTGCGGCGGCCTCGACATCTCGGTGGGCTCCCAGGCCGGCGTCGCCTCCGTCGTCTCCGCGATGGCCTTCACCACCACCGGCGCCAACCCGTACGCCGGCATGGCCGCCGCCGTGGGCGTCGGCGTCCTGATCGGTATCCTCAACGGCGTGATCATCGTCTACGGACGCGTCAACCCCACCATCGCGACCCTCGCCGGCCTCGCCGCCTACAAGGGCCTCGCCCAGCTCATCTCCGACGGCCGCGCCCAGGGCTACGTCCTCAACAACGACGTCTTCGTCTTCCTCGGCCGAGGCAAGATCGCCGGCCTGCCGGTCATGGTCTGGATCCTCATCCTCACCGCGGTCGCTGTCCACCTCCTCCTCAAGTACACCGACATCGGCCGCAACATCTACGCCATCGGCGGCAACGACACCGCCGCCCGCCTCGCCGGCATCAACATCAACAAATACCTCATCGCCGTCTACGCCCTCATCGGTACCGTCGCCGCTGTCGCCGGCATCCTCCTCACCGCCCGCACCGGCTCCGGCCAACCCACCTCCGGCAGCGAAGGCCTCGAACTCAAGGCCATCACCGCCGCAGCCCTCGGCGGCTGCGCACTCAGAGGCGGCAAGGGCGGCATCGGCGGCACCCTCCTCGCCGTCGCCCTGCTCGGCGCACTGGAGAACGGCCTCACCGTCCAGGGCATCAACTCCTTCTGGCAGAACGTCGCCCAGGGTGCCCTCCTCGTCATCGCCGTCGTCATCCAACAACGCCGCAACGGCGAACGTCCCATCGGACTCCCCACCTGAGACCCGCCCACGAACCACCGCACCCTCCAGCCGCCCTGCCCCCAGCTGCGAAGTCCTACCTCTTGATCTCCGTCAGAGGCCGGGCCAGCACAGGCCGCCCCGAAGACGCGACGGCCCGGCCCGGCACATCCGACGGAACGGCGAGCGGCCGCTGAGGGTCGGCCACCTCGCCCGCGGCTGCCGGTGGCGTCCGCCAAGACCGGACGCCACCGGCAGCCGCGCCCCACTGAGACACCCGATCAGCGGATGCCTCAGCAGCGCGTCAATCCGTCGATCTCAACACGGACGGGGACCTGCACGACTGAAGTTCCCCCCTGATCTTGGAGAGCGGGTTTCTACGCTGCGGGGGTGAAATCGCTCTGCAGTCTGGCCCTGGTTTCGATCGGGGTGAGGTATC
>NZ_JBHUSG010000104.1:0-6413 GCF_042673745.1 Kitasatospora sp. NPDC057015
GACGAAGGCACCGCCACCACCCTCCTCCACGACATCCTCGCCCAACCCCGCCTCGACCCCGACCTACGCACCCGCTCCGCCCTCGCCCTCTCCCGGATGGCCAAGAACGGCATTGACTACACCACCACCGCCACCGCCCTGCGCCGCATCCTCACCGACCCCCAACTCCCCACCGCCGCCCGCGGCGAGATCCGCCTCACCCTCGGCCTCCTGACGGTCAACCAGGGCCGTAACGCTTCCGGTGAGAGCGAGTTGAAACGTGCCGTGGAGGAACTGGCGACCCGGCCCGACCTCGCCGCCCGCGCCATGGTCGCCCTGGCCCTGGACGACCAAAAGCCCCCGCAGGACGCGCGGGCCTGGCTGGAACGCGCCGAGAACGCCGTCCGTGACAGCCCCGACCGCGCCGCGCGTGCCGCCGTCCGCGCCACCCGCCTCAGCCTGATGGCCACCGCCGGGGACCAGGACGTGTGGGACCTCGTCGACCGGCTTCCCCGCGACGACGCCGACCCCGAAGTACTGCGCCAGACCGCCCGCGCCCTGCACAACGTCGCCGACGCCGCCCTCGGCACCGGGTACGACACCCGGGCCGCAGCCCTGCTCCACGAGAGCCTGGACCTCGCCCGACGGCTGGGCACGCTGGTCGTCGTGGAGTGCCTGGGCGCCATCGACCTCCTGCGACTGGACTGGCTGGCTGGTCGCTGGGGCCACCTGGAGGCCGATCACGCCGCCCTCACCGCCCGGTACCCCGACATGGCCAGCGCGGCCTGCGACGCACACCTGACCGCCGGATACCTGGCCGCCGCCCGCGGGCAGTGGACCCGCGCCCTGGACCAGCTCGGCCAAGCCGCCCGTATCGCGGAAGCGGCCACCGAGGCGGACTGGAAGCTGCGGGTCGCGGCGGGCACCGTCCAGGTCCAGCTCGCCCGTGACCAGGCCCAGGACGCCTGGACCAGCACCGCTCCGGCCCTGCGCGTCCTGCGCACCGCCGCCTGCTGGCCGGTGGCCAGCGACCTGGTGCCGCTGGCCCTCCAGGCCGCACTCGCCACCGGCCACGGCCGGGAGGCCCGCGAGCTCGTCTCAGAAGCCGAACACGCCCTGGACGGCGTGGGCGCACCTGCCGCGCACGCCGAGACGCACCTCGCCCGCGGCCTGCTCCTCCAGCACGACGGCGACACGACCGCCGCCGCCGACCGCTTCGACCGCGCCCGCCTCACCTTCCAGGCCATCGGCCGCCCCTACTACGGCGCCCGCGCCCTGGAACACCACGCGCGGGCCCTCGCCCCCACCGACCCCCACACCGCCGCCCACCACCTCACCGAAGCCGCCGCCACCCACACCGCCCTCGGCGCCACCGCCGACGCCGCCCGCTGCCAACAAGCCCTACGCGAACTCGGCCTCAACCGCCCCACCCCCCGCGGCCGCCGCAGCTACGGCGAACACCTCTCCCCCCGCGAAACCCAGGTCGCCCAACTACTCACCACCGGCGCCACCAACAACGACATCGCCCAAGCCCTCGCCATCTCCCCCCGCACCGTCGAACAACACGTCGCCAACACCCTCAAGAAACTCCACACCACCCGCAACGACATCGCGGCCGCCGGGAAGCCCTGACGAGCTGTCGGCCTGGGGGCGGGCGCGCCGACGCGGCGCACCGTGCGGCGAGTCACCGGTGTACGCCGCCCGCGAGGGTCTGTCCATTGAACGGCTCTGTCCCGTATTAGGTGGTAACCAAGCGTGATGGGCGTCGTTGGCAGGTCATGCGGGATGTCAACGAGCTTGTGGGTACGGTGTTTTCGGGGCTGTCGCCGCTGGTGATCGAGGATGTGGTGAACGAGGGCGGGCTGATCCGGGTGGTGGCCCGAACCCCTGGCGGTCCGGTGCCCTGCCCGCTCTGCGGGGCACTCACGGACCGGGTGCACGGCTTCCACCAGCGGATGGTGGCGGACGTGCCGGCGGACGGCCGACGGGTGCTCGTGGCGGTGCGTGTCCGTCGCCTGGCCTGTCCGGTACTCGGCTGTCGGCGGCAGACGTTCCGCGAGCAGGTACCCAGTTTGCTGGAACGCTACCAGCGTCGAACGACCGACTCACGGACCAACTCGACTCGGTCGTCAAGGAGTTGGCAGGCCGGGCGGCCTCCCGCCTGCTGAGAGTTCTTGCGGCGCCGGCCTCCCGGTCCACGGCCCTGCGGGCACTGTTGCGTGTGCCGCTGCCCGCACGGCGGGTGCCGCGGGTCCTGGGCGTGGACGACTTCGCCCTGCGTCGCCGCTGCCGGTACGCAACCGTGCTGATCGACGCCGAGACTGGCGAGCGGATCGACGTCCTGCCCGGACGAGGTGCCGACGCCTTGGAGACATGGCTGCGTGAGCACCCCGGCGTCGAAGGTCCACGACCTGCTCGACAAGGGCGTGGGCCTTCTCGAGTGCGCCCGCCGTCTGAACCTGGCGCTGAACACCGTCAAGCGATACGCGCGCAATCCCGAGCCCTCGGGCCTGCGACGGGCGCCGCAGTACCGGCCCACGCTCGTGGACCCCTACCGCGACCACCTGCGGACCCGCCGGACGGAGGACCCCGCCGTCCCGGTCCTCCAGCTGTTCCGGGAGATCAAGGGCCGCGGATACGCCGGAAGCCTCAACCTTCTCTCTCGGTACATCACTCAGGGCCGGGCTGAGAGCGACCGCCCGGTGATCAGCCCGCGCCGCCTCGCCCGCCTCATGCTCACCCGCCCCGACCGGCTACGAGAAATGGACACCGACCTGCTCAAGCCCCTCACCACTACCTGCCCGGAGACGACCGAGCTCACAGGGCTCGTCCGCTCATTCGCCGCACTCCTCGCCCCGGCTCCCGGCAACGACGCCGAGCTCGCTCGGCGGATCGCTGCAGCCCGCGCTGCCGACCTGCCTCACCTGCACAGCTTCTGCAACGGTCTCGAACTCGACCGCGCCGCAGTCGATGCCCGCCTCACCCTGCCGCACCACAACGGCCGCACCGAAGGCGTCAACACCCACACCAAGAGGATCACGCGGCAGATGCACGGCCGGGCCGGATTCGCCCTGCTCCCACACCGAATCCTCCTCGCCTGAATCACAGACGGTTACCACCGAATGCGGGACAGAGCCGAATACGGGACAGAGTCGTTCTTTTTACAGATCCGCCCGCGATCATGGCGGCGGCACCTGCCGGCCGTCCTCGCCGGGCGTGCCCGGCCGACGGCGCCACACGGTCGCGAGCGGTGTGGGAAGCGTCATGACGCGGAGGCACCCGGCGGCCGTGAGCACCCGGAAGGCCAGGCGGGTGCGACGCTCGTCGCTGGAGAAGACCCAGGGCCCAGGTATCAGCACCACCCGGTGGGAGCCGTCCATCACGGCATGGACGAGCGCCTCGAACTGGGGCCGTCGCGGTTGCCGCTCCCGGGTGGCGGTGTTGTTGTCGAGGTACACCGCCGGGGCCGGCAGTCCCAGGCGGACCGCGAAGCGCCGCATGGCCTCGCAGTGGCCCTCCACCGGGATCGGGCTGTGCGGATGGCGGCGGAGGTAGGCCGCGGGCCGCAGAAGGGCGGACGTGTCAGCTGTACTCATGCGTGGGCTCCCTGAGGAGTGCGGGGGACGAACCGTTGCCGAGGGCCCGCCGGGCTGGAGCGGCTGGTGCGAGGGAGGCCGCCGCGACGGTTGCGGGGAGGTCGGATCGTCGGTGGGGCGCCGGTCTGCCGGGCAACAGATCGGACGGGTTGCACAGTCGCCAGGCCAGTCGCCGCATGCGGTTGCGGGCCCGGCGGGCCGCCGGGGCGGTGATCCGGGGGTTCACAGGTCGGCCCAGTAGGTGGTGCCGTGGTCGCCGGGCCGGTGGCCGTGTGCGGTGGCCAGGACGGCGATGATGGCGTGGCCTCGGCCGTGTTCGTCGGGTGCGCGGCTGGTGGTCCGGGTGCTGTTCCGAGCGGCCGGTCCGCCGTCGTCGACCTCGATGTGCAGCACCTCTCCCGGGGCCGGACGGCCGAGGTGGAGGGCGATCGGGGGGAGGGCGTGCTCGACGGCGTTGGTGACGAGTTCGGAGACGACGATCAGGGCCTGGTCGGTGGTGTCCTCGTCCAGACCCCAGGCGCCGAGGGCGTCGCGGGTGATGCGCCGCGCGGTGCCCGCGGACTCGGGGGCGTGCGCGAGTGCCCAGACGGAGTTGTCGGGGCTGGGCCGCTCGTCGGTGGGGTGCTCCGGGGGGAGGGTGGTCGTGGAGCCCGTCAGGCCGGCCGCCGGGCCGTCGAGCGTTCCGGTCGGACTGGTGGCGATGGCTTCCATGGCAGGTCTCCTCTACCGCTGTCCCGGTCGGGATGTCTGTTCTGCCCCCCCTGTCTCCCTCAATGAGGCCCGTCAACGAAGATCGATCGGCCGTCGGAAAGGTCACGGCGGGATAACGGAAGGCTCCGGTCGCACGGGATCGGTAGGTGGAGGACCACGTAGTCGAGCGCGTGATCGCAGTCCGGCTGCCGCCGGCGAGACGTTCGCCCGCCCCGCTTCAGGCCGACCGCAGACGGGCGGCGGGCAGGGGTGCCGGTGGCGTCGGCCGGATGCGCGGGCCGTGGTGGGTACTGACCGCGCAGCTCGGTGCCTCCCCCGGGGCGCAGGCACCCGCAGCGACGGTCACACCCGGTGGAGCGGGCGACGCCGTCCGCTGGGACGACCGACACGGACCCGGGCGAACAGCATGCCCGGCCGCTGGGGCCGCTGCAGCTTCCGACCGTGCGGGATTCGGCCCCTTGCCTGCTGGGTGTCTCAGTTGTCGTCGCGGTGTGCCGGGAGGTCCTGCCCGTGGTCGGTGGGGGTGTCGAACTTGGGCATGTCGTCGCGGGTGGTGTGGAGTTTCCTGAGGGTGTTGGCGACGTGTTGTTCGACGGTGCGGGGGGAGATGGCGAGGGCTTGGGCGATGTCGTTGTTGGTGGCGCCGGTGGTGAGCAGTTGGGCGACCTGGGTTTCGCGGGGGGAGAGGTGTTCGCCGTAGCTGCGGCGGCCGCGGGGGGTGGGGCGGTTGAGGCCGAGTTCGCGTAGGGCTTGTTGGCAGCGGGCGGCGTCGGCGGTGGCGCCGAGGGAGGTGTGGGTGGCGGCGGCTTCGGTGAGGTGGTGGGCGGCGGTGTGGGGGTCGGTGGGGGCGAGGGCGCGCGCGGTGTGTTCCAGGGCCTGGGCCGCGAGGTGGGGGCGACCGATCGCGGCGAGGGTGAGGCGGGCGCGGTCGAAGCGGTCGGCGGCGGCGGTCGGGTCGCCGTCGTGTTGGAGGAGCAGGCCCCGCACGGCGTCGACTGCGGCTCGGGAGGCGGGAGCGTGCAGGCCTTCGACGGCCCGCTCGGCCTCGGCGGCAAGGTCCCGCGCGGCCTGGTGGTGGCCGCCGACGAGCGCGGCCTGGACGGCCACGGTCAGCAGGCCTGCGGACCTGCTCCAGGCGGAGGTGTTGCGCACGGACTCCAGGGCCGGCAACACAACGGCCCAGGCGTCCTGCGGCTGGCTGCGGGCGAGGTGGACCTGCGCGATGCCCGCCGCGGCCCGAAGCGCCTCGTCCGGCTGGAACCCCGACTCCGCGAGGCGGGCGACCTGGCGCAGCTGTTCCAGTGCGTGCGTCCACTGCCCGCGGGCGGCGGCCAGGTATCCGCGGTCCACGCAGGTCTGGATGAGGATGGCGACGTTGTTGGGGTACTGCGCGAGGAGGGCGGTGCGGTCGGCCTCCAGGTGGTCCCACCGGCCCGCGTGCCAGTCCAGCCGCAGCAGGTCGCTGGCGCTGTACGACTCGACGAGCGGCGTCGTGCCCAGTCGTCGGGCGAGGTCCAGGCTCCCGTGGAGCAGGGCTTCGGCGCGTTCGTCGTGCCCGGTCAGGAGAGCGTAGTAGCCGACGTTGTAGAGGGCGCGGGCGCTCTGGCGCAGTACCTCGGGGTCGTGGTCCTCAAGCGGAAGGCGGTCGGTGAGCTCCCAGACCTGAGGGTCGGTCTCCTTGGCCATCAGGGTGAGGCGGGTGGCGTGGACGGCTGCCTGCACACCGCGGTTCGGGCTGTCGCGGACGGCGTTCTCGGAGCGCTCGATCCACTCCTTCGCCTTCTCCGGGGTGAGGTTCGGGTCACCGGCGAGGGCGGCCATGGCGCGGGCGGCGATGTCGGGGCGGGTGGCCAGCTCCGTGAGGGCCCGTTCCAGCTCACGGATGCCGGCAAGGTCGCCGGCCGGGTTGAGCATCCGGAGGCCGAGGGTGAGGCGGATCTCGCCGCGGGCCGCGGTGGGTAGCTGCGGGTCGGTGAGGATGCGGCGCAGGGCGGTGGCGCTGGCGGTGTGGTCGACCGCATGGATCGCGATGCGGGAGAGGGCGAGGGCGGAGCGGGTGCGTAGGTCGGGGTCGAGGCGGGGTTGGGCGAGGATGTCGTGGAGGAGGGTGGTGGCGGTGCCTTCGTC
>NZ_JBHUSG010000105.1:0-6317 GCF_042673745.1 Kitasatospora sp. NPDC057015
CTCCCAGACTCTAGCAGAGTCCTTCGTGCTTCCCGGCCTCAGGAGGCTTTCACCGGGCCGACCTGACGGTCCGTCCGACGGCTCAAACTCTAGCCGAGCACCGCTCCGAAAAGCGAATCCGGCCCCACCTTCGAATTCCGGGCACGACAATTCGCGCAGAGCCGCGACAAGGCACGGCTCATGGCTCTTGCTGAGTGGTGTTTCGGAGGATTGGCCACCCCGGGAACGTCCGTGCGGATCGCGCGTCCGTTTCTCCCTGCCAGGCAGCTCGAAGAACACTAGACCTGTCCGGGGGCAGAGTCAAGAGGAGCCCGGGGCCGCCGGCAGCTGGAACGCCAGCACGGCCACGTCGTCGTCGTGCTCGGCGGTGACGCCCATGGCGCGCAGCAGGCGGGAGCAGACCACGTCGGGGGCGCCGACCGGGCCGGCCAGCGCACGGGCCAGCAGGTCGAGGCCCTGGTCGATGTCCTCGTCGCGGCGCTCCACCAGGCCGTCGGTGTAGAGGACGCCGGTGGTGCCGGCCAGCAGGCGCAGCGTGTGGGACTGGTGGGTGCCGCCGCCGGTGCCGAGCGGCGGGCCGTTCTGCTCCTCGCTGCGCAGGACGGCGCCGTCGGGGCAGCGCAGCATGATCGGGAGGTGGCCGGCCGAGGCGTAGGTGAGGGTGCTGGGCTCCGGGTCCCAGACGGCGTAGGCGCAGGTGGCGATCTGGTTGGCGTCGATCTCCATGGCGAGGCCGTCGAGCAGGCGCATCACCTCGTGCGGCGGCAGGTCCAGCCGGGCGTAGGCGCGGACGGCGGTGCGCAGCTGGCCCATCACCGCCGCGGCGCGCAGTCCCCGGCCCATCACGTCGCCGATCACCAGGGCCGTCCGGCCGCCCTCGATGCCGATGACGTCGTACCAGTCGCCGCCGACGGCGGCCTCGGCGCCGCCGGGCTGGTAGGTGGCGGCGACCCGCAGGCCGGCGGGCTGTTCGAGCTTCTGCGGGAGCAGGCTCCGCTGCAGGGTCACGGCCGCCTCGCGCTGACGGCGCTCGGCCTCCCGGAGCCTGCTGGCGGCCTGGACCTGGTCGGTGACCTCTGCGGCGAAGACGAGCACGCCGGCGGGCGCGGCGGCGGCCCCGCTGCCGCGTTCCTCGGCGCCGAGCGGGACGCAGGAGACGTTGTAGTACCGGTGGCCGGCGGGGCCGTCGATGCGCCGGGCCTTGACGCTGCGGGCGCGTCCGCTGCGGATCACCTGGTCCATCAGGGGCATGACGCCCATGGCGGTGAGTTCGGGGAGCGCCTCGGCGGCGGGGAGGCCGGCCGGGCGTTCGCCGAAGAGTTCCTGGTAGGCCCGGTTCGCGTAGCCGAGCTGGTGGCGCGGGCCGTGGGTGACCGCGACCGGCGCGGGGAGGCGGCCGAGCACCTCGCGGAGGTCGTAGAGCTCGTGGACGTCGCGCAGGTCCAGCAGCCCGCCGGCGGTCAGCGGGTCGCGCGGGCCGGGGACGCTGAGCGGTTCGACCGTCCCGGGCTCCGGGTCGGCGCCCGGGGACGGCTTCATGGTGGCGACGGCGCCGCGGTCCCCCGTACCCGGTCCGCTGGAGGGCGCGGTGGTGCACCCCGCGGCGGTGCCGGGCGGGGGCACGACGCGTCTAGGGGCTCCGGTGAGCCGGGCGCTCCAGCGCATGAGGTTCAAACGACGGCTGCTTCCTCGGGGTTTCCAGGCATATCATCACGTTTTGTATGCGACAGTGCACACGGGGTAATGACATCGGTTGGGCCGATCCTGTCAGGCGGAGGGCCCATTCCGGAAGTCGCATCGTCCTCTCACCCACGGCCGGCCGGACCGTTCTCGGCAAAACCCGCCTCGAACTCCGACCGGGGGTGCTCCACCGCCCCGAGCGAGACCACCTCGCGGCTGAAGACCCCGGCCAGCATCCAGTCGATCAGCACCCGGACCCGGCGGTCCGCGCTCGGCAGCCTGCGCAGCTGGCGGATCCGGTGCAGCAGCCAGGCCCGCCGGCCGGTCAGCCGGCCGCGCCGGGTCTGCGCGACACCCCGGCCGATGCCCAGCGAGGTCGAGGCGCCCGCGATGTCCGGCCGGTACGCGCGCTGGTCGGCCGAGCCCAGCGAGGCGAGCACGTTGTCGGCGAGCAGTCGCGCCTGCGCGAAGGCGTGCTGGGCGTTGGGGGCGCAGGGTTCACCGCCCGCGTGCGGGTCGGGGACCGCCGCGCAGTCGCCCGCCGCCCAGACCCCCGGCAGTGCGCCGCCGTCGGGCCCGAGCGCCTGCAGCGTGGGCAGGCAGCGGATCCGGCCCTCGGCGTCCAGCGGGAGGTCGGTGTCGCGCAGCAGCGGCGCCGGCCGCACGCCCGCCGTCCACACCAGCGTGCGGGCGGCGAACCGGCTGCCGTCCGAGAGCGCCATCACGGCGCCGGTCGCGGACTCCAGGGTCGTGCCGAGCCGGACGTCGACGCTGCGGTCGCGCAGTGCGGCGAGGGTGTGGTCGGCGAGCTCGGCACCGGCGCCGTGCGCGCCGGCCTCGGCGAGGATCCGGTCGGTGGCCTCGACCAGCACCCAGCGGAGGTCCTCCTGGGCCACGTTGTGGTAGCCCCGGACGGCGTACCTGGCCATGTCCTCCAACTCGGCGAGGGCCCCCACCCCGGCGTAGCCGGCGCCGACGAAGACGAAGGTGAGGGCGGCCTGGCGCAGGGCCGGGTCGCGGGTGCTGGAGGCGAGGTCGAGCTGTTCGAGGACGTGGTTGCGCAGGCTGACCGCCTCGCCCACGGTGGAGAAGCCGAGGCCGTGCTCGGCCAGGCCCGGTACGGGGGCGGTACGGGAGACCGAGCCGGGGGCCACCACGAGGATGTCGTACGCCAGTTCGGTCGGGGCGGGTGCGTCGCCGTGCTGGGCGGCGTCGGCCCAGGCCCGTCGGGTCGCGTGCTCGATCCGGGTGATCCGCGCGGTGAGCACGCGACAGCCGGACAGCACCCGGCGCAGCGGCACCACGACGTGCCGCGGATCGATCGAGCCGGCCGCGACCTCCGCGAGCAGCGGGTGGTAGGTCAGGTACGGTTGCGGTTCGACGACGGTGATCTCGGCTTCTCCGCTGCGGAGTTGGTCTCTGAGACCACGCTGGAGACGCAGTGCTGCGGACATGCCGGCGCAGCCGCCGCCGACGACCAGGATCCTGATGGGGGCACCCCCTACCGATGTGACCTGCTTCACGCCTCCATGACGCACTGCCGGAGCCCCTCTTGTCCACAGTCCGTGCCGGATCTGCTGGTGCGGATGTGACGGGGAGCGGGTGGATATGCGGGAGTGACGGGATTCGGCGCACTTTCGGCCGCGAACTTCCGTGAACTATGGTCGGATTGTGTGTCGGAGCAGGCTCCGCCCGGGATACCCGGGCGCGACGGGCCGTGGATCGGTCATCATGGCCACTTCAACCGTCGGCGGGAGAACCCGACTGTCGACGCGCGAACCGGGGAAGGAAGTCCCGGACGGACTCCGCTGACAGGACGCAGGCGCACGATCCGGACGAGCCGGTTGGCCGGCCGCGGTCGGCGACCGCGGCCTGACGCACCGGGGGGGTGCGGTGACGGGCGAGGGCAGGTGCCCGATCGGGTGCCTGCGGGGGAGAGTTGGGATGATGGAGCAGGATCGACTGTTGGGCCGGGCGGACACGCGGCGCCCCGGCCAGGGCGCCGTGCCGGAGCAGCGCGGCCCCGCCGACCTGCCGCCGTACCAGGACGGGGCCCATCCGGAGGCCGGGTACCGGGCGACCGGACCCGAGACCGGGTGGCCGCAGCCGCCACGGCAGGAGGGCCCGCGTTCCGAAGCGGCCCGGACGGAAGGACCGGCGGCCGGCGGCCTCCCGGACGCCGGTCAGGACGGCGGCCTGCCCGACGGTGCGACGGGCCCCGGGCCGCGCCGCAGCGGCGCCCGACTGCGGGTGGACGCCCGGCGGAACCTGGAGAGCGTGCTGCGGGCCGCCCGCGAGGTGTTCGGCGAGTTCGGCTACGACGCCCCGATGGAGGAGGTCGCCCGCCGGGCCGGGGTCGGCGTCGGCACGGTGTACCGGCGCTTCCCCAGCAAGGAGGTGCTCGTCCAGCGGATCGCCTCGGAGGAGGTCGCCTGGCTGACCACGCAGGCCCGTGAGTCGCTGTACAGCGGCGGCGGCCCCTGGGAGTCGCTGGCCGACTACCTGGCACGCGCGGTGGGGACCGGCGCGGGCCGGCTGCTGCCCCCGGAGGCCTTCCGGTACGCGGAGGAGCTCGGCCGGGTGCCGGGGCAGCGCGGGGCGCACACCTCGGGCACCGGGCCGTGGCCCGGCCGGGCGGCCGACCCGGCTCCCGGCGCGTCCGGGAGTGCCGCGGGCGCCCCCGACGCGGACCCCCGGCTGCTGCTGCAACTGCTCGCCGCCCTGGTGGCGCGGGCCGGCGCGGCCGGCGAACTGCGGCCCGGCGTCACGGTGTCCGACGTGGTGCTGGTGCTCACCGCCTCGGTGCCGGTGCACGCGGCGCAGGCCGCGCACCCGGCGGCCGGGCAGGGCGTCGAGGACCGCGGGACGGGCGGCTGGGGTACGGAGGGTCAACTCGGGTCCGGCCCGGGGGCCCGGCTGCTGGAGATCCTGCTGGACGGCCTGCGCGCCCGCTGACCGGCCGCCGCGACGGCGTTCTCACCGTCCGGGCCGGGCAGTTGCCCGGTGCGGACGGTGCCGCGGGCGGCCCGGACCGGTGCACCCGGCGGCCCGAACGGGACCCTGACGTCCCCTCGGAAGAGTGGGTCGGGCCTGCTCCGGCTACCGCTGTTCCCTGCGCTATGCCATCCTTTGGCCGTGGTTGGAGCCAATGTCCCGATGCGCGCGGTTCACGCGCCGTCGGCGCCCGGTGAGCGGGCGCCGCACGCCCCCGCCCTCCGGGATGCCCCGCCACTGTCCGGGGGCCGTCATGACATTCGGGGGCCGCTGTGAGCGCCGAGGAACAGAACGACTTCAGCTACGGCCTGGACTTCGGCGGGTCGGCGCCGGGCGGCCCCGAGGGCGCGGACGGCGCTCCCGGCCCCGGCGGTAGGCCGCCCGGTCAGGTGCCCGACCACGGCGGAGCCCACACCGGCGGGCACCCGGGCGGGCACGGCTCGGTGCCCCGGCCGGGCCAACCGCCCGCCCAGGTGCCCGATCAGGCCGGCGCCCCGCGGCGCGAGTCGCTGACCGGCCGGCCGGCCGCCACCGGACGGGTGCCCGGGCAGGCCGGTGCGGGCCAGGGCAGTGTCAGCCCGGCCGCCTTCGTCACCGAGGACGCCCCGGTGCGGACCGTGGTGCCCGCGCCCGCCGATCCGGTGGACGGTGAGCGGCCGCCCTCCGACGCCGAGTTGACGGCGCTCGTCCGGGCCGGCGACGACGGCGCGTACGAGGAGATCTACCGCCGGCACGCCGAGTCCGTCCGGCGCTACGCCCGGACCTGCTGCCGGGACAGCTTCACCGCCGAGGACCTCGCGGGCGAGGTCTTCGCCCGTACCCTGCAGGCCCTGCGGGCGGGCAAGGGGCCGGAGTTCGCCGTCCGCGCCTACCTGCTGACGGCGGTGCGCAACGTCGCGGCGGCCTGGGGGCGCACCGAGCGGCGCGAGCAACTCGTGGACGACTTCAGTACGTTCGCGCGCTCCTCGGCGGCCGGCGCGGACCTGGACCTCGCCGATCCGGGGGCCGACGCCTGGGCGATGGCGCTGGCCGACCAGCGGATGGTGATGCAGGCCTTCGTCGAACTGCCGGAGGACGACCGGGTGGTGCTCTGGCACACCGAGGTCGAGCGGGAGTCGCCGAAGACCGTCGCGGTGCTGATCGGCAAGACCGCCAACGCGACCGCCGTCCAGGCGCACCGGGCCCGTGACCGGCTCGCCGCCGCGTTCCTGCAGGCACACGTCTCCGGCAGCCAGGAACTCGGCTGCGAGGCCTACGCGAACCGGCTCGGCGCGTACGCCCGGGGTTCGCTGCGCAAGCGGGCCTCGGCGGAGGTCGGCGGCCACCTCAAGGAGTGCGACCGCTGCACTGCGGCCTACCTGGAACTGTCCGAGATCAACCACGGGCTGCGGGCGCTGCTGCCCGGCGGTGTGCTGGTCTGGGTCGGGGTGGGCGGATTCGGCGCGGCCGCCGCCGCGGCCGGCGCGGGGGCCGTGGTCGGCGGCGCGGCCGCCGGTACGGCCGCCGTCGCGGCGGGCGGCACCACCACGACGGGTGCCACGGCCGGGGCGGGTGCCACGGCCGGGGCCACCGCCGGAGCGGGTGGCGGAGCAGGCGGCGGGGCGGGCGTGGTGGCGGGCGAGGGCCTGGGCGTCGCCGCCAAG
>NZ_JBHUSG010000106.1:0-681 GCF_042673745.1 Kitasatospora sp. NPDC057015
GCCGAGGTCATCCAGCTCGCCTCGGCCCGATAGCAGGTGAACGCCGCAAACACGGCTGCTGGTCGACGAACTATGCACGCCAGCACTATTGGCGATCTCGCCGATCGCTCGAACTGGCGTTCAGAATGTCAGTCGATGTACGCAATCAACTCGTCCAGAGCCTGAATGCACTCGCTCACCCGATCTGCATTGACCTTCACCTGTTGTCCGTGCACTTCATAGTACCCTTGCTCCATCGATGAGAGCGGCCGCCCCAAGTGTGCAGAGACAACACCGGCAGTGTTGAAGTCGCGCAACGCAACAGCATATTCGTCTCGGAAGTCCGTCAGTGACTGGGGCGGGTTCGGCGTCTCCGTGAAGTAGATCGGATGGGTGCTAAATGCGCTGAAGAGCGTATCGGCGGTGGCATCAGAAAGCGCCTTAAAGGCGGTTGCCGCGCCATCATACTGTGTCAATCGATTGCCGACGATTACGTGAATCTGCGGCACCGCCAAGCCATACCTTTGTGCCTGAGACGCATACGTCCACGTACCATAAATCGGGTGTGGAGGAGTCTGCCCGTGCAGCAGAATAAACATCGCATTCGTTGCGACTCGCGACGAATCATCTGCGTTCACCGGGGTGATAAGGCGCTGAGCTGCAGACACTGCCAACTCGGTATAGATCGAGAAGCTTGGATTC
>NZ_JBHUSG010000106.1:691-3951 GCF_042673745.1 Kitasatospora sp. NPDC057015
GATCATCCACTCCTCGTCATCAGGCGCCGCAATGTTGTTAATGAAGTTCCAGAAAATCTGATGAACCCACTTCCACGGCTGCGTGGTCGGCGTGAGTGCTGGCGCTGCGGAAGCCGCCGAGATTGCAGGTGCCATGGGTTCTAGATTGCCGTCACCGCAGAGCAGAAAGACGTTGTCGGGCATCTGGTCGTTGTAATCCCTAGTCGTCACAACGAAGTCCCACGGGTCAGGCAGTGGAGCGCCTGCACCACCTGCGATCACGGCGCTGAGGTAGCCCACAACAGTCTTTGGGGTCGCCGCCATGCAAAGATCCAGCACATGTTGCTCTCCTTCGACACCTCCACCCAGGAGCATCATGCTCGAGTTCGACTGCGGACATAGATCGATGACCAACACATTCACATCTGGATGCTCCTCCGCATAGCGCGAAGCGAGATGGAACGTAATGGTGCTCTTACCGACACCCCCCTTGTTGTTCCAAATCGCGTAGCTTCTCAAAAGAGACATTTTTTCCCCTTTATCGTATTAGTTTCGTAAAAGACAGGACAAGTCTACAGCGGATTCTACCGGCGCAGCCCCGGACGAAGTTCGATACACCTGAATGGTCGGATTCGCCCGACTCCGGGCCGTTGCATCGCACCCTCGCACGCCCGAAATGGATCTCTTTTGCGTCGCTTTCGGTCAACATCTGCGAATACCAGCGAGAACACGCATTGTCGGACCGGCGAGCAGACAGCGTTAGATATCGGCGTTCACTCCATTGGACCGGCCAGAGTTTCATAGACACTCACGAGCCATTTAGCGCGTAGCGCCGCTCAAACTCCATCGGTGAAAGATCGCCGGCGGAACCATGCCGACGAACCGGGTTATAAAACATTTCGATGTAATCGAACAGGTCCGAGGTCGCGGTCGCCCGACTCGGATAGATGCGCCGCTTGATTCGCTCCTTTTTTAGGGCGCTGAAGAAGCTCTCGGCCACGGCATTGTCGTGGCAATTACCGCGCCGACTCATGCTTGGCACCATATGGTGCGCCTTCAGGAACGACTGCCAGTCATCGCTCGTGAATTGACTGCCCTGATCGGAATGCACCATGACACCGGGTCCCGGTTTGCGTTTCCAAACCGCAGCCAACAACGCCTGTAAAACCAGATCGCTGGTCATCGTCGAGCGCGTAGCCCAACCGACGATCTGGCGCGAGTACAGATCCATAACAGCCGCCAGATACAGCCAGCCCTCGTAAGTCCGGATGTACGTAATGTCCGTTACCCAGACCCGGTTCGGTGCGGTTGGCGCGAACTCACGGTTCAGCACGTTGGCGATTACGCCGACCGGACCACCCCGATAGCGAGGCTTGCTGCCATAGCCCACTTCTGCCCGCAGACCTTCGCCCTTCATGAGGCGATGGACGCGGTGACGGCTGCACGTTTCGCCCGATTCACGCAAATCCACCGTGACCTTGCGGTCGCCATAGACGCCGCCGCTGGCTAGCCAGGAATGCTTGATCAAACCGAGCAATCGATCATCCTCGCGCTTGCGGGCTCCGACTGTCTGCCGCTACCAGACGTAATAGCCGCTGCGATGCACGCCAAGGACTCGGCACATCGAGTGCAGGTGGAACTCGCCGAGATGGGCTCGCATGAACGCGTACCTTGCTGTTATCCCTTTGCAAAGTACGCGGCGGCTTTTTTAGAATGTCGCGTTCCTCGGTCATCCGCTTGAGCTCGGCCTTCAGTCGCCGAACCTCGGCACTCTGATCCAACTCCGCCTGCCGCACGACGTCGGGCCTGCCGAACTTCAGTTTCCATGCGTAAAGGCTGTGGGTCGTGATACCCAAACGCTGGGCCACCTCTGCCACCGAATGACCCCGTTCGGTTACCTGTTTGACTGCCTCGATCTTGAACTCATCTGTGTACCGCTTGCCGCTCATGCTGACCTCCTCGGTTGCCATAAATTATGGCTCGAAGATGTCTACGAAAGGCTGGCCGGTCCACAATGAATTCGCCGTTACACGCCACCTGGCATGTTCTCCCTCAATTACTCACGCTCCGCCGCTGACTGTGCCGCGTCTTCTGCAACTGCATTCGCTTGCGTGGCCCCAAGCTCCACTGCGCGTGGAGCGGCATTTCCTGTCGCGTTGAACCCAGCGACGCGCTCGTACCTTCGCAACGTAAACGGCACGACTCCGACATCATCAATATCTGCGTTGCGGAACAGGAAGGCTCCAGCCATAACGGAGCCGCCGCCTTTGATCTTGACGAGCGACGTAGCACAAGAGGTGATGCGACGGTCGCTGGGAGAGAAATTAAGAGTGAGAAACCCTTCCCACACCGCGCCGTCGACGTCGAAGTCCAGCGTGAACTCTTTATCGGGGCCGAGATACTTGAAGGTGAAAGCGCCTGACAACCTGTGAGCCTTTTGCTTTAACGTTAGGCGACTCTCCGATCGACTTTTTTCGTCTACGTGCTCGCCTTCCCAGACACCATCAATCTTCAGGCCACGGTATCGAATAGCTTCGATTAGGGGAAACACCTTGCCCGTCCACAAAGCCTTGATTGTGAACAGGATCACGGTCGTCAGAATACCTGTGACGATGCCCAACAATCCTTCGCTCCAAAGGTGATCCATTTCGGTCCCCGTTGCATTCGTGTTGGATTCGTGCGGAAGCATTATGCGCCGAAGCTCCAGCACGAGGCTATAGCGGTTACCGTACCCGTCTTCACGCGATGTGGCACACGCAGAGGTGTCGACAAACGTCGTCCATGCGGCTGTGGCTGCGGGTCGCTGCATGCGTAGTAGCGAGAGGCGATCGTTCAGTGCGCGCTGTCACCATCTAATCCGGCGGTCGCGAGCTCTCTTTCAAAGCGCCAATGGGTGTCCAAAACCGAACCCTTTCGGACACCAGTGCTCGACCATGTCCGAAAGTAAGGCGGCAAATCTTTCGTACATAGGCTATGATTCGGACATCCTTTTCGAACAGGTTGAGAGTGCAAGATGTCGCGAACCTTCGCATATGCCCGGGTGAGTACCACCGATCAGACGCCAGCCAACCAGCTCCGCGAGATCGAAGCGGCCGGCTTCAATGTCGACAAGCGCCGTGTCATTACCGAAAGTATCTCGGGTAGCGTTAGCGCGGATCAGCGGCCGGGATTCGGAGAGCTACTTCTCAAGATGGAAGAAGGTGACGTATTGATCGTGACGAAGCTCGATCGTCTCGGCCGAAATGCGATGGACGTTCGCGCAACCGTTGAGGCTTTAGCAG
>NZ_JBHUSG010000106.1:3961-4858 GCF_042673745.1 Kitasatospora sp. NPDC057015
TAGCAGGTCGCGGCATCCGGATTCTTTGCCTTGCACTCGGTGGCGTCGATCTGACCAGCGCGGCAGGTCGTATGACGATGCAAGTACTGAATGCCGTAGCCGAGTTTGAACGTGACTTATTGATCGAGCGTACGCAAGCCGGTATTGCACGTGCCAAGGCCGAGGGGAAATCTATGGGTCGACCTTCAGCGCTATCCGAGGTGCAACAGGACGAAGTCCGTCATCATTTGAGCGAAGGAGCTAGCGTGGCAAGCCTCGCAAAGCGATACAGCACGAGTCGTCAGACGATTATGCGGATACGCGACGCAGCTTAATGCCCGACATCCAATGTCATGATTCGCCAGCCTTCCCAACTGTAACGCCCACCATGAGCGCTCGCGTTGGAGAGCCAGTTAGACATTCCGTACTTTGGCGCGCTCATTTCGCCACTTAGTCGGGGATGCATCGCTAGCCTCCCCAAAGACTGCCAACAACCAGACGAAAAGCCAAAACAGCAATTAACCGCGCGCCAGGCCGACGGATAGGCACATTACATCAGCGAAATTGAGCGATGAATCCTCTCCATGAGATTCATAAAATACCGATGCTCTTGCTCATCTCGACATTCGGAAACAGCCTTCTCCGCATCCTGCATAAGCATATGCAGTTGTTCCATCCGTTCATTGGGACTCATTCTCTTGTTTGCGTTTATTTTATCGAGCGCCGAGGTCATCCTTTCGAACTCAATAGTGGCGAAAGATGCTCTTCGCACTGGACGTCGTCCCTCGTGCAACGAGATCTCGACCATCTTCCTTAACTCCCTCACTTCCGCCTGCATCCGCATCGGCAACGCCGCGGGCAAGCACCAGGAGCTGATCCCGGACGGCAAGCTGTGCAGCGCCAACGACCCGGCCTTCA
>NZ_JBHUSG010000106.1:4868-5458 GCF_042673745.1 Kitasatospora sp. NPDC057015
CATCAATTCAATGGCAAAAAACTCCTTCCCATCTTTAAGTTCAGGGATACGTGCAGCGCTATCTAAAGCGAGTAATTTCACGATCGAGTTAACATTTCCCGCTTCAGAATCAGCTGCGACAGTCGCCACAATCGCCTCACTCAACTCCTCCTGTGTCTTCAACACCTCGTGATACCTCATCTCCTTCGAGTATTCAAGATAGCGAAGCGGAGCGATATCGAATATTCTTGGCGTCCCCTTCTCCTGAAGCAAAACGACTGGCTTATCAAATGCCTGCCTAATACCTAGCTCAAAAAGAACATTCGGATTTCTAGTACTCAAATCACAGATCGCTACCGGCGCCTCTATGAGTTTCTTGAGAATATCAAGATGAATAAGGTTCGACGCCTTTACTTCATCGGCACGCACTGCCCTATAGCCTGCGAGCGCGCATGCAGGAGCCACAATGTCGTCATAAACATGCTTAAAATGCCCCTGCGGATAACCGTCGGCGTCTGCGATAGGCATAATTGCAAAGCAGCTTTTCCCTATCGAATCAGGTTGTGGAGTTGCCATGGCTCGTTATATTTTTACAATTTAGCGTGTAGCGC
>NZ_JBHUSG010000106.1:5468-5982 GCF_042673745.1 Kitasatospora sp. NPDC057015
GTCTACTTGAAGCGCCGATTACAATTTATTTGTCGAACACACTGACATTTGTGAGATCTAGACGAACATGCTTCTCGCCCGGCGAAGAGAACGACTCCTCTTTAATCGTGACGCCCGCTTGTTGCAAACATGCGATAACCGCCAGCTTCATTGCTTCAAAGTCCCCGTTCAAGACGTCGAACTCAACCCAATCATGAATATTCGATGTCCCTGCAATTTGGGTGCGCATAGCGGATGATTGTAGTCCGCCTGAAGCAAGACCCCGCTTAATGCGCTCAACGAATTTTTCAGAACACTCGATCCGCAGCCCTTCGTCTTCGTCATCATACAGAGAAATTTCGTTAGAAAATGCTGAAACTCCGCTCATGAATTCACCCCTTGTTATATTAAAATCCAAGTCTAACAAAAATCAAAAATCACCAGATGATCCATCCCCGCCATCAGTGACCCAATACTCACACAACCGCAATCAGTAATTCAGACACACTTGCACAGAAATGCACTGCAGTGACCA
>NZ_JBHUSG010000107.1:0-5818 GCF_042673745.1 Kitasatospora sp. NPDC057015
GGACCACTGGATTATGCCGGTCAGCCCAGCGTTCGCAGGCCCGTCACCAGCACCTTCACCACCCCGGTCGGCATAACCCGCACATCGGCATAAGCAGACTTATGCCGAGTTCCGCATAAGTCGGCGTAACGGATCAGCCGGTAGTTCGGCAGTCCGCGACGGCGGCGCTTGAGCCGGTCGTTGAAGGTGCTCGCCGGTCCTCCCGGCCCTCGGGCGATGTGCTCGTCCAGGACGGAGAGGGCCACGTTGCTGAGCAACGGGGAGAGGATCGACCCTTGCGGGGTTCCGGTGTTGTTCTCCCGAAGGACGCGGTCCTCACCGAGGATGCCGGACTTCAGGAACGCCTTCACCAGGGCCAGGACGCGTCTGTCTCCGACGCGAGCGCGTACCCGGTCCATCAGGCCGTGTGCGAGATCTCGTCGAAGCAGGCTTTGATGTCGCCCTCCACGATCCACTCGTAGGAGTGGGAGGTGAGGTGGCGGACCTCGGCCACCGCGTCGTGAGCCCGGTGGTTGGGGCGGAACCCGTAGGAGCACGGGAGGAAATCCGCCTCGAAGATCGGCTCCAGCACCAGCTTCAGGGACGCCTGCACCACCCGGTCGGTCACGGTCGCGATCCCCAGGCGACGCAGCTTGCCGCCTGCCTTGGGGATCATCCGTTCCCGAACCGGAAGCGGGCAGAAGCTGCGGTCCTTGATCGAGGTCCGCAGCCCGTCGAGGAAGACCTCGACGCCCCGCACGGTCTCCACGTAGTAGGCGGTCTCGCCGTCCACTCCGGCCGTGCGGGCTCCCTTGTTGCCCCGCACCCGAGCCCACGCAACCAGAAGGAACGCGGGGTCGGCAACGAGGTTGAACAGGTCATCGAACCTGCGATGAGAATCCTCGCGGGCCCAACGGTGCAGCTTCGTCTGGATCTCCAGTACCCGCAGCTCCGCCCCGAACAGGGCGGACTCCAGCTCGTCGGTGTTCACCGGCGACAACCTCCTGGCCTTCCAGTCCTTCCACTGCCGACTTGCTGTCCCCCTTCGCCGTGTACGCGCCTCTCGCGCGCTCGGACTACTACGAGGACTCCGCCACGACCCGGTGCCGTCAGCCGACGACGGACCTGCCCTTCGCCCAACTGGCCGTTGGACGGAAAGGGCGGCATCGGACCGCTTCCCACGTTCACCACCATCCGGTTGTCGAGTGAGCCGCCCAGCTGTACCCCGGCAGCATCGCCATGTCTACGCCGCAGGCTTTCGGCATGGCCTCCCCACCGGCGCACTTATCCGGCTTCGGAGACGCCCCCGCACGATCCACGGGGGTCGAGCACTGCTTCCCGGCCCATATCCGCCAGATTGGAGCCGGTGGAAGTGTTACGGGGCTTCAGACGCTGGTTCCTCTCGTACGGCGTCTCGTCTTGCTTGCCGGACCCGCACCGTCTGGCAGTCCCGATGCGTCCCGTCGTTGTCGGGGCTGCTTACCACCCTCCCGCGCGTCTCCGCGGTCAGGCTGCCCCCAGCTTCGCTAGTCTGCTGCGACAGACCAGCGGCAAGGGTCTCTCACCCTTGCCCGGAGTGATGGCGCCTCGTGGCGCACGACCGCGTACTTCCAGTCGATCGCCCGGACCGCCATCGCGGCCGCTTGGCGGTCGGTCAGGTTCTCGGCGAACTGCAGCACCGTGACCAGCGCCAGCATCCCCGGTGACAGGCCCGGTGCCCCGCGCACCCCGAACGCGGGCGCGAACGGCTCGTCCGCGAACACCTCCGCCAGCTTCTCCCGCACCCGCATCGCCAGCGTCCCCTTCGGGAACGCCGCCGCGGCGACCAGCGCCGTCTGCTCCGGGACCTCCGGCAGTCCCACCGCCCTCATCGACACCCGCACCACCCCCGCGACCGCCTGCCCACGAGACGACCACAGAAGCGATCATGCCGCAGTCAGCGACCCACGACCGAATAGAGCAACAGAGTCTCCGTCCCGACCTGGTCGGACAAGCTCGTCGGGGAGGTGGTCCGCTTGCTCTTGGAGGCGTACTACGAGCCGACGTTCTCCGACCGCTCGCACGGGTTCCGTCCCCGCCGGGGCTGCCACACCGCACTGCGGGAGGTGGCCCACACCTGGACCGGGACCTCCTGGTTCGTCGAAGGGGACATCGCCGACTGCTTCGGCAGCCTGGACCACCTGGTCCTGCTGTCGATCCTCGGCGAAAGGATCCGTGACCAGCGGTTCCTGCGGCTGGTGCGCAACATGCTCAACGCCGGATACCTGGAGGACTGGAAATGGGGTGCCACGCTCTCCGGAGCGCCGCAAGGCGGTGTGGCTTCCCCGATCCTGTCCAACATCTACCTGCACAAGTTGGACGAGTTCGTCGAGAAATTTCTGATCCCGGAGTACACCCGTGGAGAGCGCCGGGCCAGAAACCCGGAATATCTGGATTTGCAGAATCTGCTGGCGAAAGCCCGCCAGCGCGGTGACCGGGTCCAGGCCCGGGCACTGCGTCAGCGGATGGTGAGTCTGCCGAGTGCGGATCCGAACGATCCGTCATATCGCAGGCTTCGCTATGTCCGCTACGCAGACGACCACCTCCTTGGATTCACCGGACCCAAGGCCGAGGCCGAGCAGATCAAGCACCGCCTGGCTCAGTTCCTGCGTGATGAACTCAAGCTGGAACTGTCCCTGGAGAAGACGCTGGTCACCCACGCCCGCACCCGGGCGGCACGGTTTCTCGGTTACGAGATCACGACCCAGCACAACGACACGAAGAAGACCGGCCGCTACCGCAGGGTCAACGGCCAGATCGCCCTTCGTGTCCCACGGGACGTGATCAAGGCCAAATGCGAGCCCTACCTCGCCCGCGGAAAGCCCGCGAAGCGAACAGCTCTGACGAACGGCAGCGATCACGCGATCGTCGCCACGTTCGGGGCCGTCTACCGGGGCATCGTCCAGTACTACCTGCTCGCCGGAGACGTCTTCCGGCTGCACCGGCTGCAATGGGTCATGGAGACTTCCATGCTCAAGACCCTTGCGGCCAAGCACCGTTCGACCGTGACGAAGATGGCCGCCAGACACAAGGCCAGAATCGACACACCAGGCGGGCCCCGAGTCTGCTCGAAGCCCGCATCGAACGGAAGAACAGGCAGCCGCTGGTGGCGCGGTTCGGTGGAATCCCTCTCCAGCAGCAGCGGTCGGCGAAGATCACCGACCGTCGGCCTGTCGGGGTGGACTATCCGCAGAAGGAGCTGATCGCCCGGCTCCTGGCGGACACGTGCGAAGTCTGCGGGGCCGTCGGTGATGTTCAGGTGCATCACGTCCGGGCCCTCGCCGACCTCGCGCGAGCTGGATGGCCGCCGTCCGACTGGACACGCGTCATGCTCGACCGGCGCCGCAAAACCCTTGTGGCCTGCGGCACTTGTCACGACCGTATCCACGAGGCACGAACGGCCGGATCACTCACGCCGTGATCACTGGAGAGCCGGATGACAGGGAAACCGTCATGTCCGGTTCGGCGGGAGGCCGCGCGGAAAAGGACCTGCCACGGCAGGCGCCTCGCTGCGCGGCCGACCCAACGTCATGGCTCACCGGCTACCGCCGGATCGCCCGACGCTACGAACGCGACCACCTGCACTATCTGGCCTTCTGCGACCTCGCCGCCGTCATCACATGCCACAAACGACTGGCCAAGCTCACCACGTAGGACACGGTCTTAGCCATCAGATTGTCCGGGCTCGTGTCCAGGGCGCGCTGGACCGGAGGCCGGATTCTGCGCCCGGGCCTGGTTCGGGAAGGGGTGGGGCCCTGCGGTGGGTGTCCGCAGGGCCCCGTCGGTCGGGATGGGTCAGGTCCGTCCTTGCGGGCGGAGGGTCAGTTAATGGTCCAGCGCTGCTGGACGGAGCCGGTGTCGGTCTGCTGGGTGACCAGGGCGCCGTTGGAGGTGGAGGCGGTGGTCAGGGAGAGTCCGCTGCTCTTGGAGGTGATGGTGTAGCCGCCGGTGACGGCGGTGACCACCCAGTGCTGGTTGGTGCCGCCGTTGCAGGTCCATTGGATGATCTGGGCGTCCGCGTTCGGGGAGTTCCCGCTGACGTCCATGCAGAGGCTGGAGAGGCCGTTGGTGATCTGGTAGCTGCCGTCGGTCTGCTGGGTGAGGACCCAGTTCTGGTTGGTGCCTCCGTTAGTGCTCCAGGTGATGAGCTGGGTGCCCGTGAGGGTGGAGCTGTTCGGGTCGTCGAGGGCCTTGCCCCCGGTGGTCAGGGTGTGGGTGCCGCTGAGTACCGGGTTGACGGCCCAGGTGAAGGTGGCGTAGCCGGAGGCGCCGGTGGTGTCGGTGGCGGTGACGGTGACCGTGGTGGTCCCGACACTGGTCGGGGTGCCGGTGATCTGGCCGGTGATGGAGTTGATGGTCAGGCCGGTGGGCAGGCCGGTGGCGGTGTAGGTGAGGCTCTGGCCGGTGGCCGAGTCGGTGGCGCTGATCTGGAGCGGGGCGACAGCGGTGCCGGCGGCCGCGCTCTGGTTGTTGAGTGCGGTCACGCTGACGGTGTTGCCGGTGCCGGTGGTCCAGATGCCGGTGATGTCGGAGGCGGTCGCGGCGTTGCCCGCGTGGCTGGTCAGGCCGGCCAGGTCCTCCAGGGTGCGCAGCACGTTGTAGTGGTTGTAGGTGGTGGCGGTGGAGCTGCCGGGGGTGACGTTCTCGCCGTAGAAGACGGTCGGGATGCGGTTGCCGGCGAGCCTGTCATCCTCGTCGAAGGTCACCACGAGCATGCTGTTGTGGGTCTTCGCCCAGGTCGCGTACGCGCCCAGGTTGTTCTTGATCCAGGTGTCGCCGGTCGACACCGAGCAGTCGTGCATGTCGTTGCACTGGTTGGGGACGACGAACGACACCTTCGGCAGGGTCGTGTAGTCGGTCGGGAACTGGGTCATGGTCTTGGCGGTCGTGGTCGGCACGTTGGAGAAGCCGAACCACGGGTTGTGCTTCTGCGCGTACTTGCCGCTGGAGCAGACCGTCGAACCCTGGCTGGGCAGGCCCTCGTTGTAGCTGGCCCAGGTCTTGCCGGCGGCGATCAGCTCGGACGCCAGGTTGGGTGCCGAGATGGAGCCGACGCTCACGCAGCTGTCGTCGGTGCGGCCCTGGTTGGAGCCCGAGAACAGCTGGTAGTAGTTGGGCTCGCTGGGGTGGGTGAGGCCGTAGGACTGGGTCAGGTTGGCCCCGCCCGCCTTCAGGGTATTGTTCAGGTACGGCGCGTTGGAGCTGTCGATGACCGCCGAGTAGGCGTGGTTCTCCATCACCACGACCACCACGTGGTCGGGGGTCGGGAGGGCGGCGGCCTGGGCGGTGGTGGCCCAGAGTCCGAGTGATCCGGCGGCCATCACCGCCGCGCCCGCGAGGGCGGTGAAGGTGCGCCGGGTGCGCTTCGGGGGCCGAAGGGCAGTCATGCCTGTGAACTCCTCGGAAAGGTGAATGATGTTTCCATCCTTCGCAATGAGCGCCCTGAATGTAAGGCACCGAAGGGAAACACCATGCGAACCTGCCGTTTCCAGAGAATACGTAAATCGTATACTGTCATATGAATACGCACAGTTCCTGCGGCACGACGGAGATTCTCGCCGAGAAAACCTCCGCTGCTCGGATACCGGTTCAATGCCGTTTAAGGGTTGTCCCGTATCTGCTGGTCACGGGTGAGATGATCTTGCGGTGGCTGGTGTGATCACGGCGTCAGAGCCGTCCTAATCCGTTGTTAGCGGGCAACTGTGAGAGGGCGTTTGATGTAACCGATATACGGCTTATGGCCTAGTAGGTCCCTCGCCAGGTTGGTATGGTCTCGTCCGTTATGCGCTTCGCGAGGTTG
>NZ_JBHUSG010000108.1:0-5714 GCF_042673745.1 Kitasatospora sp. NPDC057015
GCCAGAATACAGCTTCAGATAACGGTAAACCGTATTGTTATTTATACTGTTCATTATGACAAAAGTAATTATATCAAGGTTTTGATAAAAGTCAATACCGTTTAACAATTAATTATGTTAATCTCTTTTGCATCCTTGAAGAAAGGCTTCATCAGAAGACGCGCTAAATACCTATACCTTAACTGGTACAATCAGCAACAGATATTTACTGAACTAAACAAAAAATAACAGTTCCATAACGCGCGGAAACTGCTTCAGATCAACGTATTTAGATAAGCTTCCAAGCGGGCTCGAACCGCTGACCTCTTCCTTACCATGGAAGTGCTCTACCTGCTGAGCTATGGAAGCAATGGCTCCGCAGGTAGGACTCGAACCTACGACCGATCGGTTAACAGCCGATAGCTCTACCACTGAGCTACTGCGGAATATTATAAGCTTCATAAACAAAAACATGGTAGATAAAATAAAAAAGCTTGGCGGCGTCCTACTCTCACAGGGGGAAACCCCCGACTACCATCGGCGCTGAAGAGCTTAACTTCCGTGTTCGGCATGGGAACGGGTGTGACCTCTTCGCTATCGCCACCAAACCATTGAGAGTGTTCTCTCAAAACTAGATAACAGTAAGCATACATTCAAATTGGTTAAGTCCTCGATCGATTAGTATCTGTCAGCTCCATGTGTCGCCACACTTCCACCTCAGACCTATCAACCTGATCATCTTTCAGGGATCTTACTTCCTTGCGGAATGGGAAATCTCATCTTGAGGGGGGCTTCATGCTTAGATGCTTTCAGCACTTATCCCGTCCGCACATAGCTACCCAGCGATGCCCTTGGCAGAACAACTGGTACACCAGCGGTGCGTCCATCCCGGTCCTCTCGTACTAAGGACAGCTCCTCTCAAATTTCCTGCGCCCGCGACGGATAGGGACCGAACTGTCTCACGACGTTCTGAACCCAGCTCGCGTACCGCTTTAATGGGCGAACAGCCCAACCCTTGGGACCGACTACAGCCCCAGGATGCGATGAGCCGACATCGAGGTGCCAAACCTCCCCGTCGATGTGGACTCTTGGGGGAGATAAGCCTGTTATCCCCGGGGTAGCTTTTATCCGTTGAGCGATGGCCCTTCCATGCGGAACCACCGGATCACTAAGCCCGACTTTCGTCCCTGCTCGACTTGTAGGTCTCGCAGTCAAGCTCCCTTGTGCCTTTACACTCTGCGAATGATTTCCAACCATTCTGAGGGAACCTTTGGGCGCCTCCGTTACCTTTTAGGAGGCGACCGCCCCAGTCAAACTGCCCACCTGACACTGTCTCCCCGCCCGATAAGGGCGGCGGGTTAGAAGGTCAATACAGCCAGGGTAGTATCCCACCGATGCCTCCACCGAAGCTGGCGCTCCGGTTTCCAAGGCTCCTACCTATCCTGTACAAGCTGTACCAACATTCAATATCAGGCTGCAGTAAAGCTCCACGGGGTCTTTCCGTCCTGTCGCGGGTAACCTGCATCTTCACAGGTACTATAATTTCACCGAGTCTCTCGTTGAGACAGTGCCCAGATCGTTGCGCCTTTCGTGCGGGTCGGAACTTACCCGACAAGGAATTTCGCTACCTTAGGACCGTTATAGTTACGGCCGCCGTTTACTGGGGCTTCAATTCGCACCTTCGCTTACGCTAAGCGCTCCTCTTAACCTTCCAGCACCGGGCAGGCGTCAGCCCCTATACTTCGCCTTACGGCTTCGCAGAGACCTGTGTTTTTGCTAAACAGTCGCCTGGGCCTATTCACTGCGGCTCTCTCGGGCTTGCACCCTAACAGAGCACCCCTTCTCCCGAAGTTACGGGGTCATTTTGCCGAGTTCCTTAACGAGAGTTCTCTCGATCACCTTAGGATTCTCTCCTCGCCTACCTGTGTCGGTTTGCGGTACGGGCACCTCTCACCTCGCTAGAGGCTTTTCTTGGCAGTGTGGAATCAGGAACTTCGCTACTATATTTCGCTCGCCATCACAGCTCAGCCTTCATGGGAAACGGATTTGCCTATTTCCCAGCCTAACTGCTTGGACGCGGATATCCAATACCGCGCTTACCCTATCCTCCTGCGTCCCCCCATTGCTCAAATGGTGAGGAGGTGGTACAGGAATATCAACCTGTTATCCATCGCCTACGCCTTTCGGCCTCGGCTTAGGTCCCGACTAACCCTGAGCGGACGAGCCTTCCTCAGGAAACCTTAGGCATTCGGTGGAGGGGATTCTCACCCCTCTTTCGCTACTCATACCGGCATTCTCACTTCTAAGCGCTCCACAAGTCCTTCCGGTCTTGCTTCACAGCCCTTAGAACGCTCTCCTACCACTGTTCGAAGAACAGTCCGCAGCTTCGGTGATACGTTTAGCCCCGGTACATTTTCGGCGCAGAGTCACTCGACCAGTGAGCTATTACGCACTCTTTAAATGGTGGCTGCTTCTAAGCCAACATCCTGGTTGTCTAAGCAACTCCACATCCTTTTCCACTTAACGTATACTTTGGGACCTTAGCTGGCGGTCTGGGCTGTTTCCCTTTCGACTACGGATCTTATCACTCGCAGTCTGACTCCCAAGGATAAGTCATCGGCATTCGGAGTTTGACTGAATTCGGTAACCCGGTAGGGGCCCCTAGTCCAATCAGTGCTCTACCTCCAAGACTCTTACCTTGAGGCTAGCCCTAAAGCTATTTCGGAGAGAACCAGCTATCTCCAGGTTCGATTGGCATTTCACCCCTACCCACACCTCATCCCCGCACTTTTCAACGTGCGTGGGTTCGGGCCTCCATTCAGTGTTACCTGAACTTCACCCTGGACATGGGTAGATCACCTGGTTTCGGGTCTACGACCACGTACTCAATTCGCCCTATTCAGACTCGCTTTCGCTGCGGCTCCGCATCTTCTGCTTAACCTTGCACGGGATCGTAACTCGCCGGTTCATTCTACAAAAGGCACGCCATCACCCGTTAACGGGCTCTGACTACTTGTAGGCACACGGTTTCAGGATCTCTTTCACTCCCCTTCCGGGGTGCTTTTCACCTTTCCCTCACGGTACTGGTTCACTATCGGTCACTAGGGAGTATTTAGCCTTGGGAGATGGTCCTCCCGGATTCCGACGGAATTTCACGTGTTCCGCCGTACTCAGGATCCACTCAGGAGAGAACGAAGTTTTGACTACAGGGCTGTTACCTCCTATGGCGGGCCTTTCCAGACCTCTTCATCTACCTCGTTCCTTTGTAACTCCGTACAGAGTGTCCTACAACCCCAAGAGGCAAGCCTCTTGGTTTGGGCTAATCCCGTTTCGCTCGCCGCTACTCAGGGAATCGCATTTGCTTTCTCTTCCTCCGGGTACTTAGATGTTTCAGTTCCCCGGGTCTGCCTTCTCATATCCTATGTATTCAGATATGGATACCACTCCATTACGAGTGGTGGGTTTCCCCATTCGGAAATCTCCGGATCAAAGCTTGCTTACAGCTCCCCGAAGCATATCGGTGTTCGTCCCGTCCTTCATCGGCTCCTAGTGCCAAGGCATCCACCGTGCGCCCTTTCTAACTTAACCGTTAAAAAGAATCACTATGTGATATCTTGTATTACTAATTGAATGTGATGTCTACTGTTATCTAGTTTTCAAAGAACACGTTTCGAAGGAATGATCCTTCAAAACTAAACAAGACAGGGAACGTTCTGTTTATAAGACCCAAGGTCTTATATTCCGTTAAAATCCTTAGAAAGGAGGTGATCCAGCCGCACCTTCCGATACGGCTACCTTGTTACGACTTCACCCCAATCATCTGTCCCACCTTCGGCGGCTGGCTCCTAAAAGGTTACCTCACCGACTTCGGGTGTTACAAACTCTCGTGGTGTGACGGGCGGTGTGTACAAGGCCCGGGAACGTATTCACCGCGGCATGCTGATCCGCGATTACTAGCGATTCCAGCTTCACGCAGTCGAGTTGCAGACTGCGATCCGAACTGAGAACAGATTTGTGGGATTGGCTTAACCTCGCGGTTTCGCTGCCCTTTGTTCTGTCCATTGTAGCACGTGTGTAGCCCAGGTCATAAGGGGCATGATGATTTGACGTCATCCCCACCTTCCTCCGGTTTGTCACCGGCAGTCACCTTAGAGTGCCCAACTGAATGCTGGCAACTAAGATCAAGGGTTGCGCTCGTTGCGGGACTTAACCCAACATCTCACGACACGAGCTGACGACAACCATGCACCACCTGTCACTCTGCCCCCGAAGGGGACGTCCTATCTCTAGGATTGTCAGAGGATGTCAAGACCTGGTAAGGTTCTTCGCGTTGCTTCGAATTAAACCACATGCTCCACCGCTTGTGCGGGCCCCCGTCAATTCCTTTGAGTTTCAGTCTTGCGACCGTACTCCCCAGGCGGAGTGCTTAATGCGTTAGCTGCAGCACTAAGGGGCGGAAACCCCCTAACACTTAGCACTCATCGTTTACGGCGTGGACTACCAGGGTATCTAATCCTGTTCGCTCCCCACGCTTTCGCTCCTCAGCGTCAGTTACAGACCAGAGAGTCGCCTTCGCCACTGGTGTTCCTCCACATCTCTACGCATTTCACCGCTACACGTGGAATTCCACTCTCCTCTTCTGCACTCAAGTTCCCCAGTTTCCAATGACCCTCCCCGGTTGAGCCGGGGGCTTTCACATCAGACTTAAGAAACCGCCTGCGAGCCCTTTACGCCCAATAATTCCGGACAACGCTTGCCACCTACGTATTACCGCGGCTGCTGGCACGTAGTTAGCCGTGGCTTTCTGGTTAGGTACCGTCAAGGTACCGCCCTATTCGAACGGTACTTGTTCTTCCCTAACAACAGAGCTTTACGATCCGAAAACCTTCATCACTCACGCGGCGTTGCTCCGTCAGACTTTCGTCCATTGCGGAAGATTCCCTACTGCTGCCTCCCGTAGGAGTCTGGGCCGTGTCTCAGTCCCAGTGTGGCCGATCACCCTCTCAGGTCGGCTACGCATCGTTGCCTTGGTGAGCCGTTACCTCACCAACTAGCTAATGCGCCGCGGGTCCATCTGTAAGTGGTAGCCGAAGCCACCTTTTATGTTTGAACCATGCGGTTCAAACAACCATCCGGTATTAGCCCCGGTTTCCCGGAGTTATCCCAGTCTTACAGGCAGGTTACCCACGTGTTACTCACCCGTCCGCCGCTAACATCAGGGAGCAAGCTCCCATCTGTCCGCTCGACTTGCATGTATTAGGCACGCCGCCAGCGTTCGTCCTGAGCCAGGATCAAACTCTCCGATAAAGTAGTTTGACTGACTACGCACATCGCTGTGCGATTTATTTAAAACTTTGAATTAACAGGTACGTTTTGTCTTGTTTAGTTTTCAAAGATCATTCAATAATGGAGCGGGTGATGAGAATCGAACTCACGACATCAGCTTGGAAGGCTGAGGTTTTACCACTAAACTACACCCGCAATTTTTATTTGGGGCGATTGATGGGAATCGAACCCACGAGTGCCAGAGCCACAATCTGGTGCGTTAACCACTTCGCCACAACCGCCATAGATGTAATGAATTATAAAGTATAATTGGCAGGGGCAGTAGGAATCGAACCCACACCGGAGGTTTTGGAGACCTCTGTTCTACCGTTAAACTATGCCCCTATTTATAAAATGGTGGAGGGGGGCAGATTCGAACTGCCGAACCCTGAGGGAGCGGATTTACAGTC
>NZ_JBHUSG010000109.1:0-5550 GCF_042673745.1 Kitasatospora sp. NPDC057015
CCACTGGATTATGCCGGTCAGCCCAGCGTTCGCAGGCCCGTCACCAGCACCTTCACCACCCCGGTCGGCATAACCCGCACATCGGCATAAGCAGATGACTTCGTCGCGATGTGCACCAGCCGTGAGCAGGCCGAGGAGGTCAAACAACGGCTGGCCGCATGGCTGACGCCCAGGGGGCTCGCCTTCCACGAGGACAAGACACGTATCGTCCACGCGGAGGCCGGGTTCGACTTCCTGGGGTTCAACGTCCGCCGGTATCACGGCAAGCTGCTGATCAAGCCGAGCACAGCGGCGCAACGACGGATCCGGGAACGGCTGCACGCCGAGATGCTGGCCCTGCGAGGGGCCAACGCTGCGGCCGTGCTCAAGAAGATCAACCCCATCGTGCGGGGTTGGTCGGCCTACTACCGGACGGTGGTGTCCAGCGAGATCTTCACGGCGCTGGACAACTACATGTGGACGCTCGCCTACAAGTGGGCCAAGCACAGCCACCCGAACAAGCCGAAGCACTGGGTCTCCAGCAAGTACTTCGGCAAGTTCAACAAGGCCAGGAAGGACCGGTGGGTGTTCGGCGACCGCGAGAGCGGTGCCTACCTGCTCAAGTTCTCCTGGACGAAGATCGTCCGGCACCAGTTGGTCAAGGGTAGGGCGTCTCCGGACGACCCGGCCCTGGAGTCGTACTGGGCCGAGCGGCGTCGCAAGGGACCACCTCCGCCAGTCGACGGCATGACCGTGCGCCTGCTTCAGGCTCAGCGCGGTCGTTGCCCGGTCTGCGGGGGACTCCTGCTGCACGCCGACCACCCGCCGCGAAGCCCCCAGGAATGGGAGACATGGCGGGCCGTCATCAGGAAGGCGATCTCCAAGCAGTACGTCGCGCTCCTCGGCGGGGGCACGCCGGGCGATCAACGAATCCGTCTTCTCCACACCCACTGTCATCGGCGGAACGGAGCCGCCGAGCTGACACGTCCAGCACCTTCGCCTGCCCGCGATCCCACGGGGCTTGCTTGAGCCGTGTGCGGCGAAAGCCGCCTGCACGGTTCTGAGGGGGCGGGGACGCAGCAATGCGTCCCCGCTACCCGACTGATCATTGGGACGGGCCGGTCCGCGATCGGCACGCTCGTCGAGCGCAGCAGCCGATCTGCACTCCTGGTGCATCTACCGAGGATGGAGGGCTGGGGCGAGGTGCCACCTGTGAAGAACGGGCCGCCGTTGGGCGGCTACGGCGCCGTCGCGATGAACACTGCTCTGACCGAGTCGATGACGAAGCTACCCGAGCAGCTCCGCAAAACCCTGACCTGGGACCGCGGGAAGGAACTTTCCGGGCATGCCCAGTTCGCGCTCGAGACAGGGACGAAGGTGTTCTTCGCCGATCCGCACTCGCCCTGGCAGCGACCCACAAACGAGAACACGAACGGGCTGCTGCGTCAGTACTTCCCGAAGGGCACGGACCTGTCCCGGTGGTCCGCCGGGGACCTCGAAGCCGTCGCCCTGGCGATCAATAACCGACCCCGCAAGATCCTTGGCTGGAAGACCCCGGCCGAGGTCTTCGAGGAGCAGCTACGCTCACTACAACAGCCCGGTGTTGCAACGACCGGTTGAACTCACCGAGTACACCTCTACCGAATTCCGGCACAAGACAAGGGAGTTGGGAATGCGCCAGTCGATGGGGCGCGTCGGCTCCTGTTACGATAATGCCGCCGCGGAGAGCTGGTTCGCTCTGTTCAAGGCCGAGATCGGCACCACGGTGTGGGCCACCCGGGCCGAAGCCCGGGCCGATGTCTTCTGCTTCATCGAAGTCGAATACAACCGCACCAGGCTCCGCAGGCATCCCGAGCTCGGATACCTCACCCCGATCGAAACCAGGGCCAGACTGCAGAGCGATTTCACCCCCGCAGCGTAGAAACCCGCTCTCCAAGATCAGGGGGGAACTTCATAGGGGTCCTACCCCTACATGATCAACAGTTGGCGCGCGCAGAGCAGTCCCCATCTTGCTTGAGCACCCATCTCCTCCTCGCCGGCGGCATGCTCGACGGCTCGGCGGCGAATCACGGGGCGTCCCAGCCGGCCGGCCGAGCTATGTTGGCAGGTGTGGTGGCGATATCTGCGTGCCCTGCTGCACTAGGTGACGATGGGAGCAAGGCATGGTAGCCGCCGACCGGGCGGAGGTTGTGCGGGGGTTTGCTTTCGTGGGCCGGGAGAAGGAACTGCGGTCGCTGGTGGGGGTGTTGTCGGTGCGCCCCGCAGTGGTTCAGGTGCAGGGGCAGGCGGGGATCGGGAAGTCGCGGTTGGTTGTGGAGGCGTGTGCGGTTCTGCGGGCCGAGGGTGTGCGTGTGATCACACCACGCACCAACGTCGGGAGCAGCGCGGTCGCCACCCACTGGCTCAGCCCCGACAACGGCATTCCCTTTCGTGCCTGAAGGTGCTTTAATCTGCCCATCATCATGCAGAAACTTGCAGTGGCAGTCCGCCGAGAGCACACTCGGCCCGCTGCGGCCGAAGCGCCCGGGGCAACCACTCCGAGCCACCGCACGATGCGGGACGAAGCCGAGATATCACGGACAGTCACCCCGTGCCCGTAAGTCCTCCAAGCGTCTCTGGGCCCGTCCGCCAGCGCCCGGGGATTCCTCTTGCAGTACGAATACGCGTCACGCCGGAAAGCCCAGCCGTTGGGCCGGCGAGGACCCGTCAGCGGGTCTCCCCCGTCCCCTCACGAGCTTTCACCTCCCGTAGGACCAGCGCGGTGCCGTGCCCTGCCCCCGGCAATGCAGTCGCGTTCACTTGAAGGAGTCATCGATGCGGTTGTTTCGCCAGCGAGGCCGCGACCTCGCCGTTCTGAGCGCCGTCGCCCTTGCGACGTCGCTGTTGTCGGGCACGACGGCGGTGACAGCCGCGCATGCGGCGCCGACACTGCCGGCGATCGTGCCCCAGCCGGTCTCCGAGTCGGCCGTCACGGGCAGCGGGTTCACCCTGGCCGCCGGGACGCAGATCGACGTGCTGTCCACCGACACGGCCGCGCTCGGCGTCGGCACCTACCTGGCGGGACTCCTGAAGCCCGCGACCGGGTTCACCCTCCAGGTGGTCAGCTCCACCCAGCCGGCGGGCAACGCGCTCGTCCTGGACCCCAACGGCCCGGCCACGCTCAAGGCGGAGGGCTACACCCTCACCTCGAAAAGCGGCGGCGTCACCGTGACGGCGCACGGCGCCGAGGGCCTCTTCCGGGGCGTCCAGACCCTGCGCCAACTGCTGCCGGCCGCAGTGGAGTCGCCCACGGTGAAGCCTGGGCCGTGGACGGTCGTGCCCGTGCAGATATCGGACTCGCCGCGGTACTCCTACCGCGGCGCGATGCTCGACGTCGCGCGCCGCTTCTACCCCGTGGCGCAGGTGAAGCGCTTCATCGACGAGTCCGCCGCGTACAAGATCAACACGCTTCATCTGCACTTGACCGACGACCAGGGCTGGCGGATCGCGATCGGCGCGCTGCCGAACCTGACCACGGTGGGCGCGAGCACCCAGACCGGCTTCACCGGCGGCACCTCTTGGTACTACACGGCGGCCGAATACCAGGACTTGGTGGCGTACGCGAAGTCGCGGTTCATGACGGTCGTCCCCGAGATCGACGGCCCGGGCCACAGCGGCGCGGCGCTGGCCTCGGTCGCCAACCTGAACTGCAACAACCAGACGACCGCACCGTACGCCGGCGACAACTGGGGCTTCAGCCTCTACTGCCTCGGCGACCCGCAGCACGTCGCCAACGTCAGCACCTTCCTGAACACCGTGATCAGCACGGTGGCGGCGCTCACCCCCGGCCCGTACATCCACGTGGGTGGCGACGAGGCTCCGGCGACCACGACTGCCCAGTACGCCGCGTACGTGTCGGCCGCCGCCTCGGCGACCACCGCCCAGGGCAAGACCCTGATCGGCTGGCACCAGCTCAGCCAGGGCACCCTCCCGGCGAACAGCCTGCTCCAGTACTGGGGCACCGACATCGACCGCACCTCCGTGGGCGCCCCGTGGGAGTCCGAGAATATCCAGCAGGTCCGTTCCGGGGTCGCGCAGGGCGCCAAGTTCATCATGTCCCCCGCGGACCACGCCTACCTGGACATGCAGTACAACTCCAGCACCCCCTACGGCCTGCACTGGGCGGGCTACGTCTCGGCCCAGAAGGCCTACGGCTGGGACCCGACGACGGTCACCGCCAAGACCGACGGCAGCTCGTCGGTCGTGCCAGCTGCCCAGATCGCCGGCGTGGAGGCCGCACTCTGGACCGACAACGCATACTCGCCCAGCAGCAGCACACCCGATTCCGGCAGCCAGTTCCCCGAACCGTCCGTCTACGCCGACCACATGAGCTTCCCGCGGCTGCCGGCCATCGCCGAGATCGGCTGGTCGCCGCAGTCCACCCACGACTGGACCAACTTCAGCCAGCGCCTCGCCGCCCAGGGGCCGCGCTGGACCGCCGCCGGCATCGCCTTCTACGCCGCCCCCGACATCACCTGGCCGAGCACCCCCGGCACCCTGAACGGCGTCCACACCGTCACCACCGGCGGCCAGGCCCTGGACGACCCGGCCAGCTCCACCACCAACGCCCTTCAGATGGACACCTGGGCCCTGCACGGCGGTAACAACCAGAAGTGGACCTTCACCCAACAGCCGGACGGGTCCTACACCCTGGCCAACGGCGCCTCCGGGCTCTGCCTCGACGTGAACGGCGGCTCGACGTCCCCCGCGGCGACCGTGATCCAGTACACCTGCGGCGGCGGCCTCAACCAGCGCTGGAAGGCCGTGGCACTGCCCGGCGGCGGCTACACCCTGGCCTCGGCCAAGAGCGGGCTGCTGCTGACCACCGCTTCGGCCGCCGACGGCGCCCTGGTGACCCAGCAGACCGACACCAACTCGGCCCTGCAGCACTGGACGATCACCTGATGTGACCTGTACCGGGCCGGAACCGGCCCGGCCGGGCCGCCCCCACGGGGGCAGGGCGCCCGCCCCGTCCGAGCGGGCGCCCACCGGCATGCGTCGGGCCGGAGCACCTGCTTTCACCGTGCCTTCGGTGCACATGTCCGACGGAGCGTCCACCTGAGGTTCCCCCGGTGTGCGGGAGGTGCTGATCAGCTGGTCAGAGTGGGTTGACCGGGTTTCAGGTTCGCTTGTTCGGTCGTCGCCTGGTCGGCGTAGTGCTTCTCCTCGAACTCGATGGGACTGAGGTAGCCGAGGCGTTTCTGGATGCGTCGGCTGTTATAGAAGCCATCGATGTACTCGAACAGCGCGAGGTTGGCCTCAGCCCGGGTGGCGAAGACACGTCCGCGTACGCACTCGGTCTTGATAAGCATCCACAGATTCTCCGCGAGGGCGTTGTCGTAGCTGTCGCCCACGGACCCCATTGACCCCTCAATACCCGCACGCACGAGCCGTGTTGTGAGCTTGATGGACGTGTATTGACAGCCGTGGTCGGCGTTGATGGATCAAGGTGCCGGGCACGGGCTCACGGCTGGCCAGGGCGTACTCCAGGCAGGACAGGACGAGGTCGGCGTCTGCACGGGCGGAGGTCTC
>NZ_JBHUSG010000110.1:0-5295 GCF_042673745.1 Kitasatospora sp. NPDC057015
GACGATCTTCGCGGAGGTGGTGGCGCGGGTCGCGGCGGCCGCGTTAGAGCTTGCGAAGTCCACTGAGGACCCTTTCGAGCAGCGTGACGTCGGGCTGGTTTCCGGATTCGCCGCCGGAAGCGGGCTGGTGGATGGCCACGAGGCCGGCCTCGGCGAGGTCGGCCACCAGGATGCGGGCCACTCCCAGGGGGAGGGAGAGCAGGGCCGACACCTCGGCGACGGACTTGACCTCCGTGCACAGGGTGCAGATCCGCTGGTGCTCGGGGAGCAGGGTGGCCAGGCGCTGCGGGTCGACGCTGGCGGAGACCAGTGCCTCCAGGGCGAGTTCGTACCTGGGGCGGGTGCGTCCGCCGGTCATGGCGAACGGCCGGATCAGCGGGCCGGAGTCCTCTTCGTCCTCGAACTCCTCGACGTGGCCGGGGGCTTCGGGCGCGGGGTAGCCGCCGGACCGGCGCTCGTACGGCTGCGGACCGCCGAACTCCTGGCCGTAACTCCGCTGGTCGTACTGGCGTTCGCCCTGGTGGGGGTCGAACTGCTCCTGCTGGTACGGCTGCTGACCGTACTCCTGACCGAACTGCTCCTGCTGGTACGACTGCTGGCCGTACTCCTGGCCCGGCTGCTGGTGCCGGCCGTAGCTCTGGCCGTGGCCGACGCCAGGGGCTCCGAAGGCGTCGTGGCCGGTGCCTGGGTACGGAACGCCGTACTGGCCGCTATGGTCGTCGGGCGGGTTCACGGATCCTCTCCTCACACGGTGCGGCGGTGCGTTGCGAGCCCCGGACGAGTCCGGGGCCGGTGGTGCGAAGGCCGTACAACGTCCGAACCCGAGCCCGCTGGTGCGGGCCCGGGACGGGCGCAGAGGTGCTTCGAATACCAGGACGGTATCCGACGGTCCGTCAGTGCAGGAGACTGCCCTGGAGTTCGGCGCGCAGTGCGGGGGTCAGGACGGCGCCGGCGCGGTCGACGAGGAGGGCCATCTCGTATCCGACGAGGCCGATGTCGGAGTCGGGGGAGGCGAGTACGGCGAGCGAGGAGCCGTCGCTGACGGCCATCAGGAAGAGGAAGCCGCGCTCCATCTCGACGACGGTCTGGTTGACCTCGCCGCCCTCGAAGATGCGGGAGGCGCCGGACGTAAGGGAGGTGAGGCCGGAGGCGACGGCGGCGAGCTGGTCGGCGCGGTCGCGGGGGAAGCCTTCGGACATGGCGAGCAGAAGCCCGTCGGCGGAGACCACCACTGTGTGGGACACCCCGGGGGTGTTGTCCACGAAATTGGTGATCAGCCAGTTCAGGTTCTGTGCGGCCTGGCTCATCTGACTCAACTCAACGCTCCTGGTGGTTCGAGCCGCCGAAGAGATCGGTGCTGCGGTTCTGCTGTCCGTTGCCGGACCGGTCGGTCTGGTCGGGGTCGATCCGGAAGCTGCCGGTGTTACCGGAGCCACTCGTCGCGCTGCGGCCCTGCTCCACGCCGCGGCGCAGGTTCGTCAGACGGCCACGAACCTCCTCCGGGGTACGGGAGACCTGCGGGCCGTCCTGCGGGGTCGGCTTGGCGTTGCCGGCCACCAGGTTCTGCTTGGGCACCCGGCGCGGCAGCCCCGAGGGGGTCACCCCGCCGGCGGCCGGCTCGCGCAGCTGCTCGGCGCGCTGCCAGGCCCCGTCGTTGGGCGACTGCCAGCTCGCGGCCGGCTGGCCGGTCGGGCCGGTCGGGCCGTACCCGCCGAGCGCCGACACCTCGTGGCCGCGCGGCTCGGGAGCCTCGGTGGCCTCCTTGGCACCGGTGAACCAGTTCGGCTTGTCGCCGGCGTCCTGGTCGCCGATGGCGCGGGCACCGAGGCCGGTGGCCCCGCCGCCGGCCAGCTGCTGGCCCGGGCGGCGCTGCGGCAGCCCGGAGGCCAGCGTCGCGGACGGCGCGGAGGACTGCGCCGGCGGGAGCGCGGCGGGCTCGGCCGCGTACGGGTGGCCGGCGGCCTCCTCACGGGCTTGCCGGACGTCGTCCAGGTAGGAGTCGCCGCGGTAGCCGTCGTACTCCTGCTGCCCGTACTGGTCGTCCTGGCCGCCGTACTGCTGCTGCCCGAAGCCGTCGTTCTGGTAGCCGCCGTCGTAGCCGGCCTCGGCGTACTGCTGGCCGTACGGCTGCTGCCCGTACTGGTCGTCCTGGTAGCCGTCGCCCTGGAAGGCGTCGTACTGGCCGTTGCCGTACTGGTCGTCGCCGTAGGCCGGCGCGTTCTGCACCGGGCGGCCGTACGGGTCCTGCTCGTACGACGGGGCGCCCTGGAAGGGCTCCTCGGCGTACGGGGCGGCGAACTCCTGCGGCTGGTAGGCCTCGGCGGGCGCCGGGTAGGCCGTCTCCTCGATCTCCGCGTCCACGGGCTCGTCGGCGCTCGGGCCGGCCTCCAGAGCCGCACGGCGGCGCTGGTCGAGCCGCTGCGAGCGCTGTACGGCCTCCAGGGCCGGGCTGAAGCCGCTCGCGCCGCCCCGGCCGGTCAGGTGGTCGTCGAAGCCGAGTTCGGCCGCGCTGCGGGCGCCTTCGAGCTCCGCGTTCCAGGCCTCCTGGCCCGGGTCCTGGTCGGCGAAGATCCGCGAGACGGTGAACTGCTCCTCGGGCTCCACCGGGGCGTTCATCTCGGTCAGGTGCTGCGGGAGCATCACCAGCGAGGTGGTGCCGGCGGACTCGCCCGACGGGCGCAGCTGGACCCGGATGTCGTGGCGCTGCGAGAGGCGGCCGACCACGAACAGGCCCATGCGGCGGGAGATGGTGGCGTCGACCGTGGGCGGCTCGGCCAGCTTCTCGTTGATCTCGGCGAAGTCCTCGGCGGTGAGGCCGATGCCCTTGTCGTGGATCTCGACCAGCACCCGGCCGTCCGGCAGGCGGGTGGCGTTGACCAGCACCCGGGTCTGCGGGCTGGAGAACGACGTGGCGTTCTCCAGCAGCTCGGCGAGGAGGTGGACGAGGTCGGTCACCGCGGCGCCGATGACCTCGGCCTCCGGGATGCCGGCCAGCTCGACGCGCTCGTACTGCTCCACCTCGGAGGAGGCGGCGCGGAGCACGTCGACCAGCGGCACCGGGGTGTTCCAGCGGCGGCCGGCCTCCTCGCCCGCGAGGACGAGCAGGTTCTCACCGTTGCGGCGCATACGGGTCGCGAGGTGGTCCAGCTTGAAGAGGTTCTCCAGCTGGTCCGGGTCGGCCTCGTTGTTCTCCAGGTCCGTGATCAGCGCCAGCTGGCGCTGGATGAGGCCCTGGCTGCGGCGCGACAGGTTGGTGAAGATCGCGTTGACGTTCCCTCGCAGGAGCGCCTGCTCGGCGGCCAGCGAGACCGCCTGCCGGTGCACCTGGTCGAAGGCGCGGGCGACCTCGCCGATCTCGTCCTTGCCGTGCAGCGGGATCGGGGAGACGGAGGTGTCCACCCGGTCCGGGTCGGTCTTGGAGAGCTTCTCGACCAGGTCGGGGAGGCGGTGGTTGGCGATCTCCAGCGCGGCGCTGTTCAGGGTGCGCATGCCGAGGATCATCGAGCGGGCGATGAAGCCGGTCAGCAGACCGGCCAGGGCCAGCGCGGCGATCACGATGACGGAGTTGAGCACGGCGTCGGTCTGGGCGCGCGACTTGAGGTTCGCGGCGTCGTCGACGACCTGGTCCAGCAGCTGGTTCTCGGTGGTCCGCAGGCTGGCCATGTGCGTGGTGGTGGCCTGCTCCCAGCGCCGGGGCTCCAGGCCCGCGGCGACGGCCTCGGCGATGGCCGCGTCGGCGGCCGCCTTGCCCTTGCTCTGGCCCTCGGCGGCGTTCTGGCTGTAGGCCATGCCGATGGCGAGCAGACCGGCGACGGTCGGCGCGCTGCCGTTGGGCATCCGCAGGGCGGCCCGCTCGTCGGCGCTGGCCTGGTTGACCAGGGCGTTGGCGTAGACCCGGGCGTCCTCGGGGGCGCTGCCGGTGTTGAACTCGGCGATCGAGACCTGCTCCAGCTTCGCCGAGACCAGGAGCTGCTGGATGAGCTCGGTGTTCTCGTAGCGCGTGGTGGAACCGGCCTGGATGCCGACCAGCAGGTGCAGCATCAGCGCGCGCTGGGTGGAGGCGGAGGCCTTGCCCAGCGAGATGGCGTAGATCGCCCGGCCCTTGCTGGTGACGCTGGAGCTGCCGAAGCCGACCGAGTTGTCGTACGCCATCAGCGGCGCGATCAGCGTCGAGTACGCGGCCTGGGTCGCGGTGGCGAACAGCTCGGGCTTGTAGGCGTTGTCGCGCAGGTGGGGCAGCGAGACGACGAGCCCCTGGAACGCCGCGTCGCGGTGCGCCAGCAGGGGGTCGTCGGAGATCTTGGCGTACGCGTCCTTGTAGCCCTTGAGCGCGGCGTCGGTCTTGGCCCGCAGTGCGGGGACCTTGCCGTCCGGGTCCTGGTTGAGCAGGAGCGGCGCCAGGGACTGGTCGCGCTCGTTCTCCAGGGCGTCGGCGAGCTCGGTGGCGGCCCGGGCCAGCTCGGCGGTCTTCACCGCGCGGTCGGCCTTGACGTAGTCGTCGAAGGACGAGTTGACGCGCAGGCCGCCGAAGACCAGGCCGATGACGACCGGGATCAGCAGGATGGCGACCAGGCGGGTGGGCACGCGCCAGTTGCGCGGGGCCAGGAACTCGTATCTCCCGCTGGAGGCCCTGGGGCTCTCCGGTTCGGGCTCGGGCTTCGCACCCGGCTTGCGCTCGGAAGCGCCCGGCGCGGCCGCGGGCCCGCCGGGGCCGGCGCCTGGCCGGTCCTCGGTCGGGGTGAACGCGGAGAACCCGGTGGGCTCGGTGGCGCCACCGTTCGGCTCGCTCTGGCGGGGCTCGGAGCGCCGCTGCGGGGTGACTGGCTGCTTACGCCTCACTCGACAACAACCTCTCGGCCGACTGGCGGCCATGGATCAATTCAGCGCTACCCCTGGCAGCGCCCCGGGGGCTGGGCGGAACTGCCGTAACCGTCTTCGGGGTAGCTGGAATTTCAGCACGTGTAGGGATTCGGGACAAACAGCTGTTGGTGACGGTTCGGCGCTGTTGAAATCGGACATTCAGTGACACTCTCGGACGAATAGGAGCGATGCTGGCGCTGAGTGCCGTTGCCCGGCTACGCCACGTCACTGTCGATCACCAAATGCCTACCGAACTGTTATGCACTGCTCATCTGCGGATGTGGAAATGCCCGCCCACTGCCTCCGTGGCAGGTGGGCGGGCATCCGGTCGCCCTCCGGGTCAGCGGAGTCGGGCGAGGAGGGCGTGTTCGACGAGGGTGATGAGGGCGCTCTTGGCGCTGTCGCGTCGGCGGGCGTCCAGGGCGATGACGGGGG
>NZ_JBHUSG010000111.1:0-5276 GCF_042673745.1 Kitasatospora sp. NPDC057015
CTCGACCACACCATGCGCCCCAAAGCCGACGGCGCCTGGCACCTCCACCACCTCACCAAAGACCACAACCTCACCGCCTTCATCCTGTTCTCCTCCGCCTCCGGCGTCCTCGGCTCCGCCGGGCAGGGCGCCTACGCCGCCGCCAACGGCTACCTGGACGGCCTCGCCCAGCACCGCCACCACCTCGGCCTGCCCGCCCTCTCACTGGCCTGGGGCCTCTGGGACCAGACGGACGGCGGCATGGCGGGCGGCCTGACCGAGGCCGAACGCGGCCGCATCACCCGCGCCGGGTTCGGGGCGATCGCCCCCGCCGCCGGGCTCGCCCTGTTCGACGCCGCCCTGGGGCGGCCCGAGCCCCTGCTCATCCCGGCCAGGTTCGACCTGCCGCTGCTCCAACCACGAAGCGGCGACCAGGACTTCCCGCCGGTTCTGCGCGGCCTGGTACGCCCTGCCCGCCCCCGGCCCACCGCCCCGGACGGCCACGGCCGACCCGGCGCCTCCTCCCTCGCCGAGCGGCTGCTCCCGCTGGACGACGCCGAGCGCGAGAGCCTGCTGCTCGACCTCGTCCGCACCCGGACCGCGACGGTGCTGGGGCACAGCTCGCCCCACGCCGTCGCCCCGGACCGGCCGTTCACCGAGGCCGGGGTGGACTCCCTGGCCGCCGTGGAGATCCGCGGTCGGCTCGACGCCGCCACCGGCATCCGCCTGCCCGCCACCGCCGTCTTCGACTACCCGACGCCCGCCGGGCTCGCCGCGCACCTCAGGGACGTCCTCGTCCCTGCCGCCCCGAGCCCCGCCGCCGCCGCTCTCGCCGACCTCGACCGGCTGCGTGAGGCTCTCCCCAGGCTGGCCGGCGACCAGGAGACCACCGAACAGATCCACCTGCGGCTCAAGGCCCTGCTCGCCGCCTGGGACCAGGCCGCCACCGAACGGGACGAGGACCCGGACCGCGACGCGGACGGGAACGACCTCGACTCCGCCGGTCTCGACGAACTGCTCGCCATCATCAACGTGGAACTGGGAGACGCCTGATGCCGGGCACCGAAGAGAAGATCCTGGACTCCCTCAAGCGGCTCACCGTCGAGCTTCGGCAGACCAGGAAGCGACTGCGCGAGACCGAGGACGCGGCCCGCGAACCCATCGCCGTCATCGGCATGGCCTGCCGCTACCCCGGCGGCGTCCAAACACCCGACGACCTCTGGCAGGTCGTCGCCCAGGGCCGCGACGCCGTCTCCGCCTTCCCCGTCGACCGCGACTGGGACCTCGACTCCCTTCGCGGCCCGGGCGACGCGGGCGGCTCCAGTACCGCGCACGCGGGCGGATTCCTCTACGACGTGGCCGACTTCGACCCGGCGCCGTTCGGCATCAGCCCGCGCGAGGCGACCGCGATGGATCCCCAGCAGCGCCTGCTGCTGGAGACCTCCTGGGAGGCCTTCGAGCACGCCGGCATCGATCCGGCCACCCTGCGCGGCAGCCGCACCGGCGTCTACGCCGGAATCATGTACCACGACTACGCGGCCCGGCTGCGCGAGCTGCCCGAGGACGTCATGGGCTACCTCGGCACCGGGACGTCCGGCAGCATCGCCTCCGGCCGGGTGGCCTACACCTTCGGCCTGGAGGGCCCGGCCGTCACCATCGACACCGCCTGCTCCTCCTCCCTGGTCGCGCTGCACCTGGCCGTCCAGTCGCTGCGCGGCAAGGAGTGCTCGCTCGCGCTGGCCGGCGGCGCCACCGTGATGGCCTCCCCGCTGCCCTTCGTCGACTTCAGCCGCCAGGAGGGCCTCTCCTCGGACGGCCGCTGCAAGTCCTTCGCGGCCGGTGCGGACGGCACCGGCTGGGCCGAGGGCGCCGGCATGCTCCTGCTGGAGCGGTTGTCCGACGCCCGCCGCAACGGCCACCCCGTCCTCGCCGTGGTACGCGGCACCGCCGTCAACCAGGACGGCGCCAGCAACGGCCTCACCGCCCCCAGCGGCCCCGCCCAGCAGCGGGTGATCCGCCGCGCCCTCGCCGACGCCGGCCTCACCCCGACCGAGGTCGACGCGGTCGAGGCACACGGCACCGGCACCAGGCTCGGCGACCCGATCGAGGCCCAGGCCCTGCTGGCGGCCTACGGCCAGGGCCGCACCGCCGACCGCCCGCTGCGGCTCGGCTCCCTCAAGTCCAACATCGGCCACACCCAGGCCGCGGCCGGCGTCGGCGGGATCATGAAGATGATCCTGGCCATGCGCCACGGCGAACTCCCCCGCACCCTGCACGTCGACGAGCCCACCCCGCACGTGGACTGGTCCTCCGGGGCCGTGGAACTGCTCACCCGGCCGCAGCCGTGGCCGCGCCGCGAGACCCCGCGCCGCGCCGGGGTCTCCTCCTTCGGATTCAGCGGCACCAACGCGCACGCCATCATCGAGGAACCGCCCGCGCCCGAGGAGCAGCCGTCGGCGCACGCCGCCGCCTCGCCGCCCGCCCTGTGGACGTTGACCGCCGCCACCGAAGCCGCGCTGCGTGCCCAGGCCGGACGGCTCACCGCCCACCTGCGCCGCGACCCGGCACCGAGCCCCACCGACGTCGGCCACTCCCTGCTCACCACCCGCACCGCGCTCGACCACCGCGTGGTCGTGGTCGGACGCGACCGGGACACGCTGCTGCACGACCTGGACGCCTTCGCGACCGGGCACCCCACCGCCGGCGTCCTGCACGAGCGCGCCACCGCGGGCGCCCTGGCGGTCATGTTCACCGGCGGCGGCAGCCAACGCCCGGGCATGGGAAAGGAGTTGTACGCGGCCTTCCCGGCCTTCGCCGAGGCCTTCGACGCCGTCTGCGCCGAACTGGACCGGCAGCTGCCCACGCCGCTGCGCTCGGCGGTCTTCGGCTCGCCCGCCGAGGACGGCGCGTCGCCGCTCGCCGGGCAGGCCTACGCCCAACCCGCGCTGTTCGCCGTCGAGGTGGCACTGTTCCGCCTGTTCGCCTCCTGGGGAGTCGAGCCCGACCACGTCCTCGGCCACTCGGGCGGCGAACTCGCGGCCGCCCACGTCGCAGGCGTACTCTCGCTGCCCGACGCGGCCGTCCTGGTCGCCGCGCGCGGCCGGCTCACCCAGGCACTGACACCCGGCGGGGCCATGGTCGCGGTGGCCGCCGGCGAGCAGGAGGTCCGGCCGCTGCTGACCGAAGGCGCCGAGATCGCAGCCGTCAACAGCCCCGACGCGGTGGTTCTCTCCGGGGACGAGCAGCCCGTCCTGGCCCTCGCCGCGCACTTCGCCGCCCTCGGCCGCAAGACCCGTCGGCTGAACGTCAGTTACGCCTCCCACTCGGCGCGGGTCGACCCGATGCTGGCGGAGTTCCGGCAGATCGCCGCCGGGCTGGAGCTGCGGCCGCCCCGGATCGGCTTCGTCTCCACCGTCACCGGCGAACCCGCCGACGGGCAGGAGCTCTGCACCCCCGAGTACTGGGTGCGCAACGCCCGCCGACCCGTCCGATTCGCCGACGCCGTCCGGCGTCTGGAGGCCGACGGCACCCGCACCTTCCTCGAACTCGGGCCGGAGGCAGCTCTCACGCCCATGGCCGAGGCCTGCTTCACCCGGGCCGGCTCCGCCGCGGTATCCGCCCAGCGCGCCGACCGAGACCAGGCCACCGAGGTCGCCGCCGCCCTCGGCCGCCTCCATGCCCGGGGCACCGCCGTCGACCGGTCCGCGTACTTCCGGGACAGTGACGCCCGCCGGGTCGACCTGCCGACGTACGCCTTCCAGCGGCAGCGGCACTGGCTGGAGGCCCCGGCCGGGAACCGGCTCGACGTCAGCTCGGCCGGCCTCGGCTTCCCCGACCACCCGCTGCTCGGCGCCAGCATCGTCGTCGCCGACTCCGAGGAGTTCCTGTTCACGGGCCGGCTGGACCTTCGGACCCAGCCGTGGCTGGCCGACCACGCCGTCGGCGACGCCGTCCTGCTCCCCGGCACCGCCCTGGTCGAACTCGCCCTGCGGGCTGGCGAACAGGCGGACTGCGATCACCTTGAGGAACTCACCCTCACCGCGCCACTGATCGTCCCGGCCGAGAGGGCGGTGACCCTGCAGATCCGCCTCGGCGCACCCGACGAGGCGGGCCGCCGCCCGGTCGAGGTGTACGCCTGCGAGGAGGACGCCTTCCCCGGGCGGCCATGGACCAGGTACGCCTCCGGGATGCTGTCCGCCGGGGCTCCCGAGCCCTCCGACGCACTCGCCGTCTGGCCACCGGCCGGCGCCGAAGCCCTCGACCTGGACGGCCTGTACGAGCGCCTCGACGCCGACGGCCTGCACTACGGCCCGGCCTTCCAGGGCCTGCGAGCAGCCTGGCGGCGCCACGGCGAGCTGTTCGCCGAGGTCGCGCTGGAGGCCGAACAGGAGGATGTGGCACGCACGTTCGGGCTGCACCCCGCCCTCCTCGACGCCGCGCTGCACGCCCTCGGCCTCGGGGTCCTGCCCGGCACCCCCGCCACCGCCGCCCTGCCGTTCGCCTGGCACGGCGTCGCCCTGCACGGCATCGGCGCCACGACCCTGCGGGTTCGACTCAGCTCCACCGGCCCGGGCGCGGTCGCCATCGAGGCCGCCGACGCCACCGGCCGGCCCGTCCTCACCGTGGAGTCACTGCTGCTGCGGCCGGCCGGGCTGCTCGCCACCACCGGCGGCGCGGCACCTGAACCGCTGCTCCACCTCGTCTGGACTGAACCGCAGACCCCCCGGGCCCCGGCTGCGCCCGGCCGGAGCGGACTGCTCACCGATGCACTCGCCTCCACCGCGCCGGCGCCCGACACCCTGGTACTCCCCCTCCTCGACACCCCGGCCGCGCCCCGACCCGCCTACGCGGCGGGCGAGTCCGCCGCCCGGACCCTCGGCCTCGTCCAGGCCTGGCTCGCCGGCGACCGATTCGCCGACACCCGCCTCGTCGTCGTCACGAGCGGCGCGGTCGCCGTCGAGCCGAACGAGAACGTCCACGACCTGCCCCGCGCCGCTGACCGGGGGCTGCTGCGCTCCGCCCAGTCCGAGCACCCGGGCCGGATCGTCCTGGTGGACACCGACCGGCCCGACGGCTGGCACGCGGACCTGGCCCGGATCCTCCACCCGGACGAGCCGAGCGTCGCCCTGCGCGGGGGCCGTGTGCTGGTTCCCCGGCTCGCTCCCGCCCCGCCCCGGCCACACCCCGGTGACGGCACGTCCGTCCTGGATCCGGACGGCACGGTGCTGATCACGGGCGGCACCGGCGACCTCGGCGCACTCCTCGCCCGCCACCTCGTCACCACCCACGGCATCCGC
>NZ_JBHUSG010000112.1:0-5138 GCF_042673745.1 Kitasatospora sp. NPDC057015
TCCCAGTGGCCCCAGGTGACGGGGCAGCGGGCCGGGGCGGTGGCGCCGGGCGATCCGTGCGGGGTGCCGCAGCGGCCGTCGCACTCGCACTGGGCTCCCGCTCGGGCGATGAGCTGGCTATCGGACAGGGGCATCACAGGCTCCAAAGGCTGGGCTGGTGCGGGACGAGTGGCAGGGCGGTCTGACCGGGGATGTGGCCGGGCGTGCCGTCGGGGACGGGCACCAGCAGCACCTCGGCCGTGCGGCGGCGGCATACCGGGCCCAGGCCGTCGCGGGAACGGCGGCGCAGCGGGCGGCTGCACGCGCGGCAGCGGGCCGGGGTCACGCGGCGGCGGCGATCTGCTCGGAGGGCGCGTACCGCTCCAGCTCCTCGCCGGTGATGGCCTCCCGCAGCGCGGCGATCAGCACCTCGGCAACGTTCGGGGTGACCGCGTTGCCGTACTGGCGCACCCGCTCGCGCTTGGAGCCCAGGACCACGTACTGGTCGGCGAAGCTCATGGCGCGGCCGATCTCGTGGGGCTCGAGCATCCGGAACCGCACGTCCTCGATCGCGGGGAGGCCGCCGGAGACGAGCGCGTAGCGGTCGCGGGTGGTGAGCGCGCCGACCGGCTCCCGGACGGGGCGGGCACCGCCGTTGCCGTAGTACGGGACGAGCAGGTGCTGCCAGTCCACCGACTCCGGCGTGACCAGGCCGTGGTGGTTGCCGGAGGCGGTCACCGTGGCCAGCGCGTCCGACACCGGGCGGGCGACCGAGCCGCCGCCCCGGAGTTCGGCGACGAACGGCAGCCACGCCAGCCCGGTCTCGTTGCGGGCGGTCTGCGTGCGCAGCGGCGCGTTGGCCGTGCCGGCTTCCTTGCCGTCGCGTCCCTCGACCGGCACCAGCAGCGGGGGGACGGCCAGGCCGTCGTTCTCTCGGGTGGTGCGGCAGGGCATCGGGTCGGTCACGGCGGTGGCGTCGTTCCGCCAGGTGCCGCCGGCCGGGACCATCATCGGCTGGGAGAACCGCTCCAGCCCGGCCTGGATCCTCGCCAGCGTCTTGTCCGCCAGCGGCTTGGCCCGGTCGCCGATGCGCTGCCCGGGGATGGACCAGTCGATCGCCGCCGCGGCGGGCAGGACTTCGGGCTCCACCACGCTGTTGCGGCAGGCGGTGGACGGGCAGCGGTAGACGTACTGCTGGCGGTAGCGGCCCATGTCCCGGCCCGGCGTCTTAAACACCTGGACGGCGTGGATCCAGGTGTCGCAGCCGGGGCACCAGGCGCGGGGCCGCAGCCACTTGTCCCACTGCGGGGCGCGGCCGAGCGTGCGGTGCCAGTACGCGAGGTACAGGCGGTCGCGGGACTGCGGGGCCCGGTGGACGCTGCGCGGGTCGGCGTGCATGGAGTTCAGGGCGATCAGCCGGGTGTCGTAGCCCAGCGCGCGGATCTCGCCCACCCACCGGTCCCACTGATCCCAGGCCCGGACATCGATCACGTTCTCCACGACGCCTGCCTTGACGAGGCCGCCGCGCTGGATCACGCCCCGCAGGTACATCGGGACCTCCTCCATCAGGGCCCGGGACCGCTCGACCTCCTCGGACGGGCCGGACTCACCGAACAGGTCCGGCTGGAGGCTGGTGTCGAAGTCCCGGCGCTTTCCGCGGGCGTTGGACCACTGCGGGCACTCCGGCGACGCCCAGAAGATGTCGGTGACGGGCCACTTCTCGACGGGGGCTTCGCGGATGTCGCCCCGGTAGTGGTCGGCCTGGGGGAAGTTCGCGCTGTGGGACTCGATGGCGCGCTCCCAGTGGTTCGCGGCGCGCTGCACCCGCACCCCCGGAACGGCGTCGGCACCCTGCGAGCTGCCCCCCGCCCCGCAGAACCAGTCCATGACGGTCAGGTCGGTGTCGTCGTGTCGGTACATCGTCAGTTCTCCTCGGTGGTGGTGTCGGTGTTGGTGAGCGCGGCCAGCAGGTCGGCGCGGTGACGGGCGGCCTCCGCCTCGGTGACGGGCGCGGCGGGCAGCGGCCCGCCCCACGCCCCGGACGGCAGGTCCTCCGCCGGCCGCACCTCGTAGCCGGAGGACAGCAGGTACGTGGCGACCGTCTGCGCCAGGCCGGCCGGGTGCCGCTCGTCCCGCGGGGTGACCACGCGGTAGTCGTCCGCCGCGGCGGCAATCACCCGGAGCGCGGCGGCGGGGATCGGGGCGGTCATGCGGCACCGCCGATCCGGCGGCGGTCCGCACCGGCCATCGGGATGACCTTCGTCATCTCCGCGAGCCGCGACACGATGCGGTCCCCGAGGGTCGCCGTCAGATCGGGGCCCTCCTTCGACCGCGGCGGCAGGTTGCTCGTGAACGCCGTCGGCAGGCAACGGTTGTACCGCTCATTGATCACCCGGTAGGTGACCTCCTCCGTCCACTCCGACGCCTTCGCCGAGCCGAGGTCATCGAGCAGCAACAGCGGCACCTCGCACAGCCGGCCGAGGTACTGCTCGGCCGCGCCGATCTGCCCGGTGGGCCGCAGCGCGCCGTACATGTCGGCGGTGGTCGTGGCGATGACGGCGTAGGGGCGGCGGGGCGCGGACTCGGCGACCAGGCGCAGCGCGCCGTATGCCTGGTGCGTCTTGCCCGTGCCGGTGGTGCCGGTCAGCAGCAGCGAGGAGACCAGCACCGGCTCGTCGTCGGTGCGCTGGAGCGCTTCGGCGATGGAGCCGGCCCACGCAATGACGTCGGGGTGGGTGGCGGTGGCGTGCTGGTAGCGGCGGGGAGTCGCCGCGGTCCACCGGGTCATGGCGAACTCGACGCGGCGCCGGCGGTGGAACTCGGGGTGCCCAGGCTCGGACGGGTCGGGGTCGTCGCTGAGGGGCACGGGCACGATGCCGCGCTGGGTGAGGATCCGGTCGATGCGGGCGACCAGGTCGGTGCTGCCGAGGCGCTGAGGATCAGGCATGTCAGAAACCGCTCTCGTAGTCGGAGTGATCTTCGGGATTCGTGTACGGCCGGTAGCCGCCGGATACGGCGCGGAGCTGGGGCCGGGGGGGCGGGGTGGCGTCGGGCTCGTCGTCGTAGCAGCCCTTGCGCAGCCAGGTGGCGGGGTACTTGGTCCACCGGGCCGGCTCCCCGGCGCGTTCGTGCGCGTAGGCGGTGGCGGCGGTGACCATGCGCTTGGGGTCGGCCCCGCGCTCGATGGCTGCCTTCCACTCGCGGAGGGCTTCCTCGCGGTCCTTCTTCTTCGGGTAGAGCATCCAGAAGGCGCCGAAGTCGGTGAGCGCGTAGTCGTGCTCGCTGCCCGCATCGCCAGATGCGGAAGAGTCTTTGGTTTCAGTCTTTGGTTTCAGTAGTTGTTTTGGGTGACGTGGGCGTCGCCCCACTTCGGACGTGGGCGTCACCCCATCGCGGACGTCCACGTCACCCCTGACGTCCACGTCACCCCTGACGTCCACGTCATCCGTGTCCGGGACGGAAACGTCGGTTGAGCTGGGCTTCTTCACTTTGTGCTTGCCGCCCCGTGCACGGGATGACGCCAGCGTCACCCGTGACGTCCGCGTCACCTCATCTGAGCCCGCGCGGCCCCCCGGAACGACTACTTCCATCGCCAGGTCGTAGACCTCCGGCCGCTTCCCCTCGGGCAGGTGCGCGGCGGCGCGTGGGTCGCCGGGGCGGATCAGCCCGAGGGTGCGCAGTTCCTTCAGGTCACGGGCGACGGACCTCTCGGCCTTGCAGGCGTATGCAGCCAGCCGGCGGATGGAGGGGTAGGAGTTCCGTCCCTTCTTGTCCGCGTGGCGGGCCAGGCCAGCGAGGGTTGCGACCAAGTGCGCGGGCATGGGCGGGGCAAGCTCCAGCGCCCAGGTCATGGCCTCGCTACTCACGTGCTCTCTTCTCTCGCTCGGAACGGACGGGGCTACTTGGCCGGGGCGGCCAGCTGTGCGGCCTTGAAGGTCGAGCCGCGGAACGGCAGGCAGGTGCCGAGGTCGATGTCCAGGTAGGCTCCGGCCGCCGCAGCCGCGGTGTGGAAGTCGCGGAAGGTGTAGGGGGCCTGCGTGGAGTGCCGCCGCCCGGACTCGTAGAGCGCGTCGCGCTGTTCGGCGGTCGGCCACTGGCCTGCCGTGGCGTGGTAAGCGCGGCTCCAGGTGTCGGCGCTCGCCTCCCACAGGCCCTGGACGCCGGTGGTATCCAGTTCGTCCTGGCTCAGGCCGTGATGGAGGCGGGTCGAGCAGTTCGAGCCGGCGATCGCCGCGGCTCGCAGAACCCTGGCCTGGTTGATGTCGGCGTCCATCAGGTCCGTGACCTGGTCGACCATCCGGGCATGCAACTCGCGGGAGGGGAAGTCGCCGCAGGCGGTGGTCCAGGCATTCGCCCAGGCGCCGACCGCCCTCATCCCCTCTTCGTGCCGGAGGAATTCGAGCCCTTCCTTGATGTCAGGGGCGTCGAAGTACATGGCCATGCGGGCCGCTTCCATCAGGCGCAGGTGGTCGGGCGCGGACGCATTCCTCAGGTGGGCGTGAAGGCTGCGCCGGAACTTCGACATCTGCTCGGGGTCGAGATCGTCGTCTCTGTTCTCCGACCACTCGGTCTGCCAGAAGGTCAGGATGGCGTCGGCGATGGCACTGCCGGCGGGCTCCTCGGCGCTCGCCACGATTCGCCGGGCGTCCTCCTGGAGTTTGGTGACCATGCGCCAGGCGACGCCGCAGCAGTACCGGAACTTGTTGTCCACGCGCACGGTGTCGTTGCCCATGGAGGTGTCGACGACCTCGGCCCACACGGTGGCCGGGAGTCCGGCGGCGCGGAACTGCTCGATGCTGGCCTTCCAGTCCTTGGGCAGGTCGATCTCGCGCCGCTGCTTGCCTTTTCCGGCGCCCCACCGGTTCCACTCGGCGAGGAACGCGTCGCGGTAGGCGGCCTTGTGCCGGTCGGCCGCGGTGAGGTTGGCGGCGGCCTGCTTCATGGCCTCGGCCCACCGGAGGGCGTCCTGCTTGACGTCGGCGACCGTGGCGGCGTCGGTGGTGGTGGAGGTTTTGCCGCTGTTGCAGGGCTCGCAGGCGGTGACGAGGTTGTCGGCGGTGTCGGTGCCGCCGAGGGCGACGGGCGTGACGTGGTCGATGCGGAGTGGGGCGTCGGGGGCCGCGGCTCCGCAGTAGCGGCAGGTGTGGTTGTCGCGGCGA
>NZ_JBHUSG010000113.1:0-1484 GCF_042673745.1 Kitasatospora sp. NPDC057015
GTCGTGCCGGCGGCGCGGCGCGTGGTGGTGCAGGCGGCGGCGCGCAAAGCCGTCCGAGCGCACCGGCAGGCGGCGGCTTCGACGAGATGGACGACGATATTCCGTTCTAGCGGGCATACCCACAAGAGGAAGGAAGATTCTCACTCTAACTCTTTGATGGGTATCGGAAAAAGGTGACTTTAGGGCGTCCTCTCGTGACGCCCTTTTTTGTGCCACGGCATGGTGCTGTGAAACAGGAAGATGGGTTGCACCTTGAATCGCCTAACGGTTTGAGCGGAAAGGAAAAAATTAGCGGAGCTGGGACCTCAATTTGCAGGTAAAGCAGATGCATCTTCCTCTTGGTTGGAACTGCATCGTTCTGTCGCGAAGCTGTCCATACGTCGAATGATGGCCGATGGGTCAGACCGAGTACCTTTGCAGCATCGGCCAACGCGTTTTCCGTTGGCTGTTTTCGTGCACAATGTTCGAGCCGACGACAATTCATACGTCGATGTGCGAACGTCGGATTCGGTGGCATTTATCCTTTGGTTTCGAAAGAGCGAAGAAGCATCTACATGCGCACATTCACTTTAGAAATCTCCAAGCCCAAGCATGCAGAGGACTTCGAAGATTATTGCGCCGACATCTACTCAGTAATCTTTGAAGACCCCACCCCGAAGCGCAACGGTCGGACGGGACAAAGTCAGGGCGGTGTCGACATTTTTGTTGAGCCTCGCATTGGTAAACGTAAAGGAATTCAGTGCAAGCGTTACTACGAAACGAAGGTCACTGAAAAAGTTATAAATGATGAAGTGGCTGCGGCCGACACGGCTGGCTGGAGCATTGGCGAGTTAATTGTAGCGACGACGACCGCAAGTGATTCGAAGCTCGTCAAGTTTGCTCAGGATTTGACTGACGCGCGGGCGGGGTCTGGAAAGTTCAAGGTAAGCATTGAGTTTTGGGACGATATTTGTAACCACATAAAGCGTCACGCGATTCTTCAAAAGAAATACAGCCCTAACTCCCCAGGCGGTGTCTTTGATGACATGAGAAGGTCGTCGGAGGAGACTCAATCGAGGGTGGTCGAGACCAATGAGCTCATAAGTGCAGTATCATCGAAGCTCGATTCATTCATGTCGCAAGTGGGTGGGCCGGCGCTCGTCTCGTCGCTTGTAACAAACGAAAACAATACAGCATCGAGACAGTTGGACAAGGTGGCCGAACTCATTAAGGAAATGAGCTACAGCGGCGCAAGTGCGTTGCTATCGGTAATCTTTGATGAACACGCCTCATTAAATGAACGGCAGAGAGCGAAATGGTATTTGCTCTCCGGTATTGTGGATTGGCACGCGGGAGATGTCGCTGGCGCTGCACAGAAATTTGACACCGCGTATGAGATATACCCGGATGACGACCGGATTACCTCTGGAAAGATACGTGGTCTCTTGCTTTCTGACCATCTCGACGTCGCGTTTGACATCGCAGAGAAAGCGCGCTCGCGTTTT
>NZ_JBHUSG010000113.1:1494-4474 GCF_042673745.1 Kitasatospora sp. NPDC057015
GCCCACGTATGGCTTGCTTGGGCCAATACAAAAATCGCACTGAAGCAGTTTCTTGCTGAAGCCGATGTGCCCGTCAGATTCCAAGGCAACGCCGATGCGTTGCAAATGATGGCAATCAGCTTTCACGATGCGGGGGACCGAGCGTTGTCCCTCGCTTATGCTGACCGAGCTCTACGTGCGGATGGTGCGGGCTTCTACACGTGGAGCAACGTCCTTTTTATTGCCACAGACTTCGCCAGTAAGGACCCGTTTCTGGCCTCAATGGGACTACTGCCGCCAGAGGTCGAGTGTACGTTGCGCGCCGTATGTGAATGTTTTGAGCCACGCGATGAAAAACTCTGGCGCAAGGAAATCGGCGCACTAGTATCGGACGCAGCCGCGAACCTTGCGGTTGGAAGACTACTGCTCGGGGACGCGTCGGCTTGCTTGAAGATTTGTGAGGAAGCGGAGGTATTTGGTGAGTCTTCGTTGAAGCTTGCGGCTCCGCGCATATACGCATATCACGAACTGGGCGACCTCCAGAGAGTTGTAGAGGTTGGGGCGCCTCACCTGAAAGAGATTCATATCTCGGCGCAGATGATGGTCGGCGAGTCGGCCGCCATTCTCGGAATGCCCGAGTTGGTACGGGATATCACGGAATCCCCTGCTGTGGTATCTGATTGCGACGCGGCGAAAACCGCTCAGGCATTAATGTGGATTGCACTTCGAAACAGTGGCGACAGTTCGTCAGTCGCTGAATTGCTCGATAAGCATGATTTCGAGGCGGAGACCGCGCCCATTCTACTCAACGCTGCTGTCCGAATTTATCTGGCGATTGGACGGCCGGAGAAAGCTGCGATTTTAGGAGAGAAGCTCGTCGCTTTGGTAACGACGACCTCGGCTCAGCCTGTGAAGATTCAGGCTGCCGATACGCTTACTCTGCTTGGGGACTGCAAGGCGGCGATATCGCTGCTGACATCGATTCCGAATGTCAATCTCAGTCGTGGGTTGCAAACACGCCTACTGGAGGCATACGCAAAAGGCGGTTACCGCGCGAAGGCTCGGTCCATCATGGATAGTGCTCCCGCAGATTGGTTCGAGGACGACGCCTTCGTCGGCATGGCAGTCCTGGCCGCGCAGCAGGCGAATGATTGGCACCGGTTAAAGCCACTGGCCTTGCGACAAAGGGACCGTTGTCCTACCGACGCTCGCGCCTGGGAGTTTTGGTATCGCGTCGCACTCCAGACCTTGCGGCCGGCAGAAATCCGGAGCGCGTTTGGCGAGGCCCCGCTGGAACTAAGCGGTGAGCCCAAGATTATCCGCAGGGTGGCGTTGGCTGAAATTCAATACGGTGACCGTGACCTCGGTATGCGTCGGTTGTATCGATTGTTTAGATGTAACCTCGACAACGCGAACGTTGCGGCGGGTTTCATCACCGCCCTGCTCACTGCCGATGACATTCCATGGGGCGCGACACCTACAGCCGTTTCTGCGGGTGTTGCGGCCACACTGCTGCGAGAAGATGGGTCGCCGTTCACCGTTGTAATTGACCCTGCAGACGTCGGTACTCTTCCGCAGGCACAGAATTACTTCCCTCATGACTCTGCGTTTGCTGCGAACTTTATCGACAAGAGGGTTGGCGAGACGGTGACCATTCGGCATCAGATGGGAGAAGAGACCACCTATCGCGTTGCTTCATTGATGCCCGCCTCTAGGCATCTGCTCGGGTACGCGCACGAGCTAACCGAAAAGACTGTAGAACCCATTCCGGGCTACCTGACTATGTCTGTAAAGAACGACGACGGCAGCATAGACATGTCTCGGATTCACTCACAGTTGAAACGACAGTCGGGAGGGGCGGACCTAGTCATCGATGGCTACAGGCAGGGTCGCCTTACCGTAGGCCTTTGTGCGCAGTTGCTTGGACGTTCGCCAGTGGACCTTATATTGTCCTGGGGGGCGAGCCAGCCGCCTTTGGTCGTTGCCGAGGGACGCGTCACTGGTGGGCTTGAGCGGTCAAATCCACTCGGGTCGAGTTCGTCGTGCGTGCTGGATTGCATCACGCTGGTCGAATTGGGCCTATTTAAGGCTCTGTCGGTTCTCGGCTTTTTGCCACATCCGATTGTTTCGCAACGTGCCTATGATTTGCTGCTTATAGCCATGGAGGGGGCAAAAAATGAGCGCTCGATAGGCCGAGCCGGGGAAGTAGACGGGAAGCTTACGGTAGTTCGGTACACTCCCGAAGACCGGCAGCAAAGAGTGGCCATGCTGACGGCAATTGTCGAGTCGGTCCAGCGCTACTGTGAAGTCGCGCCCGCGTACGGCCCCGCCGAAGTGCCTTGCAATTTCTTAGAGTTTAAAGAGGTTCTGGACGCGGAATCGTACGATGCTATCGCGCTTTGCCTCGAAAAAAATGCGGCGCTCGTATCCATCGATGCGCGATTGCGCGCATTGGCTTTGAGTGGGTTCAAGGTGTCGTCCGTGGCACCGCTGGCCGTTATTGCGCACGCGGCTCAGACTGGGCCGCGCTCGCTTGCAGAGCACCGCCAGTATCTGATGCTGTCGCTTCTCGCGAACCGAACCTACATCTCCATCGCGCCATATGACTTCCTATGGATGCTGTCACAGGCCGGCTATTCGAGCGTTGTCCTCGACGCCTGGGTCGAAGTGATTGCAAGTCAGAACACGTTATTCGATTCTGCTGTCAACGTAGTTTGCGGCGTTTTCAGTTTGCTTCACGAGCTGGACTTTCAGTTCGGTGCATTGGCACACGTTGTCGAACATCTCGCCTCAGCAATTTACCGACATCCGGAATTTCGCTCAGTGGCCCGTTCCACCGACGCCAGAATGCGTAGAGCGCTACGGCACACAGTAGAACAGGTTTACGAAGCTACCCCATGGCACCCGACGCTTACCGCCGCACTACGCAAGAAAGCAGAGGAGCTGTCCCAGTTCATCGCCGTGTCGCATTCTCGCGCGAAAGACGCAGCGGAGGCGAAAG
>NZ_JBHUSG010000114.1:0-4332 GCF_042673745.1 Kitasatospora sp. NPDC057015
TTGGAGGGTGCGGTAGAGGGCGGTTTCGAGGGCGAAGAGGGCGGGTTGGGTGTGTTCGGTGCGGTGGAGGGCGTTGTCGGGGTTGGTGTTGATGACGTCGCGTAGGGCGGGGTCGAAGTGGGCGAGGACTTCGTCGTAGGCGGCGGCGAACTCGGGGTGGTTGGCGTAGAGTTCGCGGCCCATTCCGACGCGCTGTGAGCCCTGGCCGGTGAACAGGAACGCCAGCTTGCCCGGTCGGGCGGCACTGCCGCGTACCAGCCCGGAGTCGTGCCGCCCCTCCGCCAGCGCGCGCAGCGCCTCCAGGCGGGCCTGCCGCCCCTCGCCGACGATCACCGCGCGCTGCTCCAGCAGCGAGCGCGTCGTGCGCAGTGAGTGCGCGACGTCGGCCGCCGCGGGCTCCGGCTCGGCCGTGAGCCGCTCGATCAGGCGCTCGGCCTGCTCGGCCAGGGCCTCCTCGGTCCGCGCCGACAGTGCCCAGGGCGCGAGTTCGGCCCCGGCGCCGGCGGTGCCGACCGGGCCGGTCGGCCCGGTGACGGCGTCCTCCGTCGGCGCCTGCTCGATGATCACGTGGGCGTTGGTGCCGCTGATCCCGAAGGAGGACACCGCCGCGCGGCGCGGACGCCCGTTCTCCTCCCACGGCCGGTGCTCCGTCAGCAGGCGCACCGCGCCGGCCGTCCAGTCCACGTGCGGTGAGGGCTGCTCGGCGTGCAGGGTCTTCGGCAGCACGCCGTTGCGCATGGCCATCACCATCTTGATGATGCCCGCGACTCCCGCCGCGGCCTGGGTGTGGCCGATGTTGGACTTGATCGAGCCCAGCCAGAGCGGCTGGTCGGCCGGCCGGTCCTGACCGTAGGTGGCCAGGACGGCCTGCGCCTCGATCGGGTCACCCAGCTGGGTGCCGGTGCCGTGCGCCTCCACCACGTCCACCTGGTCGACCGTCAACCGGGCGTTGGCCAGGGCCTGGTGGATGACGCGCTGCTGGGACGGACCGTTGGGGGCGGTCAGTCCGTTGCTGGCGCCGTCCTGGTTGATCGCGCTGCCGCGGAGGATCGCCAGCACCTGGTGGCCCTTGCGACGCGCGTCCGAGAGCCGCTCGACGAGGAGCAGGCCGACGCCCTCGCTCCAGCCGGTGCCGTCCGCGTCGGCCGAGAAGGCCCGGCAGCGGCCGTCGGGGGACAGGCCCCGCTGCCGGCTGAACTCGATGAACGTGGTCGGCGTCGCCATCACGGTGGCGCCGCCGGCGAGCGCGAGGTCGCACTCGCCGGTGCGCAGGGCCTGCGCGGCCAGGTGCAGGGAGACCAGCGAGGAGGAGCAGGCGGTGTCGACGGTGACCGCCGGGCCCTCGAAGCCGAAGGTGTACGAGATCCGGCCGGAGGCGATGCTGGGGGCGCTGCCGTTGCTCAGGTAGCCCTCGAAGTCGCGCGGCGCGTGCTGGAGCCGGGAGCCGTAGTCGCTGTACATGATGCCGGTGAAGACGCCGGTGCGGCTGCCCTTGAGGCCGGCCGGGTCGATGCCGGCCCGCTCGAAGGTCTCCCACGCCGTCTCCAGCAGCAGCCGCTGCTGGGGGTCGGTGGCGAGCGCCTCGCGCGGCGAGATCCCGAAGAACTCGGGGTCGAACTCGCCCGCGTCGTGCAGGAATCCGCCGTGCCGGGTGTACGTGTGGCCGGCCCGCGACGGGTCCGGGTCGAACAGGTCGTCGACGTTCCAGCCGCGGTCGGAGGGGAACTCGCTGATCGCGTCGGCGCCGTCCGCCACCAGTCGCCACAGGTCCTCGGGGGAGCGCACCCCGCCCGGGTAGCGGCAGGCCAGGCCGACGATGGCGATCGGCTCGTCGCTGGTGACCGCGACGGCCGCTGCCGCCGCCCGCGCGCTGTGCGCGGTCCGCGCCCCCTCCAGCTCCACCGCGAGGGCGGCCGGGGAGGGGTGGTCGAAGATCAGCGTGGCCGACAGTCGCCGGCCCAGGACGGAGCCGAGCCGGTTGCGCAGCTCGACCGCGGTCAGCGAGTCGAAGCCCAGCTCGGAGAAGGGCCGTTCGGCGTCGATGGCGGAGGCGTCCGGGTGGCCGAGCACCTCCGCGGCGGTCGCCCGCACCAGGTCCAGCAGGGAGCCGGTGTGCCGGGTCGGGGCCTCCTTGACGGCCCGCAGCGGGGCCCGGACGAGGCCGCGCAGCAGCGCCGGCAGCAGGCCCTGGTCCACCTGGGTGCGCAGGGCGGCGAGGTCGAGCGCGGCGGCCGTGGTGGTCGCCGCCCCGAGGCGGGCGTCCAGGCAGGCCAGACCCTGGTCGGTCGGGATCGGCGCCAGGCCGGCCCGGACCAGTCGGGCCCGGTCCCGGGCCTGGAGCTGCCCGGCCATGCCGTTGCCCGAGTCCCACAGGCCCCAGGCGAACGAGGCGGCCGGCAGGCCCAGGCCGGTGCGGTACTCCGCGAGGGCGTCCAGGAAGGCGTTGGCCGCGGCGTAGGCGCCCTGGCCGGCGGTGCCGAGCACCCCGGCCACCGAGGAGAACAGCACGAAGTGCTGCAGCTCGCCGGGTACCTGGGAGGTCAGCTCGTGCAGGTTCCAGGCGGCGTCCACCTTGGGGCGCAGCACCGCGGCGAGCCGCTCGGGGGTGAGCGAGGCGATCGTGGCGTCGTCCAGGACACCGGCGGCGTGCACCACCGAGGTCACCGGGTGCTCGGCCAGCAGGGCGGCCAGCGCGGCGCGGTCGGCGACGTCGCAGGCCGCGACCGTCACCCGGGCGCCGAGTGCGGTCAGCTCCTCGGCCAGCTCGGCGGCGCCGGGCGCGGCCGGACCGCTGCGGCTCACCAGCAGCAGGGCGCGCACGCCCTGGCGGGTGACCAGGTGACGGGCCACCTCCGCGCCCAGCGCGCCGGTGGCGCCGGTGAGCAGCACCGTGCCGTCCGGGTCGAAGGCGCCGGCCGGGGCCGAGGCCTCGGCCCGGGCCAGCCGGGGGGCGAAGGCCAGGCCGTCGCGGATCAGCAGCTCCGGCTCGTCGGCGGTGAGGGCCGCCGCCAGGGCGTCCCGCGAGGCCGGCGTGCCGTCCGAGTCGACCAGGACGAACCGCCCGGGCTGCTCGGTGCGGGCCGAGCGGACCAGGCCCCAGGCGGCCGCGTGCGCCGGGTTGCGCGGACCGCTGCCGACGGCCCCGCGGGTCACCAGCACCAGCGGTCCGGCGCCGGCCGTGGGCTCCTCGGCGATCCGGGCCTGGACCAGGTCGAGCAGCCAGGCCAGGGTGGCGTGCGCCGCCTCGGCGGGGCCGCCCTCGACCTCGGGCACCTCGACGATCTCGGCCTCGGGCGCCGGCCCGGCGCCCGAGGGGGCCACCGGCGTCCACTCCACCTCGTACAGCGGCAGGCGTCCGGCGGTGAGCCGCTCGGGCTGCACGCTGCGCAGCGTCAGCGCGTCGATCTCGGTGACCGGCAGGCCCGTCGGGTCGGTGGCGGTGACCGCCACGACGTCCTCGCCGTGCTCGGAGAGCCGGACCCGCAGGGCGGTGACGGGTGCGGCCGACGGGTGCCGGCGGACTCCCGACCAGTTGAACGGCAGCCGTACGGTGCCGGATCCGGTACCGAGCGCGAGCGGGCGCAGGGCCGCGTCGAGCAGCGCCGGGTGCAGGCCGAAGCGGGTGGCGTCGGCCCGCTGCTCCTCGGCCAGCTCGACCTCGACGTAGGTGGTGGAGCCGTCCTGCCAGGCGGCCGTGATCCCCTGGAAGGCCGGGCCGAAGTCGAGTCCGGCGGCGGCCGTGCGGGCGGCGAGTGCGGCCACGTCCAGCGGGGTGCCGGCCGGCGGCCAGGTGTCGGGGAACGGCGGCAGTTCGCCGGTCGGTTCGGCCGTCAGGCGGCCGGTGGCGTGCCGGGTCCAGGCGGCGTCCTCGGCGTCGGGGCGGGAGTGCACGGTGACCGTGCGGCCGCCCGCCTCGTCGAGGGCGCCCACGGTGACCTGGAGGCGGACGGCGCCCTGCTCGGGCAGGACGAGCGGGGTGTCGATCGTCAGGTCGTCGAGGCCGGCGCAGCCGGTCTGCTCGCCGGCCCACAGGGCGAGTTCGACGAGGGCGGTGCCGGGCAGCAGGGCAGTACCGAGCACCGCGTGGTCGGCCAGCCAGGGGTGGGTGCGCAGCGACACGAGTCCGGTGAGGACGGTGCCCTCGCCGCTGGCGAGTTCGACCGCGGCGCTGAGCAGCCCGTGCTGCTGGACGCCGAGCCCGGCCGCCTTCACGTCACCCGCGGAGCCGGAGCGGTCCTCCAGCCAGTGGCGGGTGCGTTGGAAGGGGTAGGTGGGGAGGTTGATGGTTTGGCCGTGGGTGGGCCAGGTGGTGGTGTGGCCGGTGGTGTGGGC
>NZ_JBHUSG010000115.1:0-4317 GCF_042673745.1 Kitasatospora sp. NPDC057015
CCGCCGCCCTGCTGGCCGCCGGCGCCGGCACCCTCTGGTTCGCCCGTCGCCGCCGGGCGCACGCCCGCCGCCACTGAGGGGCGCCGGCCCGTCGCGGTGCGGCGGGCGCGGCGTGGGTGTGTGGACGGGGAGCGCGCACCTCTCTATAGGGGCGCATATAGAGGGGTGCGCTTCTCTGCAGGGGCGCGTGCGCGCATCGAGGGGGCGCACGGGCGTGACCGGCCCCCGCCCGGGCCGCCGAACCGGGGCATCGGCCCCTTCCGGAGGTGACGGCGGGGGCACTCCCGCAGTGTGACGGTGCCGCTGCGGACAGTTGGTTTACATGGGCGTCACATAGGAGGAACAACCGGGAAACGGCGACTTGCGACGCTACGCGGGCACCCACCACTCAGTTTGCGAGGTTCACCGCCGTGGCAATCAAGGCCGAGTACATCTGGATCGACGGCACGCAGCCGACCGCCAAGCTCCGCTCCAAGACTCGGATCCTGGCCAACGCGGACAAGATCCCCACCTGGGGCTTCGACGGCTCGTCCACCAACCAGGCCGAGGGCCACGCGTCCGACCGCGTTCTCGAGCCGGTTCGGACCTTCCCGGACCCGATCCGCGGCGGCGACAACATCCTCGTCCTGTGCGAGGTCAACGAGATCGACGGCACGCCGCACGTCTCGAACACCCGCGCCCTGCTGCGCCCGGTCGCCGAGCAGTTCGCCGCTCAGGAGTCGATCTTCGGCATCGAGCAGGAGTACACCTTCTTCAAGGGCTCGCGCCCGCTCGGCTTCCCCGAGGGCGGCTTCCCGGCCCCGCAGGGCGGCTACTACTGCGGCGTCGGCGCCGAGGAGGTCTTCGGTCGCGAGATCGTCGAGCTGCACCTCGACCGCTGCCTCGCGGCCGGCCTGGCGATCTGCGGCATCAACGCCGAGGTCATGCCCGGCCAGTGGGAGTTCCAGATCGGCCCGGTCGACGCGCTGACCGTCTCCGACGACATGTGGGTCGCCCGCTACCTGCTCTACCGCACCGCCGAGGAGTTCGGCATCGACGCCACCCTCGACGCCAAGCCCGCCCGTGGCGACTGGAACGGCGCCGGCGCGCACACCAACTTCTCCACCAAGGCGATGCGTGAGGGCTACGACGCCATCATCACCGCCTGCGAGTCGCTCGGCGCCTCGCAGGAGAAGGTCCTCGAGCACGTCACCCAGTACGGTGCCGAGATCGAGTCCCGCCTGACGGGCAAGCACGAGACCGCCCCGTGGAACGTCTACAGCTACGGCGTCTCCAACCGCGGCGCCTCGGTCCGCATCCCGTGGCAGGTCGAGGTCGACCAGAAGGGCTACATCGAGGACCGTCGCCCGAACGCCAACGTCGACCCGTACGTGGTGACCCGTCTCATGGTCAACACCTGCTGCTCGGCGCTGGAGAAGGCCGGCCAGGTCTGAGCCTGAGGCTCCCCGCTTCATCGACGACGCCCGCCGTCCCCGCAAGGGGGTGGCGGGCGTCCGTCATGTCCGGGCCTCACGCCACGGCGCACCCGGTGCCCGGGTGCGCAGGCCGCCGCGGTCCGGCCGGCGGGATCAGCCGAGCAGGGCGGCGAGGGCGGCCAGGAACCGGTCGGTGGTCTCCTCGTCGCGGACGGCGATCCGCAGCCAGTCGGTGCCCAACCCGGGGAAGGTGTCCCCGCGGCGGACGGCGAAGCCCGCCTCCCGCAGCCGCTCCCGGACCCGGGCCGCGTCCGGGAGCTCGACCAGGACGAAGGACGCCGCCGGCTCGCCGTGCACCCGCACCCCGGGCAGGGCGGCGAGACCGCTCAGCAGGTGGGCCCGCTGCCCCGCCCCGACGGCGGCGGCCCGTTCGGCCTCGGCGAGCGCCTCGGGCGCACTGCAGGCCTCCGCGGCGGCCAGGGCGGGGGTGGAGACCGGCCAGAGCGGCTGCGCGGCGGCGAGCTCGGCGATCAGCGGGGCGGGGGCGAGGACGTACCCGATCCGCAGCCCGGCGAGCCCCCAGGTCTTGGTGAGGCTGCGCAGCACCACCACCCGCCCGGGGAGGTCCCGCACCGAGGCCAGGGACTCGCGCTCGCCGGGGACGGTGTCGATGAAGGCCTCGTCGACGACCAGCGTGCGGCCGGGCCGGGCCAGCGCGCCGAGTGCCCCGGCGGGGTGCAGGACGGAGGTCGGGTTGGTCGGGTTCCCCACCACCACCAGGTCCGCGCTCTCCGGTACGGCGCCGGGGGTGAGCCGGAACCCGTTCTCCGGGGTCAGCACGACCCGCTCGACCTGGTGCCCGGCGTCCCGCAGGGCCGCCTCCGGTTCGGTGAACTGCGGATGGACGACGACGACGTGCCGCGGCGTCAGAGTGCGGGCGAGCAGCACGAAGGCCTCGGCGGCGCCCGCGGTGAGCAGCACCTCGTCCGCCGGGCGCCGGTGACGGGCGGCGACGGCGGTGCGGGCCCGGCCCGGCTCGGGATACGCGGCCAGGCCGGCGATGGTCGCGGCGAGGTGCTCGCGCAGCCAGGCCGGCGGGGTGCCGGTGCGGACGTTCACGGCGAGGTCGACCAGCCCGGGGGCACGCACCTCGGCGTCGCCGTGGTGTCGCAGGTCGGGCTCGCTCGGACGATCTGCCATGGTGGTCACGGGACTGCTCCTGCAGGTGTGGGGGCGGGTCTCGCCGGTGGTCGGTGCGGTACGCCCCACCGCGACCGTCGCCATCGCCGACTTCCGCTTGGGTACGAGGAGTTCGCCGCCGGGCAGGCCGGCCAGCGCGGCCGCCTCGGCGACGCTCGGCGTGCCCACCCGGTCGAGGACCAGGGTGGACGGGCCGGGCACCCGGACGGCCGCCAGCGCGGCGGCGGGGTGGCCCAGCAGGGGGACGCCGAGAGCCTCGGCGGCGCGTCGCAGACCCGGTTCGCCGGTCCGCTCGTCCAGGCTGGCCAGCCGTAGCACGGCGTCGGTCGCGAGCCCGGCCTCCGCCAGGCTGGCGCGGATCAGCCGGAGCACCTCGTCGGCGGTGACACCCCGGCGGGCCCCCACCCCGACGACGACGCTGCGCGGCGGCTGCGGCTGCGGCTGCGGGTCCGACGTCTGCGGGTCCGGAGGCGGTGCGGGGGAGGGCCCCGAGGGGTGCGAGTCGATCACGCGTCGCCCCTCGCTCGTCCCGTCCGATCGCCGCTCGGCGGCCCCGAAATCCCATCACGCGGGTGCAGGGCGGGTCAATCGGGACGCCTGTGAGCTGCGCCGCCACGCCGTAGGACGGCTGCGGTTCCCCCCGGCGGCCGTTGTTCGCCTTTTCTTCATTTCCCTTGTGCCGTACACGCCACCGAGCCGACCCTAGGGTTACGGCGCTCCGCCCCCATTCCCCCTGTGCACGGAGGTCACCATGCCCTTCGCTCGGAACAGCAAGCGCCCCCGCCGTCCCCTCACCGCCCTCGCCGCCGGCTTCGGCCTGGTCGCCGGCTCGCTCGGCATCTGGGCCGCGACCGGCACCTCGGCCCAGGCCGCGGTCGGTCTCCCCACCCCGGACCACGTGATCGTCGTGGTGATGGAGAACCACGCCTACTCGCAGGTCATCGGCAGCTCCAGCGCGCCGTACATCAACAACACCCTCAAGGCCGGCGGCGCCAACCTGACCGCCTCCTACGGGCTGACCCACCCCAGCGAGCCCAACTACTACATGCTGTTCTCCGGCAGCAACCAGGGCCGCACCGACGACAGCTGTGTCGGCGTCGGCTCGATCAACAAGCCGAACCTGGCCTCCGAGCTGATCGCCGCCGGCAAGACCTGGGCCAGCTACAACGAGACGCTGCCGAGCCAGGGCTCGACGGTCTGCTCCAGCGGCAAGTACGCGCAGAAGCACAACCCGTGGTTCGGCTTCAGCAACGTGCCGACCAACACCGCGTACACCTTCGCGCAGTTCCCGACCGACTACACCACGCTGCCGAAGGTCTCCTTCGTCGTCCCCAACCTGTGCAGCGACATGCACGACTGCTCGGTCGGCACCGGCGACACCTGGATCAAGAACAACCTGGGCGCCTACGCGACCTGGGCCAAGACCCACAACAGCATCCTGGTCGTCACCTTCGACGAGGACAACAAGCTGTCGGGCAACAAGATCCCGACCGTCCTGTACGGCGAGCACGTGACGCCGGGCAGCAGCTCCGCCACCACCTACAACCACTACAACGTGCTGCGGACGCTGGAGGACCTCGCCGGCCTCACCAGCCACGCGGGCAACGCCGCCACCGCCGCCGACATCACCGGCATCTGGAACTGACGGCCGTGTACCTCGCGGATCGCCGCGGCACCACTGCGCCGGCCTCCGCCGCCACCG
>NZ_JBHUSG010000116.1:0-4243 GCF_042673745.1 Kitasatospora sp. NPDC057015
AGGTCGTCCACCACCAGGCCGATCGTGGACGTCCCCAGTCTCTTCTGCCGCAGGTTGCGCGCGTTGTCGTTGCGCTGGTACCCGAGTCTGCGCACCGCCTGCTCGACCCGCGCGGCGGTGTCGGGTGAGACTCCCGGCTCGTTGGAGACCACGCGGGAGACCGTCATGAGACTGACCCCCGCCGCCTGGGCCACGTCCTTCATCGTCGGGCGCTTCACAGGCTCCTCCTCGGCACGCTCCCGACGTCCCGCCGGTCGGCGCAGGCGTCGGAGTGTGCATCTTACGATGCCCGATGCCCCGGCACCGCAGGCCAACGGTCATGGCGGAGTGTCACCGGGCGGGCCGGCCCCGGCCCGCCCGGTGACACGGGAATTCCGATGACCGACTGTCCGTCGGTCGGTGGCGGCCGGAGGTTTCAGCCCTTGCTCGACCCGAGGGCGAGACCGGCGACGAACTGCCGCTGGAGCAGCAGGTAGACGACCAGCGTCGGGACCGCGGCGATCATCGCCCCCGCCGCGATCAGGTTCTGATCGCTGACGAATTGCCCCTGCAGGTTGGCGAGGGCGGAGGTCACCGGACGCTTGTCGCCCGAGGACATCAGGGTGATGGCCCAGAAGAAGTCGTTGTAGATCCAGGTGGTCAGCAGCGTGGCGAGGGCCGCCAGGGCGGGCCGGCAGAGCGGCAGGGTGAGCCGCCAGAACCGGGTCCACAGGCCGGCTCCGTCGACGAGCGCGGCCTCGTACATTTCACCGGGGACCGACTTCATGTAGTTGCTCAGGACGAAGACGCAGAAGCCGAGCTGGAAGGCCACGTTGATGGCGATCAGCCCGAAGACCGAGTTGTACATCAGACCGCTGTCGGCCAGGGCCGTCGGCACGGGGATCTTCAGGTAGAGCCTGTACAGCGGGGTGATGATGACCTGCTGCGGCAGCAGGTTGCCGGCCGTGAAGAGGATCAGCAGGGCCACGTTGACCCTGAGTCTCAGCCGGGTGAGGACGAAGGCCGCCCCCGAGGCGAGGGCGAGGACGACGATCACCGCGGGCACGGTGATCAGGACGGAGTTCCAGAAGAAGTGCGGCATGTCCGACTGCGACCAGGCGTCGGTGAAGTTCCGGAGGGTCAGGTGCCTGGGCAGCGAGACGTAGCCGTACCTGCGGGTGTCGGAGTACGGGCGGACGGCCACGTAGAGGGTGAAGGCGATCGGCAGCAGCCACAGCACCGAGGCCGTGATCAGGAAGAGTTGCGAGGCGATCCGGCCGCGCGGGCGGCGCCTCGCCCCCGGGCCGGCGGTGCCCGCGCGGGGGACGGTGACCCGGGTCAGGGTGTCGGGGCTCACGGTGACTCCTCCCGGCGGAAGGTCTGGTGGAGGAAGATGCTGATGGGTACCAGCGAGATCGCCAGCAGCACCACGCCGAGGGCGGAGCCGAAACCGACGCGCTGGGTCTCCCCGACGATGTTCGAGGTGACCAGCACCGAGAGCAGTTCGAGGCCGTTGATGCCCTTGTTGGTGATGTACACCAGGTCGAAGGCGCGCAGCGACTCGATGACGGTGACCACCATGATGACGATGTTGATCGGCCGCATCACCGGGAAGATCACCCGCCGGAAGGCCTGCCAGGCACTGGCGCCGTCGATCATGGCGGCTTCACGCAGCGTCGGGTCGACCGCCTTGAGGCCGGCCAGGTAGAGCACCATCACGTACCCGGCCTGCCGCCAGGTGGCCTCGGTCAGCACCGCCCACAGGTTGAGGTGTGGGTTGCCGAGCCAGTCGATGGCGTCGCCGTCTCCGTTGCGTCCGATGACTGTGTTGATCAGCCCGAAGTTCTGGGAGTACACGAACTCCCAGATGATGCCGACCAGGGCGAGCGACAGCATGACCGGCAGGAAGAGGATGCTCTGGTACATCCGGCTGCCCCGGATGCCGCGGTCGATCAGCACGGCGAACAGCATGCCGAGCGGCGTGGCGACCAGCACGAAGACGGCCAGCCAGATCAGGTTGTGCCGGACGGCCGGCCAGAACTCGGGGCTGATGGTGGAGGCCTGGTGGTAGTTCTGGATGCCGTACAGGCAGCCGTTGTTGAGCACCGCCGGTACGTCGGGCCGGCAGGGATCGGCGTGCAGCGACCCGACGCCGTTCCACCGGGTGAAGGAGAGCAGCGTGGTGCCCGCCGCCGGGAGCCATACGAAGGCCAGGTCGAGCAGGAGCGGGACGCCCAGCAGGACGGCGGCGACGATCCGGTCGCGGGGCGTCAGTGTCCGCACACCCCGGGGCCGGCGGCCGGCCGGGGTTGTCGTCGGAGCCCGGTCGGGCGTCTGGGAGCGGGAGCTCATCAGGAGTAGATCGCCTTCGCCTGGGCCTCCGCGCTCTTCTGCAGGGCGGCGATGCCACCGGTGCTCGGGTCGTCGATGAACTTCTGGATGATCGAGATCATCGCGGTGGCCATCGCCGGGTCGGCGTCGCGGTCCATGAACTGGGCCACGGCCTTGCACCTGCCGATCTCGGCGACCGACTTCTGCTGGATGGCGTTGTACGTCGGTACCTGCAGGCCCTTGGCCAGGCCCACGTCCCACTGGTCGGTCTTCAGGTACTCGGCCTCGGCCCCACCGCTGCCGATGTACTCCAGGACGGCTTTGGCGGCGGCCGGGTTCCGGGCCTTGCGGCTGAGCATGAACCCGTCGGTGGGGGCGTCCATGTAGTCCTGGCCCCACTGCGGGTTGACCGAGGGGAAGGTGAAGAAGTCGAGGTCCGCGAGGTCGGCCTTGTCCGTGACGTACTGCGCGGCGACCTGGTTGCTGCCCTGGAACATCATGCCGGCGCCGCCGCTCTCCAGGCTCTTCACCGCGTCCTGCCAGATCCGCCCGTTGGCACCGCTCTGCACGTACGGCATCAGCTCGGCCCAGTGCTGGAAGACGTTGAACACCCCCTGGTCGGTCCACGGGATCTCGTGCTTCAGCAGCTTGATGTGGTAGTCGTAGCCGTTGACACGCATGTTGAGGATGTCGAAGGTGCCGAGCGCCGGCCAGCCGTCCTTGTCACCGAAGGCGATCGGTACCAGACCGTCGGACCTCATCCTCTTCGCCAGCGCCACGTACTCGTCCCAGGTGGCCGGCACGGTGTACTGGTGCTTGGCGAACAGGCTCTTGTTGTAGAAGACGACCCACGGGTAGTTGTACAGCGGCACCAGGTACTGGTGACCGTCCAGCCCGGTGGAGAGCTTCCGGGCGGCTTCGCCGAAGTTGCCGCCGATCTTTTCCCACACGTCGTCCAGCGGCTGCGCGAGGCCCTGCGCGGCGAAGTACTGCATGCGGTAGCCGGCGAACCAGGTGAACAGGTCGTCCGGGGTGCCCTGGAGGTAGCTGGTGATGTTCTGCTGGAAGGTGTTGTGGTCGACAGTGTTGATCTTGATCTCCACCTTGCCGGTGGTGGCGGCTGCTGCCGCGGTGGTGAGCGCCTCGAAGGCCGACTTCGCTGACGGGTCGGAGTAGTTGGACCCGAACGTGACCGCGCCGCCGACCGTGCCGGGGCCCGGCGCCGCGCCGTCGGAGGCGGTCGGCTTCGCGTCGCTGCCGCAGGCCGTCAGCAGACCGCCGGACACCGCTGCGGCCCCGACCGCGACGGCCGCGTTCCTGAGCAGTGCTCTGCGTGACGGCGCAGGCCTGGCGTCGTCGCCGTGTGCGGAGTTGACATCGGACATGGTGCCTCCGTAAGTGAGCTGGGACGCCCGTCAGTCGGGGCGGGCCGCGAGGTGAGGGGCCGGGTGCCGCACCGGCCCGGATCCGCCGGTGCGGCGGTGTGGCAGTACGGGGGAGGGGACGCCGTCGGGTTCAGCAGGCGGCTTTGTAGATGTACTTGCTGATCGCGGGGTCGTCCATGTTCGCTTTGGTGATCGCCACCATGGTGGTGCCGACCTGTGCGGTGACCGGTTTCTTCTCGATGGCGGCGAGCGCCTGGTCGACCCCTTGGGTGCCGATGCCGGCCGGGTCCTGGGCGACCAGGATGTCCAGGGTGCCGCTCTTCAGGGCGGTGACCTCGTCGGGTTCCGCGTCGAAGGCGGCGACTTTGACCTTGCCCTGCCTGCCGGCGGCCTGCAGGCCGGTGGCGACGCCCTGTGCGGTGTTGGTGTTGCCGGCGAAGACCCCGCCGAGGTCGGGGTGGGCGGCCAGGGTGGCCTGGATCTGGGAGGCGGCGGTGGCGGGCAGGTCGTTGTCGTAGAGGACGGGGAGCAGGGTGATGGCGGGGTGG
>NZ_JBHUSG010000117.1:0-4196 GCF_042673745.1 Kitasatospora sp. NPDC057015
TACGGCTCGGAGCCGGTGTTCCGGGAGGTGATCGATGCGTGTGAGGCGGCGTTGGCGCCGTACACGGATTGGTCGTTGGTGGAGGTGTTGGTCGGTGGCGCTCCGCTGGAGCGGGTGGACATCGTGCAGCCGGCTCTGTTCGCGGTGATGGTGGCGCTGGCGGAGCTGTGGCGTGCGCATGGTGTGGTGCCTGATGCCGTGGTCGGGCATTCGCAGGGGGAGATCGCGGCGGCGTATGTGGCCGGCGCGTTGTCCCTGGGCGACGCCGCGAAGGTGGTCGCCCTGCGCAGCAAGGCCTTGGTCGCGCTGGAGGACCGGGGTGGGATGGTGTCGGTCGGGCTCGGGCATGCGCAGGCCGCCGAGTTCGTGGCCCGGTGGGAGGGCCGGCTGACGGTGGCGGTGGTCAATGCCCCCGGTTCGGTCGTCGTGTCGGGTGATCTGGACGCGCTGGGTGAACTGCTGGCGGCCTGTGAGGCCGACGGTGTCCGTGCCCGCCGCCTGCCCGTCAACTACGCTGCCCACTCCGTCCAGGTCGAGGCGATCCGCGAGCAGCTGCTCGCCGACCTCGCCGGCGTCACACCGAGGACCGCGGACGTCCCCTTCTACTCGACCGTCACCGCGGAACCCGTCGACACCGCCGCCCTGGACGCCGACTACTGGTACCGCAACCTCCGCGAACCCGTGCTGTTCGACCAGACCACCCGTGCGCTGCTCGCCTCGGGTGGCGACCCCGTCTTCGTCGAGATCAGCCCGCACCCGGTGCTCACGCCTGCGCTGGAGGAGCACGAGGCGGGTGTGGTGACCGGGACACTGCGCCGCGACCACGGCACCCCGGCCGAGTTCCTGGCCGCCGCGGCGCGGCTCTTCGTCGCGGGTGTGCCGGTGCGGTGGCCGTTCCCGGACGGGGAGCCGGTGGCGCTGCCCACCTACCCCTTCCAGCGGACGCGGTTCTGGCTCGCCGGCGGCGCGGGAGACGTGTCCGCGGCCGGGCTCGACTCGGTGGACCACCCGCTGCTCGGCGCCGCTGTCGAGGTGGGCGAGCAGCGGGTCCTGACGGGTCGGCTCTCCCTGGCCACCCACCCCTGGCTCGCGGACCACTCCGTACTGGGGACGGTGCTGCTGCCCGCGACGGCGTTCGTGGAACTGGTGGTGCACGCGGCCGGGGCGGCAGTGGAGGAACTGGTCCTGGAGGCGCCGCTGACGTTGCCCGCGGACGGCGCGGTGGACGTACAGGTCGTCGTGGGCGAGCCGGACGAGACCGGCCGCCGCACGGTCGACGTCCGGTCCCGTACGGACGGTTGGGTGCGGCACGCCACCGGCACGGTGGGCGGGCAGCTTGTGGTCGGGCAGCCCGTGTTCGGGCAGGCGCTGACGCAATGGCCGCCGGCCGGCGCGGAACCGGTCACCGGGCTCTACGACACGCTCGCCGCGGCGGGCTACGAGTACGGGCCGGCCTTCCAGGCCGTGCAGGCGGTGTGGCGCCGCGGCGACGAGGTGTTCGCCGAGGTCGCCGTGCCGGACGCGGCCCGGTTCTCCGTCCATCCGGCCCTGCTGGACGCCGCCCTGCAACCGCTGGCGCTGCTGTCCGGCACGGAAGGCGACGTGCGGCTGCCGTTCTCGCTGGGCGGGATCGCGGTCCACCGCACCGGCGTGACCTCCGCGCGGGTGCGGCTGATGGTGGTGCGCCCCGGCACGTACGCCGTCCACCTGGCGGACCGGTCCGGCGAGCCCGTGGCGACCATCGAGGCGCTGACCACCCGTCCGATGGCTGAACGCGGCCCGCTGTACACCCTCGACTGGATTCCGCTGACCCCCGGCGAAGGCGCGCTCGGCGACGCCCTCGTCTCGCCCGGATCGGTCGCCGAGGCGCTGACGGCCGTCCAGGACTTCCTGGCCGGGCCCGGCGAACGGCTCGTGGTGCGCACGCGGGGCGCGGTCGCCGTCGTCCCCGGTGACGGGGTGAGCGACCCGGAAGCCTCGGCCGTATGGGGCCTGGTCCGGTCCGCGCAGGCCGAGCACCCCGGCCGATTCGTGCTCGTGGACGCCGACGAGCTGCCCGACGGCCTGTCGGTCGGCGACGAGGACCAGCTGGCGGTGCGCCGGGGGGCCGTCTACGTGCCCCGGCTCGTGCGCTCCGCACCGGAGGCGTTCGACGGCCGGCTGACGCAGGTGGGCACGGGCAGCCTGGACGACCTCGCCTTCCTGCCGTACGAGCAGGCCCCGCTCGGGCCCCGGGAGGTGCGCGTCGCCGTGCGGGCGGCCGGCCTGAACTTCCGGGACGTGCTGATCGCCCTCGGCGTCTACCCGGACCCGGCGCTGCTCGGCAGCGAGGGCGCGGGCGTCGTCACCGAGGTCGGCGCCGAGGTCACCGGGCTGCGGCCGGGTGACCGGGTCGCCGGGTTGCTGCCCGGCGCGTTCGGCCGGGTGGCCGTCGCCGATCACAGGGTGCTGGTGCGCATCCCCGACGAGTGGACGTTCGCCCAGGCCGCCACTGTGCCGATCACGTTCCTGACCGCGTGGTACGGCCTGCGCGACCTGGGCGGGCTGAAGGCCGGTGACCGGGTGCTGATCCACGCCGGGGCCGGCGGCGTCGGCATGGCGGCGATCCAACTGGCCCGGCGGCTCGGGGCGGAGGTGTTCGCCACCGCGAGCCCCGCCAAGTGGGACGCGCTGCGCGACCTGGGGCTGGACGAGGACCACATCGCCTCGTCCCGGACCCTGGAGTTCGCCGACCGGTTCGGACCCTTCGACGTGGTGCTGAACTCGCTGTCCGGTGAGTTCCTGGACGCCTCCCTGCGGCTGCTCGCACCCGGCGGGCGGTTCGTGGAGATGGGCAAGGCCGACATCCGGCCCGGCGTGCTGGCCTTCGACCTGGCCGACGCGGGACCGGAGCGGCTGGGGGAGATCCTGGCCGAGGCCGTCCGCCTGCTCGGTGCGGGCGAGCTGCGTCTGCCACCACTCACCACCTGGGACGTCCGCCGCGCGCGGGACGCCTTCCGGTTCATGAGTCGGGCGGCTCACATCGGGAAGATCGTTCTGACTGTTCCGGTGGATTTCGATGTGGCCGGTACGGTGCTGATCACCGGTGGTACGGGGACGCTGGGTGGCCATGTGGCCCGGCATCTGGTGGTCGAGCGTGGTGTGCGGCATGTGGTGCTGGTCAGCCGCAGTGGTGGCGGGGCGGCGTTGTGCGAGGAATTGGCCGGGCTGGGCGCGGAGGTGACCGTGGCCGCGTGCGACGTGGCCGACCGGGAGGCGCTGGCGGCGGTACTGGACGCGATCCCGGCCGCGTATCCGCTGACCGCGGTCGTGCACGCGGCCGGGGTGCTCGACGACGCCGTGGTCGAGTCCCTGACCCCCGAGCGTCTGGCCGCGGTCTGGGAGCCCAAGGCACGGGCGGCCTGGCACCTGCACGAACTCACCCGCGGGCGGGACCTGACGGCGTTCGTCCTCTTCTCCTCGGCCGCCGGGACACTCGGCAGCCCCGGGCAGGCCAACTACGCCGCCGCCAACGCCTACCTCGACGGCCTGGCCGCGTACCGGCGCGCCCAGGGACTGCCGGGGGTGTCGCTGGCCTGGGGCTACTGGGCCGAGGCCAGCGGGCTGACCGGGCAGATGTCCGAGGCCGACGGTGAACGCCTCGCCCGCGCGGGACTGCTGCCGATGGCGACCGACCACGGACTCGGCCTGTTCGACGGGGGCCTGGACACCGCGGAACCGGCGGTGGTCGCGGCCCGACTCAAGCTGTCCGCACTGGGCGACCGGCCGGTGCTGCGCGCGCTGGCACGCGCCCGCAAACCGGTGCGGGCCACCGGGCTTGCGAGCGAGCTGGGATCGCTCCCCGAGGCCCGGCAACGCGAGATTCTGCTCGACCTGGTCGGCACCCACGCCTCGGCCGTGCTCGGCCGCAGCGACGAGATCGGTGGCGACCTGGCCTTCAAGGACCTCGGCTTCGACTCGCTGACCGGCGTGGAACTGCGTAACCGGCTGTCCACGGCGGTCGGGACCCGGCTGTCGGCGACGATGATCTTCGACCACCCGACCCCGGCCCGGCTGGCCGAATACCTGCGTGAGGTGGTCCTCGGCAAGGAGCGCCGGACGGCCTCACCCGTGCCGGTCGGGGTTCCGGTGTCGGGTGATCCGGTGGTGGTGGTGGGGTTGGGGGCCCGGTATCCGGGTGGGGTGGGGTCGGCGCA
>NZ_JBHUSG010000118.1:0-4147 GCF_042673745.1 Kitasatospora sp. NPDC057015
GGTGGTGTGGTCGTCCGCGAAGCGACGGTCACCGGTCGCGTCGGGCACGTACTTCACACAGACAACGATCCTCAAGCTCACGGCCTGTCTCCTGTACTGGTCTCGTCCGGCGGCTGCGGCTGGTGCAAGCGGCGATGACGCCACGCGCCCGCTCCGGGCAGCGTGTTCCCGTGCCCGTCCGGAACTTCCTGGCAGCATACTCGCCAGTAGCTTAGCCGTCACTACTGGCCAGTAGCTTAGCGCCGCCGGGAACCCGGCCGAACGCCCCCAGGGCCCTGCGACCTCGGGGAATCCCCGTGCGGCACGGTCCTGCGGACGGCTGCAACACCGTCTGCGCCCATCCTGCCCCAGCCCGCGCCCAACACCACCTGACGGGGCGGCGCATCCGCTGTGAGATTCACCGGCGCCACCAAGATCGACCTTGCCCTTGACAGCAGGACCCCGATCGCCTAGACGGACCGCCCGCGCAGCCGCCCGCCGACCGAGCCCCCGTCAGACCGCCTCGCCCAGGGCGGCGATGATGTCCGCCCGACGCGGCTGACCCGCCGCCCGACGGACCACCCGGCCGCCCGCGTCCAGCACCAGGACGGTCGGGGTGCGCAGGATCTCCAGCCGGCGGACCAGCTCCAGGCGCTCCTCGGCGTCGATCTCGACGTGCGCCACCCCCTCGACCATCCCGGCCACCTCCCCCAGCACCCGGCGGGTCGCCCGGCAGGGCTGGCAGAAGGCGGTGGAGAACTGCACGAGGGTCGCCCGACCGCCCAGCTCCGCCCCGAGCTCCGCGGCGGACAGCCGTACCGCGTCGTCCCTGGTCCGCACCCGAAGCCTCCCGTCGCGCCTGGCGCGCAGCAATCCGAACGCACTCGCCAGCGCGAGCACGACAACACACACCACCAACCCGGTCATCGCTCCAGTGTGCGCCACCCCGCGCACTCCCCCGCCGGGAGCCCCGCGCCGGTCGTCCGCGCCGAGCGCCCGCGCCGGGTGCCCGCCCCCGTCCGGACGCCGGCCGCCCGGCCCCGCAGGGGGGTCGACCCGCCCGAACGGGCCCGCGTACCATCGGGGCGTGGACTCCAACCGCCCCGCGCTGCCGCGCCTCACCACCCGCCGGGTGGTCGACCTGTGCCGCGCCACGGCCTCGCGCTGTCGCTGACCCCACCTTCGGTCAGCCCGCCCGAGTCCCGCCCACGGAGCCCCCATGCAGATCGACCCGCGCGGCCCGCGTTTCGCCGCCGTCCTCACCTCCCTCGTCCTGGCCGCCGTCCTGGTCACGGGCAGCGGCGCGCTGCTCGCCGCCCAGGCCCTGGTCTTCGCGCTCGGCGCCTTCGCCGGCCCGAAGTACTCGCCCTACGGCCGGCTGTACCTCGCCCTGATCCGCCCGCACCTCGGACCGCCCACCGAGACCGAGGACGCCCGGCCGCCGCGCTTCGCCCAGGCCGTCGGCCTCGGCTTCGCCGTCGTCGGCACCGTGGGCTACCTGAGCGGCCTGACCTGGCTCGGCCTGATCGCCACCGCCGGCGCGCTGGCCGCCGCCTTCCTGAACGCCGCGTTCGGCTACTGCCTCGGCTGCGAGATGTACCTCCTGCTGCGCCGGGCCCAGGTCCGACCGGGCGTGCAGGCGGGCTGAGCACCACCGCCACCACTCGGCCCCGCGGCGCCCGCGCGTGACAGACGGCCCTCGTTCGGGGGATCATCGTCCTGTATCACCCGTGGCCGTCGCGGCGTGCCGCGCCCTCCGGTCGGCCCTCGTACGTCGCGGGTACCGCCGGACCGGGCACCAGGCCCGTGGAAGTTAGGGCTGACCGTGGCAGATTTCGTGTACCCGCCGGTGATCGGAGCCGCGCTCACCGTCTTCCGCGCGCTCGACGTGCGCATCAAGATCGTGGGCGCCGAGAACATCCCCGCCAAGGGTGGAGCGGTGCTGGTGAGCAATCACATCAGCTACCTGGACTTCCTCTTCGCCGGCCTCGGCGCCGTCCGCGGCGGAAAGCGCATGACCCGTTTCATGGCGAAGGACGACGTCTTCAAGCACGCCGTCTCCGGCCCGCTGATGCGCGGCATGAAGCACATCCCGGTCGACCGCACCGACGGCCAGCCCGCCTACGACGCAGCCGTCCGCGCCCTGCGGGCCGGCGAGGTGGTCGGCGTCTTCCCCGAGGCCACCATCAGCCGCTCCTTCATGCTGAAGAAGTTCAAGACCGGCGCCGCCCGGATGGCCGCCGACTCCGGCACCCCGCTGCTGCCGGTCATCCTCTGGGGCACCCAGCAGCTGTGGACGAAGGGCCGCCCCAAGACGCTCACCAAGCGCCACGTCCCCGTCACCATCATGATCGGCGAGCCGATCGCGCTGGCCCCGGGCGACAAGCCGGTGATGGTCACCCGCCGGCTGCGCGCCGCGATGACCGAGATGCTCGACCGCGCCCAGCGGGAGTACCCGGCCAAGCCGAACGGTCCGGACGACACCTGGTGGCTGCCCGCCCAGCTCGGCGGCACCGCGCCCACCCTGGAGGCCGCCGAGGCCGAGGACGAGGCCGAGGCCGTCGAGAAGGCCGAGCGCCGCGCCGCGAAGGAAGCCGCCAAGAAGCAGGGCGGGAAGTAGCACCCGGGCAGTGACGTGACAGGAAGGGCGGGTCCCACCCCTCGCGGGTGGCACCCGCCCTTCCGGCTGAGGGCGGCCCGACCGGCTGCCGGGGGAGCCATACCAGCTGCCCACCCCCACCCTCGCCGAAACCTTGGGTAGCCAATCGATTGCAAAGAGTTGCGTGTCGGTCCGCCGGGGCGCTTCACCCGTCTGACACAGTGACAGCGCCCGCTCACGGGCCCTCGTCCTGGATCGGAGACGGACACATGCGCGGCAGAGGAGTTTCGTACGGGGCAGCAGCGTGCTCCCTTCTTCTGGGATCACTGCTGACCGGCTGCGGAGCCGACAGCAACCTGATGCCCTCCTCCGCGGCGGACACCCCCCTCGCCGTCGAACCGACCAGCGCCGCACCGGCCGCCGACGGCGCGGCACCGGCGGCCCTCGCGGTCACCGCGCGGAACGGGCTGATCGCCACCCGGGGCTACCTCGACCCGGGCCGCACCACGGGTGCGATCTTCACCGTCGCCCCCGACGGCAGCGGACGGCAGCAGCTCACCCAGCCGCCGGCCGACGCCGTGGACGACCACCCCGACTGGTCACCGGACGGCCGGACCATCGCCTTCGACCGCAGCCCGGCCGCCGGCGCCGCCCGCCTCTGGACGGTCGGCGCGACCGGCGGGGAGCCCCAGCAGGTCCCGCAGATCTGCCAGGAGGACGCACCGGACTGCCTGAACGAGGAGGAGCGCACCCCCGCCTTCTCGCCGGACGGCAAGCTGATCGCCTTCAGCCGCTCCTGGGGCGCCCTGGACGACGCCCAGCAGCAGATCCAGTACTCCGACCTGTTCGTGATGAACGCCGACGGCACCAACGCGCAGCGGCTCACCATGCTCACCAACGACAAGCCGTTCTCCGGCCGGGTCGACAACGCCGCCTGGTCGCCGGACGGCACCCAGCTCGCCTTCGCCTACCGAACCAGCGGCACCGGGCAGCCCGCCGACAGCACCGCGATCTTCGTCATCAACGCGGACGGCACCGGAATGCGCCAGCTGACCCCGTGGGCGCTGCGCGCCGGCGACCGGCCCAGCTGGTCGCCGGACGGCACCCGCGTCCTGTTCACCACGTATCCGGCCGGTCCCGACTTCACTCCCGGCGGCGGCATCTACACCGTCCACCCGGACGGCAGCGCGGTCACCGCGCTCACGCCGGCGCCGTCCGACACCTTCTACGGGGTGGCCGCCTTCTCCCCCGACGGCCAGCAGGTCACCTTCGCCCAGGCCCCCTCCGGCGCCACGGCGGAGATCTACACCATGAAGGCCGACGGCTCCGCCGTCACCCAGGTCACCAACACCCCCGAGCAGTGGGAGGGCCACCCGTCCTGGGGGCGGTCCTCCCAGTAGGTACGCATCCAGGTACGCATCCCCACGGACCGCCTGCTACGAAGAGCGGGCTCGCCGCCCCCCCCCCCCCCCCCCCCCCCCCCCGCGGCCGGCGGGCGAGCGGGCGGGCGCGGCGGCGGCCGCGGCGGCGGGGGCGGCCGGGGGGGGGGGGCGGGGGGGCGGGCTCGGG
>NZ_JBHUSG010000119.1:0-2514 GCF_042673745.1 Kitasatospora sp. NPDC057015
ACCGCACACTGGGCGCATCTGCCGTACGCGCTGCTCGGCCGCGCGTCGAACCGGATCATCAACGAGGTGCGCGGGATCAACCGTGTGGTGTACGACATCTCGGGCAAGCCGCCGGCGACGATCGAGTGGGAGTGAGCCCCATTTTGGTGCATTATCTAGCAGTACCAGGCAATCACAGGCAGTAGAACGACAAAAGCCCGCTAAATTGCGGGCTTTTTCGCATCATCAATAAGGTGGGCGAACTAACGTGAGCGGCGGCTTCGGGGCCGAAAAGCACGGTCAAGCACTTTTTATTCATGGCATGGCTGAAGGTATGGATTTCGCCGTTCGCCGCGAGCGCTGCGATGCCCCTCATTGATGACTCGGTTTCGCGTGGTATCGAAATCGCTCAGAGCCTTGCCCAGCAACGGTTCGAGCCTCAAAAACAACACCTTCAAATCGTGGTATCGGAAGGGCCGTATGGCATCGCTCCATGCCATTCCCGATCCAACCGGATCGACGCAAACGTTTGATCTGGTGAAGAAAAGTCAGATCGTCCGATACCATGCGCAGAACTCGCCAAAAAGCCGCCTTTCGATGCTGCCCTGTTGACGAATTAGTTGCATCATCAATGGCTACGTCGTTTCGGAAAACGCGAGAATGCCTGCCTTCTTGCGCAGGTCACGATTGAGCAATCACATCACCGATTGCTTGAAATGTTTAACGACGCACAAGAATTCCAAAAAAAGCCGTTCAGTCTGTATCAAGGCGATTGCCTTGAACTCATGAAGTCGATCCCAGATGCAAGCGTTGACATGGTCCTTTGTGATTTGCCATATGGCACCACTGCTTGTAAGTGGGATGTCGTAATACCGTTCGATAAACTGTGGGAGCAATACCGGCGCGTGGTGAAGCCTAACGCCGCTATTGTGCTGTTCGGATCGGAACCATTTTCAAGCCACATGCGGCTTAGTAATTTGCGAGCCTATCGCTATGATTGGACATGGGACAAGGTGACAGCTCGCGGGCATCTGGTTGCAAAAAAACGGCCCATGCAGCAAACGGAATGCGTAAGCGTTTTTAGTGAGCAGCCGCACAGGTATTTCCCGATCATGATTCCCCGCCCGGCAGACAAGATTGAGCGACGCGGCAAGACGGAATACGCCAGAACGGAAATTATGGGCGGCATGCAGAGGGCGGTGAGCACAGACAAGGTTTACGACACTTGGTATCCGAAGACGCTTTTGAAATTTTCAAACGCCGGAAGTTCTGTGAAGTCTGTCCACCCAACTCAGAAGCCGGTGGGGCTTTGCGAGTACCTAATTCGCACCTATACCAACGAAGGTGAAACGGTGCTGGACAACTGCATGGGAAGCGGCACGACCGGCGTTGCGTGCGCGAACACGGGGCGGAAGTTCATCGGCATGGAGCAGGACGCAGGCTATTTCAAGATCGCCAGCGAGCGGATCGAGCAGGCGTTCCAGAAGGGTGTCGAGCAGGTGCTTGAGAGGCGTGGCGAGTCTGCCGACCTGTTTGCTGGTACGCTGGCGTGATGACGAAACTTGACATCGCGGTTGGCATCGTTGGCGCGGTGGCCTCGCTTGGGGCTGCTGTGTTCTGGCTTTGGTCCGCGCTGATCCAAGTGCCGAACAACATCGACACCTTCATCGGAGAGTTGCAGCGTATCGGGCGTATGAATGGGCGAGGCGCGATATGCGCTTGTGTGGCTGCGGCGTGCGCGTCCTATGCGTTCCTTAGAAGCATCGGGTGGGTCTGATGGTCTAGCAGTATCCGGCAACTACAGGCAGAAACGGGCAATTTTTTAACGTGGTATTTCGCGTGGCATCGGAAAAAGTGACCTGTATAAAAATCATTAAAATCAAAGTGTTACAAGGCTCATTGATGAGTGAGTGGGAGTGATCTAGACTGCTCCCAAGTCGTTCCGGGAGTTCCGGTTTTCCCTGTTTTTCCGTTTAAAAACAGGGGGTTATTGTCTGTCGAGATCCTCGGCGATCCGCGCAATGCCACGTGGAAATGTCGGTACTGTTGGCGGTACCGATTTTTCCTCCTCGGACGGTCCTGTCCGATACCGTCACGCTGGGTTGACGGTATCGGCCGACGGTATACGTTCGAGGAGGTTTTTATGCTCACTGACACGCAGCTGCGTGCCCTCAAGCCGGCTGAGAAAATTTATAAGATCGCCGATCAGCGCGGACTATATGGGGAGCCGGCTGCAGCGGCTGACACTGAAGTGCTGGGTGTTCGACGCTCCTCTCAAGCGTGCTGACTCCTTAGCGCTCAAAGTGCCTCAGATGATCTCCTGGGGTTGCCTATCGTCGAAGTCGATCAATCAAACGTTGTAGCGCTTCGACGATCGCTCGATCGGTCTTTCCATTGTTTCGGACGTCGTTCAGCCACGGACTGTCGAGGGAGAGGCGCCTACGATAAGCTTGTATGAACATGGCCGGGGTCCATGAGTTCAGGAATGTTCACTTTTACGGTTCACGCTGGAGAAGTGAAGCACAATTTCCCTGG
>NZ_JBHUSG010000119.1:2532-3511 GCF_042673745.1 Kitasatospora sp. NPDC057015
AAAGGTCACCTGTCAACAATAACAGCTACATTTTTACCTTCGTATCGAGTGGAATACGAACAAGAGTTGCTCGCCGTTCCGTTATAAGAATCATTCGATCTGAAGCTGGTGGCAATCCTACACTGGGGGATATATGGGGCGAGAATATCCAGCGCCAACGATTCGAGGGGCAATACATCAACCCTGGCTCCCGTTGTTTATACCGGTCGAATGTGGGGTTGGCGCCGCCATCGCATACCAAAGCGAGCGATGGACAGAAAATCCACATCGTGAGCACGTCTACGACGCAAACCCGAACTCGATATTATCGGATTTTCGCGTTCACCCTCTATCCGTTGCGTACTTCAACACGTTGGCCGGACACGCGACTAATGACGGCCCTGCATTGACTGATTTTGGTTCGGATACGAAATGCGGCAGATGAAGTCGCAGTCGAAGGCGACGGCGGTTTCACCTGCTATCACCAAAGGAGGGGATATGTTCGATTTGCCGATCGGGCTACGTACCCGTTTGACCCGTGCAACTCTGTTGACTGCCGGTATGATGTTTTGGGCAGCAATTCCCAGAATTGGAGCATGTGCGTGTCCAGGAGCGACGAACGACGGGATTCCGATCGTCTCGGGCTTTCCCGCCGACATCCCGGGGGGCGCATCCTGTGCAACGCTGACGGATGCGGCGCAATTCGCCTGGAAGGAATTTATCGCCTTGAACTGGCCAGCGGTGGCTCGTATCGACAATGCTCAGCCACGTGATACGGCAGACCCTTCCCAGCTATTCGGCAACCCCGGGTTTACCGGACCGCTTGTATGGCACACCTTTCGCGGGAAGGTTGAAATCTTCCCGGGTCAAGGCGAGCCTCCGGGGTATAACGCGAATGAATCGGACGATTACGGTTACGACGCACGGCCCGCTTACAACTACAAAATCCCGATCACCGCATACCGAGGAATCGCCTATGGCCCGACGCCGTGGATCAACC
>NZ_JBHUSG010000119.1:3521-4111 GCF_042673745.1 Kitasatospora sp. NPDC057015
CCCAGATCTTGTTCATGGCCAAGGCCAACCGCAAGGAATACGCCTATGTCGCGGCGAACCAGTTGTTGGGCGGTGTCAGCGACAAAAGAGTGGCCGGCATATTCGAAGCAACGGCGAAATACATCTCGGATCACGGAGACGATCCGCTCCCGCCCTGCAGCGGCTTGATCTGCTTGCCTTACGGCTCGGTCGAGGTCAAGGCGGCCTGGCGACGATTGACTGCCTCCGAGCGAGCATCCGGCCGTTTCTATACAACCCGCGTGCGTTATTACGTCAAGGGCGACGGCGCGGATACGAAGACGTACTATGTCGACGACGATTTCGGCCTCATTGGCTTGCACATTATTCAGAAAACATCATCGGCTCCGTATTTTATCTACGCAACCTTCGAACAGGCGGACAATATTCTTGATGCGGCGGGCAAGCCGGTCGAGGATATGGATGGAAAATATATTGCCAATCCGATCCCGCCGATACCGTTATATCCGAATATTGTCTCGAAAAACGCACAGCCCGGGACTCTCCAGCAATTCTCCTATTCCCCCAAAAATTTCAGCTCGCCGCCAGGCGCTCGGCTGTACTACCAGAAC
>NZ_JBHUSG010000120.1:0-3889 GCF_042673745.1 Kitasatospora sp. NPDC057015
GGACCACTGGATTATGCCGGTCAGCCCAGCGTTCGCAGGCCCGTCACCAGCACCTTCACCACCCCGGTCGGCATAACCCGCACATCGGCATAAGCGGATGACTTCGTCGTGCTCGTGCACGGCACGAGGGAGGACGCGGAAGTGATCAAGGCGGAGATCGGCATGCTGCTGGCCGACAGGCTGAAGATGACCCTCTCGGAGGAGAAGACCCACATCACCCACATAGACGACGGCTTCGTCTTCCTTGGCTTCCACATCCAGGCGAAGACCCGGGGCGACGGTCGCCGCGTCGTGCTCACCATCCCGTCCAAGTCAGCCTTGGCATCGGTGATGCACAAGATCAAGAGGCTGACGGAGCGGGGCACGACCCTGCTCTCGTTGGAGGCAGTGCTGCGGACGGTCAACCCGGTCCTGCGGGGCTGGGCGGCCTACTTCCGCTACGGTGCATCGAAGAAGACGTTCTCCTACCTCGGCCACTATGCATGGTGGAGGATGATCCTCTGGATACGCCGAAAGCACCCCCATCTGACCTGGAAGAAGCTGCGGCGGCTGTTCTTCGCTGCCGACGGCATCACCGAGGGCGGGATCGTCCTCTACAACCCGGCGAAGACGCGTGTTGAGCGTTACCGCTATCGCGGAGCGCAGATCAGCACGCCTTACAACATCGACGAGGTGGACCCGGAGGGAGCGCGCTTCCGCCGGACCAACCACGACGATATGGCCTTCGTCGGCCAGGTCAGCGAATACCTCGCCTGATCCACCGGATCACGTGGAGAGCCGGATGCTCGGCCAACGGGCACGTCCGGTTCGGCGGGCGGGGACGGGAAGACTGACACCCGAAACGGTGCACGGCGTCCCGTCCCCGACCCAACTCCTGAAGAAGGGTGTCCGTTCGGCCGGCGTCCAAAGGCAATACTCCGGCACCGCCGGCCGGACCGAGCACTGCCAGGTCGGGGTTTTCCTCGCCTGTGCGAGCACGCGCGGCCGGATCCTGATCGACCGGTCGCTCTACCTGCCGAAATCCTGGACGGACGACCGCGGGCGCTGCCGGGCCGCCCGGATCGGCGACGAGGTCGAGTTCGCCACCAAGGTCCAGCTCGCGAGGGCGATGGTCCGCCGCGCGATCGACGACAGATCCTGTTCCGCCGGGTGACCGCGGAGGCGGGCTACGACTACAGCAAGAGCTGGCGCTTCGAGCTGGAGCAGGCCGACGTCTTCCACGTCGTGGCCACCACCAGCCACGACACCGTCGTCACCTGGCAGGCCCTGGACCACCGGTTGCACGAGAGCCTCGTCTCGGTAAGCACCGTTGCGGTAGTAGGCCTGTCACGTTCGGCTCCTCGGGGGCGCCGCGGCTACGGCGCCGAACTCTCACCTTACGAGAAGCACGCCACCGAAGCCTTTGCCCACGGCGCAAGGAGCCAGGACCGTGCCGCGGAACCCTCCCTCTCCAAGCGCGCACCGTCGAGATGCACGTCGCCAACGCCTTCAAGAGGCTTGGAACCACCCGCGACACGATCGCCGGAATGGAGTCCGATGCCTGATCCATCCCTCGGCGGCCAGGTGTGCTGTGGATTTCCGTGTCCGGGGAGAGTGCGTTCCGCGGGCGTCGTGTATTGAGATCTCCCACGTCACGGGTATTCGGCCATGAGGCCGACGGTCGCAGGAGCGTACTCACTGTAACGCATTGATATCCGGCCTCCTGTAGCTAGATCGTGATCCTCAATTTCCACTCAGATTCACTGATCTGGCATCTCAGTACTCCTATGTTCTCCCCATCGCCACTTTCGCCCAAGGGAGTTCCCTCAGGGCCGACACGAGGGAGCACGTCGCGATGAGCACGAGCATCGTCAAGGACCAGGCGCCCGGCGCGGCCCCGCTGGTGGTGCTGGACGGCGTGAACAAGCACTTCGGCGCCCTGCACGTGCTCCAGGACATCAACCTGGAGATCGCCCAGGGCGAGGTGGTGGTGCTGATCGGCCCCTCCGGCTCCGGCAAGTCGACGCTCTGCCGCACCATCAACCGGCTGGAGACGATCGACTCCGGCACGATCACCATCGACGGCCGGCCGCTGCCGGCCGAGGGCCGGGAGCTCGCGCGGCTGCGCGCCGAGGTCGGCATGGTCTTCCAGAGCTTCAACCTCTTCGCGCACAAGACCGTGCTGGAGAACGTGGTGCTCGGCCAGGTCAAGGTCCGCAAGGTGCCCCGCGCGCAGGCGGAGGCGACCGCCCGGGAGCTGCTGGAGCGGGTCGGCGTCGCGGCGCAGGCCGACAAGCTGCCGGCCCAGCTGTCCGGCGGGCAGCAGCAGCGGGTGGCGATCGCCCGCGCCCTCGCGATGAACCCCAAGGTGATGCTCTTCGACGAGCCGACCTCGGCCCTCGACCCCGAGATGATCAACGAGGTGCTGGAGGTCATGCGCCGGCTCGCCGCCGACGGCATGACGATGGTGGTGGTCACGCACGAGATGGGCTTCGCCCGCTCCGCCGCCAACCGGGTCCTGTTCATGGCCGACGGCCGGATCGTCGAGGAGAACACCCCCGAAGCCTTCTTCACCGCCCCGCGCAGCGGCCGCGCCAAGGACTTCCTGTCGAAGATCCTGCACCACTGACAGGTCGACGCGCACCCCCCCGCGCGGCCCCCACCCGCGGCCCTCACCCCCCCCAGGAGAGCACCCATGAGATCCAACCGCGTCATCGCCGCCACGCTCTGCGTCGTCGCGCTCACCGCCACCACCGCCGCGTGCGGCAAGAGCGGCACCCCGGGCGACAGCGCCGCGGGCGCCTCGGCCGCGCCGAAGCTGCCGACCTACCAGGTGAAGGCCGACGCCAAGGTCGAGGGCTCGAAGACCTTCGAGGCGGCCAAGACCCGCGGCAAGCTGATCATCGGCGCCAAGGCCGACCAGCCGTTCCTCGGCTTCGAGGACCTCAGCACCAACACCCGCAACGGTTTCGACATCGAGATCGCCAAGATGGTCGCCGCCGACCTCGGCTTCTCCGCCGACAAGATCGAGTGGAAGACCATCGCCTCGGCGAACCGCGAGACCGAGATCAAGGGCGGCGGCATCGACTACTACGTCGGTACCTACAGCATCACCGACACCCGCAAGAACTCGGTCTCCTTCGCCGGCCCGTACTACGTCGCCGGCCAGGACCTCCTGGTCAACCTGGACAACACCGAGATCACCGGCCCCGAGTCGGTCAAGGGCAAGAACGTCTGCACCGTCGCCGGCTCCACCTCGATCAAGCAGATCGAGCCGTACGGCCCCAAGATCACCCAGTACGAGACCTACGCGCAGTGTGTAGACAAGCTGCTGACCAAGGAGGTCGACGCCGTCACCACCGACGACTCGATCCTCAAGGGCTACGCCGCCAAGAACGCCGGCAAGTTCAAGCTCGTCAGCAAGCCGTTCACCAAGGAGAACTACGGCGTCGGCCTGGCCAAGGACGACAAGGCGCTGCGCGACGCGATCAACAACGCCCTCAGCGCGCACGAGGACAACGGCGACTGGAAGAAGGCCTACGACGCCACCCTCGGCCTCTCCGGCTCCCCCGCCGCGATGCCGACCCTGAACCGCTACTGACCCTCACCGTGCTGCCGGCCCGCACATCCAATGGCGGGTCCAACACCCCACCGACTCCCGGTTCGAACGCTCCCGGACCGGGTGCACGGCCCGGTGGTACTGGCATCCAGGCGTGCAATGAGGCGCGCCGGCGGAGACGGGGACGACCCTACCCGCAGTCTCCGGCAGCCGGTGCCACCGGGCCGCCGATCCCTTCCATCCCCGAACTGAAAGGGGGCCGCCGGCATGGACATCCTGTTCGAGCACGGCAACTTCGCGCTGCTTCGCGACGGCTTCCTGCAGACGGTCGAGCTGAGCGCGCTGGCCGCA
>NZ_JBHUSG010000121.1:0-3524 GCF_042673745.1 Kitasatospora sp. NPDC057015
GCGCCCCGTCCCGACGCCCTCGCGGTCCACCGCCACAGCCGACCTCCACGAGACCCGCCGGGCCTCCTGGTTTCAACGTAGCCCCGGCACCACCTCCCCGCAAAGAGCAGGGCCGCCACCCCGGGACGGCCGGCCCACCGACCGGATTCACGCTGTCACGCGGCCCGCTGCGGGTCGCCGCGCCCGAAGCGCTGGAGCATGAGGAAGGCGACGATCAGCGGGACTACGGACAGCAGCGAGCCGGTGACGAGGAGGTTGTACGGCGTGTGGTCCTTCAGCCCGCTCCAGTAGTAGAGGCCGAGGTTGACCGGCCAGAGCCGCTGGTCCGACAGCGTCACCAGGGGCAGGAAGAAGTTGTTCCAGACGGTGGTGAACTGGAAGAGGAAGACGGTGGCCAGGGCCGGCGAGAGGATCCGGAGCACCACGGTGAAGAAGATCCGGGCCTCGCCCGCGCCGTCCAGCCGGGCCGCTTCGAGGATGTCGTTCGGCACCGCCGAGTCGGCGTAGACGCGGCAGAGGTACACCCCGAACGGGCTGACCAGGCTGGGAAGGATCACGGCCCAGACGGTATTCACCAGGTGGGCCTCGGACAGCAGGAGGTAGACCGGCAGTGCGAGCAGCGGTGCCGGCACCAGGACGGCGGCGAGGACGACGTTGAATGCGCTCTCGCGGCCCCGGAAGCGGTACTTGGTGAGGGCGTAGCCGGCCATGGCCGCGAACAGGGTCGCCCCTGCGGCGCCGACTCCGGCGTACAGCAGGGTGTTGAGGAGCCACCGGACGTACAGGCCGTCGTCGGCGGCCGCCAGCTCCCGCAGGTTCCGCCCGAGGCCGAAGTCCGCGAACCAGAAGCCGTTGGTGGCGAACAGGTCGCCGCTGCTCTTGGTGGACGCAACCGTCAGCCACCACACGGGCAGCAGGAAGTAGGCGGACAGGACGGACAGGACGGCCGTTCCCATGACGCCGGGGCGCCGCCGGCGCCTTCGCGCGTGGGACGGCTCGGACCGGCGGCGGGCGGGCGCAGGCTCGGCAGTCGGGTGCCGCCTGGACACGGTACCGGTGCTCATCGCCCCACCCGGCTGCCGGTGAGACGGGCCGAAAGGCGCAGGAACGAGAACGACAGCAGGCACGTGGCGAGGGCGAGCAGGACGGCGATGGCCGAGGCCCTGCCGTAGTCGTTGGCGCCGAAGGCCGCCTGGTAGGCCGCCATGTTGGGTGTGTAGTCGGCGGAGACGGTCGAGGTGAGCGAGCGCAGGATCACGGGCTCGGTGAACAGTTGGAGCGTTCCGATGATCGAGAAGGTTCCGGTCAGCACCAGCGCGGGGACCACCAGCGGGATCTTGATGTGCCAGGCGATCCGCCAGGAGCCGGCGCCGTCGAGTTCGGCGGCCTCGTACAGCTCACCGGGGACCGCCCGGAGGGCGGCGAGGATGACCAGCATGTTGTAGCCGGTCCAGGTCCACGTGACGATGTTCGCCGTCGACCAGAGCACCGTGCCGGCGGAGAGGAGATCGACGCGGATGCCCATGCTCGTCAGGCCGGCCACCAGCGGGCTGGTCCCCGGCAGGTACAGGAAGGCCCACAGGAGGGTGGCCACCACTCCCGGGATCGCGTACGGCAGGAAGCAGGCGAGCCGGAAGAACCCGCGCAGCCGGGTGCTCCTGGTGTCGACGAGCAGGGCCAGCACGAGGGCCAGGCCCAGCATCACCGGGACTTGCACGATCCCGAGGAGCAGGATCCGGGCGACCCCGGCGAGGAAGGAGCCGTCCTTGAGGGCTGCCGCGTAGTTCGCCGCACCGGCGAAGACCGTCCGGGACGGGCCGAAGCCGAGTCCGGAGCGCTCGACGCGGTAGAGGCTCTGCCCGAGTGTGTACCCGATGGGCAGCAGGAAGAGCGCGGCGAAGAGCAGGCCGAAGGGCAGGAGGAATCCGAAGGCGGCCCTAGTGTGTGCCGGGCTCTGCCGGGTGGGTGGGGCCGGCGGACCCGCCGGGCCGACCGTCGTCCGTGGTGCGCTCATCCGGTGTCCTTCCGGTGCTGGCGGCGGTGTGCGGAGGACGCCTGCGGACCAACTGGTCCGATTCGCCCGCCGGGTCAACCGGCCCTGGCCGTCAGGCCCTTGGCCTTCATCGCGTCGAGCGTCCGGTGCTGGACCGCTCCCAGGGCGGCGGACAGCTCGGTGTGCGCAGCGACGGCCGCACCGAAGGTGTCGGTGAGGTCGCTGGAGGTCTGGGTCATCGTGGGACCCCAGGTCCACCGGGCGGCCTGCGCGAGCGACTGCCTGAAGACGTCGAAGATCGGCTGGTTCCCGAAGTAGGCACTCCGGGCGGACAGGGCCGGGATCGAGGCACCGCCGGTCGAAGCCGGGTAGATGCCGGCCCTGTTCACGAGGGTGCCCACGGCGGCCGCGTCGGTGCTCAGCCAGTTGGCGAACTCCACGGCCGCTCCGGAGTTCCTGCAGCCCTTGAGCACGGCGCTGGCGGACCCGCCGTCGTTGCCGACGGAGCTGGTCCCGTCCTCCCATTGCGGCATGGGGGCGACCGCCCACTTCCCGGCGGCCTGTGCCGAGTTCTGCTCCAGGACGCCGGAGAACCACACCGGGCCGGCGTAGGCGGCGATGGTGCCGTCTTGGAACTCCTTGTACAGGTCGGGTGTGTAGCTCTGCTCCGCCTTGACCAGACCCCTGTTCACCAGGTCCTGCCAGTAGGAGGCGACCTTGGTGGTTCCCTTGTCGGCCAGTGAGACCTTCCACCCCTGCCCGTCCGCGGCGAACCAGTTGCCGCCCGCCTGAGCGCTCATGCCGGCGAACCACCAGGGGTCGTCGGGGTTGAGGACGCTCAGGTAGCCGTCCGGGTCGGCGGCGTGCAGCGTGGCCGCGTCGGCGGCGAACTGCTCCCAGGTCGCCTCGGGCTCGATGCCGTGCCTGGCGTAGACGTCGGTGCGGTAGTAGAGCGCCATCGGGCCCATGTCGACCGGAATGCCGTAGACCCGGCCGTCGATCCCGACCTGGTTCCACGCCGCCTCGCCGTACTCGCTCCGGTGGGCCGCCGCCGCCTGACTCACGTCCTCGACGGCGCCCTCGACCACGAAGCTGGGCAGCGACTCGTAGCCGACCTGGGCGAGACAGGGGGCGTTGCCCGCCTTCACCGCGGCGAAGATCTTGGCGTAGCCGCCCTTGCTGCCAGGAACGATCTTCTCGAACCTGACCTGGACGTCCTCGTGCGTGACGTTGAACCGCGCCGCCGCCTCCTCGTACCCGGGGCCCAGCCCCAGAAGGTAACGGTGGTGGTCCGCGAGCCGCTCGGCTGCCCCGACCCTTCACCGGTGCCGCAGGCGGCCACCCCCGCGAGGAGCGGGAGGACCGCCGCTGCGGACAGCACGCGGTGCCGGATTCTCCTGGTTGCCATGGGCAGTGGTCCTTTGCGTTTCGGGCTTAGAACCTGTCCTATGTGGTGCTCTTTGTCAGGCGTTTGTGGCATGTGATGACGGCGGCGAGGTCGCAGAAGGCCAGGTAATGGCGGTGATCGCGT
>NZ_JBHUSG010000122.1:0-3411 GCF_042673745.1 Kitasatospora sp. NPDC057015
CAACCTCGCGAAGCGCATAACGGACGAGACCATACCAACCTGGCGAGGGACCTACTAGGCCATAAGCCGTATATCGGTTACATCAAACGCCCTCTAATATGTCAGCGGCGTCGGCACCGCTCCTGGCAGCTACGGATACTCCGATCCCCGCAAGCTCTACGACTATTCCTACAGCACGGACAGCACCACTGTCGGCTACAAGGTCTCTCGGTGGAACGACCTGGCTGAGACCAGAGATGTGGCCTGGCTCGACTACTGGGCGCGCCGTCCGATGCAGGCCGTAGCCGACCGCACCTGGGGCGGACCGAAGGCCACCAGTTTCCCCGCGTTCGTCGACGCCGTCGACCAGGTGGGCGGGGCGGAACACGGCTCGCCGAGCACCGAGTCGCAGACCGGATGGACCGCATCGGTGTCTAGCGCCGAAGAAACCCAAGAGAATGGCGCTGCCAAGAACGCTGTCGACAACAACCCCTACACCTTCTGGCACACCGCCTACGCCGGCGTCACCACCTCCTTGCCCGCCGAGATCGTTGTCGACACCCACACGGCCACCACCATCAACGGCTGGCGGTACCTGCCGCGCCAGGACGGTGGCCTCAACGGCCGTGTGAAGCAGTACGAACTGTCCACCGCCACCACGGACACCGGGCCGTACACCCTCGCCGGCAGCGGCACTCTCGCCAACGATGCGACCGAGAAGGAGATCCCGTTCCCCCCGGTGACGGCCCGATACATCAAACTCCGGGTCCTGTCGGAATGGGGAACGCAGAACCAGTTCGCCAGCGCCGCCGAGATCGACGTCCTGCGGCCGGCACCCACCGACGGCCTGGCCGACGGCCTCTACACACTGACCGACGGCTTCGGCAAGGCCCTCGACGTGCCGGGCAGATCGACGGTGTCCGGCACACAGATCATTCAGTGGACACCGCACGGCGGCACCAACCAACAGTGGCGACTCACGGGCAACACCGATTCGACCTACAGCATCGCCAACGTCAATAGCGGCTACTGCCTCGACATCGCCTCCAGCTCGACTGCCGCCGGGGCGAAGGTCGTCCAGTCGCCCTGCACCGGAATCGCCGCCCAGAGGTGGCGCATCGCCGCAAACGGAGCCTCGGCGGTCACCGTCCGGGATGCTGGCAGCAACCTGTCGCTGACGATCAAGGGCAGCACTGACCTCTCCCCTGCGACCCAGGAGGTTGACACCGCGGCCGCCGGCCAACGCTGGACGTTTACTCGGGTCGGCTGATCACCTCCCACACAAGGTTGGCCGGGCCCCAGCTCAACCCGGGCCCGGCCAACCCCAGGCGAGCGGCCCGCACAGTCACCAGACCGTGCAGGCGGCTCGCCTGAGGGTGGCCAGGAGATCGTCGCGTCGAGGTCGGCAGGCCCGACGCTCGGCAGTCAATCCGCGAGGCCGTGAGCTACTGTTCGACGCCCCCGGAGGTCACGGTTGACACTGACACCAGCTTTGACAGGGAGGTTTCCCGCCCATGGCCGGGCGGCCGGTTCAACGCCCCGAGCTTTCGCGGAGGCCGGCGTCGACAGTGCCGCCGTGGTTGCTCCATAGCTCGGTGGTGGCGGTACGAGATACGGGAGATCGTCAACGCGCTCCTGTACCAGTCCCGGAGCGGCTGCCCATGGGACTACCTGCTCCACGACCTGCTGCCCGCCTGACGCGGTGAAGTACTGCTTCTACGAATGGCGCGACGACGGTACCGACGAGGTCAGCCATGACCTGATGCGCCAGCAGGTGCGTGAGGGCCGGGGACGGTTGGCCGACCCGGTCCTGGTGGTGCTCGACACCCGGAGCCTGCATGCCGCCGCCGGGGTACCCGTGGCCACGACCGGACGGACACCGCCAGGAAGATGCCGGGCCGCAAGCGCGGGCCGGCTGCAGAACCTAGCGGCGGGGATGCCGCCGGCGTCGGCGCAGTGACAGGACAGTGATGATTCCGGTGGCGATCAAGGCGGCACCGAGAAGTGTTGGTGCGAGCGAGGCTGCCCCGGAGGTGGCGAGGCGCGCGCGGGTGTCGCAACCTGAGGCGAGGTCCAGGTCGAAGGGGCCGAACACTCCGTCCCCCTTCGCTGGGATGACGGCGCGGCGGCTGCCGGAGTTGGCGGCCATGAACGGGGTCAGGGAATCCGTGGTAGCGAAGAAGACCTCGCTGCCCGGTCATGCAGGGCAGCGGGCTCCGCCAGGGCGCTGTCACGGAAGTTGACCAGGACGACGGCCAGCCGGTGAGTCGAGGGTGCCGGTTCGGCCGCACGCTGCGGCCAGGGTGGCTCCGCGATAGAGGTAGCGGTTGGTCCGCACCTTCGCGGCCTTGAACAAGACCACCTCGCCGTCGGCGGGCCACCATCGACCCACGCAGTAACGACGGCGCAGGGTCTTCCGGGGCTTTCCCCTGGATCGAGGATACCGGTTGTCATGCGGCGATGGTCCGCGTAGTTGATCGTTGTTCGTAGGTGATCGGGCTCTGTTGGCCGAGGGCGGAGTGCCGTCTCCTGGTGTTGTAGCGGGTGACCCAGCGGAAGACGGCCAGGCGGGCGGCGCGGGCTCCGGGCCAGCGTTTCGCGCCCTGGAGCGTCTCTCGTTTCATGCTGGCGTTGAAGGACTCCGCGGCGGCGTTGTCGGCGCTGGTGCCGACGGCTCCACGCGATCGGATCACGCCGAACCGGTCGCAGAGCGCCGCGAACTCGCTGGATGCGTGCTGGGTGAGTTCAACCGGTCGTTGCAACACCGGGCTGTTGTAGTGAGCGTAGCTGCTCCTCGAAGACCTCGGCCGGGGTCTTCCAGCCAAGGATCTTGCGGGGTCGGTTATTGATCGCCAGTGCGACGGCTTCGAGGTCCCCGGCGGACCACCGGGACAGGTCCGTGCCCTTCGGGAAGTACTGACGCAGCAGCCCGTTCGTGTTCTCGTTTGTGGGTCGCTGCCAGGGCGAGTGCGGATCGGCGAAGAACACCTTCGTCCCTGTCTCGAGCGCGAACTGGGCATGCCCGGAAAGTTCCTTCCCGCGGTCCCAGGTCAGGGTTTTGCGGAGCTGCTCGGGTAGCTTCGTCATCGACTCGGTCAGAGCAGTGTTCATCGCGACGGCGCCGTAGCCGCCCAACGGCGGCCCGTTCTTCACAGGTGGCACCTCGCCCCAGCCCTCCATCCTCGGTAGATGCACCAGGAGTGCAGATCGGCTGCTGCGCTCGACGATCGTGCCGATCGCGGACCGGCCCGTCCCAATGATCAGATCGCCTTCCCAATGCCCCGGGACCGCGCGGTCCCCGGCCTCTGCAGGACGTTCACTGAGGACGACATCCGAAGTGACATGCCCTTGCGGCTTGTTCCGTGACCTCGACCGAGGCTCTCGAAGTGCCCGCCCGGTGCGTAGGCAGGCGACCAGCTCCCGCTTGAGCGC
>NZ_JBHUSG010000123.1:0-3287 GCF_042673745.1 Kitasatospora sp. NPDC057015
CTCCTTCGCCGGGCAGCTCCCGGGCGGGACGACCACCCTGGCGGCGGTCGGCACGCTGATGGTCGGCCTGCGGCGGCGACGGCATCGTGTGCATCGACCTCGACCACGCCCTCATCGACGGGCGACCGGTGCCGTGGGCAGCGGACATCCTGGCGCGCTGCCCGGCGACGTTCACCGAGGTGAGCCCATCGGGCACCGGCCTGCACATCTGGGGTCGCGGCCGGGTCCTGCGCGGGCGGCGTATCCGCCGCGAGGACGGGGCGCACATCGAGGTGTACGGGCGGGGCCGGTACATCGCGCTCGGCGAGCGCTACGAGGACTCACCGACGACGCTGGCGGATCTGAGCGAGCTGGTGGCCTACCTGACCGCATGACCGGAGGGGGTGACTGCCGTGGCCGGCATGGGACCTCCTCCGAGCGAGCACAAGCGCCGCCGCAACGCGGACACCTTCGAGGGCCAGGGCGTCACGGTCCCTGCTGACGGCGATGCGCTGCGGGGCCCGGAGTTGCCGCACGCGGCGCTGTACGGGCCGCAGACGATCGCCTGGTACGAGACGTGGCGGTCCTCGCCGCAGGCCGCGGTGTTCGTGCCGACGGACTGGCAGCGCCTCATCATGCTGGCGCCCCTGGTGGAGGCGTACTTCATGGAGCCGTCCACGAAGCTGCTGGCGGAGATCCGGCTCAATGAGGGCCTGCTGGGGGCGACGCATGCCGACCGCCTGCGGGCGCGCATCAAGGTCGAGCAGCCGAAGCCGGCCCCCTCCACGCCTCCGGCTGGGGTCGCCGATCTGACGTCGCGCCGCCGGCGGCTGACCGATGCCTCGTGAGCTGGTCCGCCACCCGGACCACTCCCGGCAGCGGTCGCTGGGGGTGGCGCTGGCGTGGATCGAGTGGTTCGCCGTCCACGGCCCCGGCGATGTGCAGGGCATCCCGCTGCACCCGCGGCACGGCGAGTGCCTGCCGCTGGATGACGAGTTCGCCGGGCTGATCCTGGACTGCTACACCCACGATGAGGCCGGGCGGCGCCTGTACGACACGGTGGCGATCTCCCGGGCGAAGGGCCGCGCGAAGTCCGAGCTGGCGGGGTTCATTGCGCTGGCGGAGGCGTTCGCGCCGGTGCGGTTCGCCGGGTGGGCTGCGGGCGGCGAGACGTACCGGTGGCGGGACTTCGTGTATGAGTACGAGCCGGGCGAGCCGATGGGCCGCACGGTGACGTACCCGTTCATCCGCTGCCTGGCCACAGAAGAGAGTCAGTCCGGGAACACCTACGACAACGTGCTCTACAACCTGGAGCACGGCCCGCTCGCCGAGGATCTGCCGTCCGGTACGGCGGGCATGACCCGCATCTTCCTGCCCCAGGGCGGGGAGATCCGGCCCTCGACCGCGGCAGCGAGCAGCCGGGACGGCGGCAAGGAGACCCTGGCGGTCTTCGACGAGCCGCACCTGTACATCCAGCCGGAGCTGCGGCAGATGTACCGCACGGTGGACCGCAACCTCCGCAAGCGCCGCGAGGCAGCCCCGTGGGCGCTGCTGACGTCCACGATGTACCAGCCGGGCGAGAACAGCGTGCTGGAGAAGCTGCACGAGCGGTCCAAGCTGATCGCCGAGGGCAAGACCCGCGAGCGCCGCCTGCTGTGGGATCACCGCGAGGCGCCGGCCGATGTGGACCTCACGGACCTGGAGCAGATGCGCGCCGCCCTGCGCGAGGTGTACGGCCCGTTCGGCGACGTCCTCGACCTCGACGGGATCATCGAGTCCGAGTTCTGGAACGTCGAGAAAGACCCGGAGGAGAGCAGGCGCTACTTCTTCAACCAGCCGACCGCGGCCCGGGACGCGTGGACCACACACCCGCTGTGGTCCGCCTGCACGGACATCGAGCGGCACATCGCGGATGACGCACCGATCGTCCTGTTCTTCGACGGCAGCAAGTCGGACGATGCCACGGGTCTGGTGGGCTGCGACGTGGAGTCCGGGCACCTCATGACGCTGGCGTGCTGGGAGCGTCCGGCCGGGCCGCAGGGCGAGGGGTGGCAGGTGGACCGGATCGACGTGGACCGCGTCGTCCGCGAGGTCTTCGCCACCCGGGATGTGGTCGGCTTCTTCGCGGACGTCGTGCACTTCGAGTCCTACGTGGACCAGTGGGCGCTGGACTTCGGAGACCGGCTGCTGATCCAGGCGTCGACGGGCCGTGCCGCCCACGCAGTCGCCTGGGACATGCGCGCCACGTTGCGGGACTTCACGGCGGCGTGTGAGCGGATGGAGATCGACATTCGCGAGGGCGACCTGACCCACGACGGGGACTCCCGGCTTCAGCGGCACGTCCTCAACTCCCGCCGTCGGCCCAATCGGTACGGCGTCTCGATCAGCAAGGACGGGCGCGAGTCGACCCGGAAGATCGACCTCGCGGTGTGCGCGATCGGAGCCCGGATGGTGCGCCGCCTCGTGCTGGCCTCCCCGGAGTGGCAGAAGCGGCAAAGCAAAGCGAAGCGGCGCACCGGCCGCGTGATCGGCTGGAGGTGACCGCCGTGGCCCTGTCCCGCGCCGCCCTGACCGAGGTCGCCGTCGCGCTGCACCAGGCGCGCCAGGCTGAGGCCGCCCGCCTCGACCCGATCCACGCCGCCGTGCGCGGGTCGATCTCGGGCATCTACGTGCCGCGCAAGGCCACCCAGGAGTACCGGAACCTGGTCGACCAGTCCCGCTTCAACGTCCTGCCGTTGGTCGTGAGCCAGCTGGCGCAGGCGCTGTACGTGGACGGCTACCGCTCCTCCGGGGAGACGGAGAACTCCCCGCTGTGGGACACGGTGTGGCAGCCGAACCGGATGGACGCCCGGCAGGCCGGCCTGTACCGGGCTGCGATCCAGTACGGCACCTCCTACGCCCGCGTGCTGCCCGGGGCCCCGGCGCCGCAGATCACGCCGCTGTCCCCGCGGCGGTGCACCGCGCTGTACGAGGATCCGCTGACGGACGAGTGGCCGCTGTACGCGCTCGTGCACCGGCAGGGGGACCGGTACGCCATCTACGACGACGAACAGGCGTACCCGGTGCGGCTGTCCGAGAGCGGCCCGGTCCTCGACGGCGAGGCGCGGACGCACGGCCTCGGGGTGTGCCCGATCGTGCGGTTCGTCGACGGCTACGGCGACCTGGACGAGGGCCCCGCCGGGAAGATCGAGCCGCTGCTGCCGGTGCAGCGTCAGCTGAACCAGACCACCTACAGCCTGCTGATGGCGCAGCAGTACAGCGCGTTCCGGCAGCGGTGGGTGACCGGCATGACGATCGAGGAGGACGCC
>NZ_JBHUSG010000124.1:0-2906 GCF_042673745.1 Kitasatospora sp. NPDC057015
GTGTCGGCGTACACATGAACGTCCCCACCCACGTACGGGTGAAAAGGGACAGTTGTTGATGCGGTGAGACCTGGTTGCTCGGCACCCTGCTGGTAGGTCGGTGTGGGGTGGCGGAAGGGGCTGGCAGTGGTCTTGGATCCGCATCGCTGGTTGGAGCTTCGGCGCTTCCGTGGTCTGTTGGAGTCCGGGGCGATGAGCCTGTCGGAGATCGCCAGGGAGACCGGGCTGGACCGGAAGACGGTCCGCAAGTACCTTTCGGCCCCCGGTCCGGCGACGCCTCCGCGCCGGTCGCCGACCGGGCGGTCCCGGGCGAGAGTGATCGACGAGTTCGCCCCGCTGGTCGACTCGATGCTCCGCGCGGAAATCCTGATGAAGGCCGCGGTTATCCACGAGCGGCTGGCCCACGAGTACGGGTTCACCGGGAACTACCAGCGCGTCAAGCTCTACGTTCAAACGGCCCGGCCCCGGATCGCCGAGGAACTCGGCATCACGCCGAAGGAACTGGCGGGGATGCACCGCAGGTTCGAGGTCATCCCGGGCGCCCAAGCTCAAGTGGACTGGGGCGACGAGGGCAAGATCCTCGACCACATGGGCATTGCGAAGGTCTACTCCTTCCACATGACGCTGTCGTACTCGCGTGACCCGTTCTGCTGCTTCACCACGAGCCAGGACCTGCAGACGTTCTTCGACTGCCACCGGCGGGCGTTCGCCCACTTCGGCGGGGCGCCGATGACGATCGTCTACGACCGCACCAAGACCGTCGTCCGTCGGCACGTCGCCCCCGGCGAGGCGGTCCCGCTTCATCCGGAGGCGGTCGGCTTCGCCGGCCACTACGACTTCGACATCGATGTCCTGGCCGCCTACCGGCCCCAGGGCAAGGGCCGGGTCGAGCGGCAGGTGCTGATCGTCCGCGACCACGTCCTGTCCGGCCGGTCCTTCTCCTCCATCGAGGAGATGGACGCCGCGTTTGCCGCCTGGGTGCCGCAACGACGCGCCCAGATCCACAAGACGCACCGAGAGGTCATCGCCGAGCGGGCAGCCCGCGACCACGCGGCCCTCAAGGCCCTGCCCCCAACCCCGTATCTGGTGGCCGAGCGACAACTGCGGCACGTCGGCAAGGACTGCCTAGTCGCCTTCGACGGCAACCTCTACTCGGTGCCCGCCCGCCGGGTCCGCCCCCGGCAACTGGTCGAGATCCGGGCCACCAAGTCCCAGGTCATGCTGCATTCCACCCTCACCGACGCTGGCGACGCCACGTTGCTGGCCGCGCATTCCCGGGCGGTCGGCCGCGGCGCCCGCATCGTCGACGAGAGGCACTGGGACGGCCTGCCCACCGGCCAGGGACGCCGGACCACCACCGGCGAGATCCCCATCCAGCCTCGCCACGACCGACCCATCGGCCAGGAAGCCGGCCCGTTGCGGGCCCTGCTGCACCGGGCCGCGGCGACACAGGTCGAGGTCGGCCGCCGCCCGCTGTCGATCTACGACGAGCTGACCGGAACCCGGCCCTTCACCACGAACCGAACGACGAAGGAGTCCTCTTGAGCGAGCTGACCGGCAACCGCATCCGCATCACGGCCGGCAAGCTCGGCCTGTCCCATCTGGCAGAGACCATCAACGAGTTCACCCGTCGGGCGGACGAGGCGAAGATGGGCTACGTGGACTTCCTCGACCTGGTCCTGTCCGAGGAACTGGCAGTCCGCGACGACCGCCGGTTCCGCCAGGGCCTGCGGCTGTCCCGGCTGCCGCACCACAAGACGCTGGACGAGTACGACTTCTCGTTCCAGACCGACCTGGACCCGCGCAAGGTCAAGGACCTGGCCACCCTGTCCTTCGTCGAGGCCAAGGCGAACGCCGCGCTCCTGGGGCCGCCCGGGGTCGGAAAGACTCACATCGCCGTCGCTCTCGCGGTGGCGGCCTGCCGGGCCGGCTACTCGATCTACTTCACCAGCCTCGACGACATGGTCCGCAACCTCAAGGCCGCCGAGACAGCGGGACGGCTGACCAACAAGCTCGGCACCTACCTGCGGCCGAGCGTCCTCGTGGTCGATGAGGTCGGCTACCAGCCCTTGGAACGCGCGGAGGCGAACCTGGTCTTCCAGGTCATCTCCAAGCGTTACGAGAAGGGCTCGATCATCCTGACTTCGAACAAGACCTTCAGTGAATGGGGTCAGGTCTTCGGCGACGAGGTCCTGGCCACCGCCATCCTCGACAGGCTCCTGCACCACTGCGACGTGATCTCCATCAACGGCCCCAGCTACCGGCTCAAGAACCGCCTCAAGGCCATCGAGCGGGACACCGAAGTGGCCTGACAGCCAGGGCAATCCCCTGGACCACCGTGATGGAGTGGGCCAAGCTGCAGGGGTGAGCACTGACACGAATCCGGTCGAACACCCCGACCGGTGGATCCTGAACCTCCGGGGCCGGCGCGTTGCCAAGGTCGCCCTCGACCCCCATCTGGAACTGTCCCTCGGCTCGGGATGGGACGTCGTCCTGGAGAGCCGCGCTGTCCTGTCGCACGGGTCGGCTCTGACAAATCCCAGTATTCCCCTGACCCCGACCTCGCGGAACATAGCCGCCCAACTGCTCGGGACATCGGTCCTGTCCGCGATCGCATTCAAGTCCGGCGCTCTGAGGATGGTGTTCGACGCCGGCCTGCACCTGAACTGTTCAGACGGCCCGGCGGGGGCGGCATGGGAGATCACCGGACCACAGGGCTGGTGCTTCACATCAATGCCCGGCGGCGGTCTCACAGTCTCGCCCGGCAGAGCAGAAGCGCAGTGAAAGCCCGCCAGGCCTGACAACAAGCGTGCTCACACCCCAAGGCCCGGGAGGCGGAAGTGGCCTGGCGCCTGGGGACGTTCACGTGTACGCGGATGGGGAGTTAAAGCCGTACGCCGACACCG
>NZ_JBHUSG010000125.1:0-2824 GCF_042673745.1 Kitasatospora sp. NPDC057015
AGGAGGTCGGTGTTGGGTTCGAGGCCGCAGAGGATGCGGCCGTAGGTCTCGGCGACGGTGTTGGGGTGCAGGACGCCGTTGAGGTTGAGCGCCTGGATGTCGCGCTCGATGCGCTGCATCGGCTGGTCCGAGTAGATGGAGGACCCGCCGCTGGCGGTGTTGAGCACGTCCACCGCCTCCTTGGCCCGCAGGCAGGCCGTGGCCGCGTCCAGCTTGGACAGCGCCCGCTCCTGGAGCGACCACTGCTCACCGGCGCGGACCTTGGTGTCCAGGCGCTCGGCCGCGCGGCGCACGTGGAACTCGGCCTCGTCGATCCTCATCGCCGCGTGCGCCACCTGCAGGTGGGTGAGCGGCGCCTCGGCCTGACGCTCGTAGTGGGTGTAGGCGATCTTGCGGCTGGGCAGCTTCTCGAAGAACGCCTCCCGCGCCGCCTTGGCCATGCCCACCGCCGAGGAACTGGTCACCGCGGTGGCGTGCGGCACGAACGGCAGCTTCCAGGTGAGGGAGTCCGCGTTCAGCTTCGACGCGTGCTGACCGTGCATCATCACCGGGATCATCGGCAGGACGCGCGCCTGCGGGACGAACAGGTCCTCGGCGATCGTCGACACGCTGCCGGTGGCCCGCAGGCCAGCGGTGTGCCAGTCGTCGACGATCGTCAGGTCCGACATCGGCACCGCGACGGTGGCCGGCACGTACCCGCCGTCCTCGGTGGCCAGCAGCACCGAGTGCATGTCCCACTGGCTGTGCGGCGCGCCGGACACAAAGTGCCACCGGCCGTTGAGGACCACGCCGCCGTCGGTGGGCACCGCGGTGCCCGACGGGTTGACGCCACCGCAGATCCGCACGCTCGGGTCGGCGAAGATCTCGTCCTGCACCTCGTCCGGGAACAGGCCCGCCAGCCAGGAACCCATCGTGTAGGTGCTGATGGTCCACCCGACGGCGCCGTCGCCGCGCGCCAGTTCGGAGATCACCGCGGACACCGTCCGCACGTCGGCCTCGGAGCCGCCGTAGCGCAGCGGCACCCGCATCTTCATGATTCCGGCGTCGGTGACCGCCTGCAGCACGTCCTCGTGCAGGACCCGGTTCTCCTCCTGCCAGGGGATGTGCTTGCGGATCAGCTCGACCAGGTCCGTGGCCCGGCCGACGAGTTCGCTCTGCGAGCCGGCCTCATTGATCGTCATCTGTGCTCCTCCATACGGTGACAGGGACGGGAAAGTGGGTGGAACCTCCGCCGGACACGGCGGAATCCGCACGGGAACGAACAGCAGGGCCATTCGCCGGCCGGACGGCCGGGCAGCGATTCTCCGTCGGTAGTGAGCAACTCTGGCAGGGCGCACCACCCGGGCACTTCTCCCACCTTGCCGAGCCTCACCGAAATGAATTCCGCACACCGGGGAATGCTCTATTGCTCCGCTGCCGTTCTCCTCCGGAGGACGGTCCGGTGCGGGTACGGTCCTCCCATGGAGAAGCCGAAACCGAAGATCGTGACGTTGGAGGAGTGGCGGCAGGCCCGCGACGAGCTGCGCGCGGCCGAGAAGGAGGCGACCCGCGCGGCGGACGCGCTCGCCGCGCGCCGCCGCCGGCTGCCCATGGTGCGGTTCGCCGACGGGTACGCGTTCGACACCCCCGAGGGCGCGAAGACGCTCCTCGACCTGTTCGACGGCCGCGACCAACTGGTCGTCTACCAGTTCATGGACAACGGCCCGGACCGCTACTGCCCCGGCTGCACGTGGTTCACCGACAACATCCCCGCCAACGCGCCGAGCCTGCTCGCCGACCAGGGCGTCACCTGGGTGAACGTGTCGAACATGCCGCTCGCACAGATCGAGCGGTACAAGGCCAGGTCGGGGTGGACGATGCCGTTCGTCTCCTCCCGCGGCACGTCGTTCTCCGCGGACTGCGACGCCGGCGGCGGCTTCATGCTGACCGTCTTCCTGCGCGACGGCGACGACGTCTACCGGACCTACAGCACCACCTCACGCGGCATCGAGAAGCTCGTCTTCACCACCGGCGTCTTCGATCTGACCGCCTACGGCCGGCGCGAGGAGTGGGAGGACTCACCCGCCGGTTGGCCGCAGAACCCCACCTACGCCGTTCCGGTCCCGATGGAGTGGGGAGACGTGTCGACCGGTTTCGGAACCCACCGGTAGATCCGCCCCGGAAGCATCGTCGACGCCGCCGGACGAATGGCCCGGCGGCGTCAACGATGCGTGAGCGAACAGCATTCGCTTGAGGTGTCGAGTGACGTCATGGGCGTGGTGGGGGTGGAATTCGGACGCCGTTCCCGGGGAGGTTCCCGACCCGGAAATCACCTCTCACGACGGCGATGAAGGGCCGTCGCGGTCGAATTCCGCCCGGCGGGGCCGTCATCGGGACGACAGCCCGTCATGCGGCGCCGAGCACCCGTGACGACGCATCACACCGCATGTGATCCGCCGTCGGCCGACCGTCGTGGCGGGCGCTCCGCCCTACAGGCCGGCGAGGAACTTCAGCAGTTCCGCGTTGACCTCCTCCGGGCGTTCCTGCTGCGTCCAGTGCCCGACTCCGGGCAGTGCCACCGTGCGGGTCAGGTTCGGGACGAACACCTGCAGGTTGGCGATCAGCTGGTCCAGGCCCGGGAGTTGCACGCTGCCGTCGCGCTCGCCGTACAGGTACACCGCCGGCGTCGTCATCGGCGCACCCTGCCACGGCGCCGTCAGCTCCCAGCTCAGGTCCATCGTCCGCCACCAGTTCAGGCCGCCGGAGAACCCGGTCCGCGCGAAGTCCTCCGCGTAGACGTCGAGATCGGCCTCCGACAGCCACGCCGGCAGCGCACCCGCCGCCG
>NZ_JBHUSG010000126.1:0-2744 GCF_042673745.1 Kitasatospora sp. NPDC057015
ACAGGGATTCGAGCGCCTCCAGGCGGCGGCCGTGCAGGTCCTCGCCGATCCTGGCCAGGGCATGCATGAGCGTGTACGCGGGGACGGAGTCCGGGGCGGGGTGAGTCTCGTCGAGGTCGACCGCGGTACGGGCGCGGGCGAGAAGCCGCTCGGCGGCGTGGAGCAGGCCACCGTCCTGCATGAGGTGTTCCAGGAGTTGGTCGGGCTGATCGGTGTCGACGGTGGTGAGGTGGTCGGCGAGTTCGTGCAGCGTCGCGGCGCTGGCCTTGACGTGAGCGACGGAGTCGAGGGGGTACGAGGTCAGGGGAATCTCCGTGTTGTTCGGTTCGGGGGTTGGAGGGCTTGGGCGGCCGGTGCCAGCGGTGTTCCGGGGTGCGGGACTCGGCGGTGCGGGGCCTGGGGGTCTCACCGCTGTGGGGGCTTGGGGATCGGGGAACGGTGCCCGGGCGGCCCGCCAGCACCGTGGTGCCCGCAGCGGCGCGAACGGGCAGAGATCGTGTCCTACCAGGTGGAGGGCATGCTCCCGGTTCCGGCCGTGGGTGACGTGATCGGTCTCCACTGGGACAGGGTGGTGGTCACCGCTGTCCGCATGATCTATGGGCGTGACGGGACCACCGGCCGGGCGGCGGCGCTGAGTCGATAGGTGCGCACGGTGGTGCCCGATCCGGCCTTCGCACGCCCGTAAGTCCGTGGCGCCGCAAAGCCGACCCGACTACTCTGCGAGAGTGAACCAGCACGCTGGGCTGATCTGGCCCACACAGTTGCGTCGGCCGTCCACCAACGCCCAGATCGCCTTCCTCGACCTGAACCACTGGATCGCGCTCGCCCAAGCCGCGACCGGGCACGCCAAGGGTGCAGACCACCAGGACGCGCTGCAGGTTTGCCGGGACGCCCGGTTGAGCGGAACCGTCGACCTGATCGGGCCGGGAATGGGCTGGGCCCTGGGCCGGCGCATTGAACTCAAGGTGTCCGGCCCCCGACGGTGCCGGAGCCGAGACCCTGCGAGAGATCCTGGGGCCGGAAGCGTTCGACCGCCTGATGGAGACCATGTGGGTGGCCGGCGAGGAATTCTTCCTGACCGGGCCGGACGCGGCGCAGACTGCGGAACTGGCGAGGCAGGGATGGGATCCGAAGCTCGCGGAGAAGATCGCCGCCGCGCAGGCGCAGACGGAGAACGACCGTGCCGCCTTGTGGGATTCGCCGAAGGTCCGGCGCAGGCTGGAGACCTTGGTGGCGGTCTGCGAATGGGTCGAAGGCACGGAGTTCGTCGCCGAGGTACTGCGCGAGCACGGTCTGCGCCACGAGGACATCGACCCCGCCGAAGCACTGCGAATGCTGAGCGTCATGCCGACCATGGCCGTCACGCTCGGCCTCAAGTTCCGCAACCACTGGATCCGCCGGCCCTGGAAATCGAACGACATCTTCGACATCAATACCCTGTCGGTTGCCGTGCCCTACGCGGACATCGTGGTGGCTGACAGGTACTACGCAGACGCCCTGCGCACCACCGGGCTGGACGACCGACTCGGCACCACGGTGCTCAGCAGCCTCTCCGCACTCGCCTCCCATCTGAAGGCGCTGTAACCCGCCGGAGTTGACGGCGTGCAATCCCGGACCCGTCTGCGAGCGAGGAAAGGAGCCGCGACCAGCAGCCCGGCCTCGGTGTGGTACCGGCCGTGGCGGTCTGCCGCCAGGTGGGTACGGGTGCAGTCCCGAGCGGCGCGGGCAGCGGCCGGGGCGGATCTGGAGCCAACTATCGGGCATTCTGGGGCGATGAACCGTCGAGGACCCCGCCGAAGCCGCCGTTGCGCCCGCGCCGCGCAGCTCGGCGTCAGCCTGTACGAACTACAGCAGCGAGCCGAGGGCGGCTCGGTCGGCGTGGACCTGGCCGCGCCGGTGGTCGAGGGTTCTGTGCCGGTGCCGGACTGCTGTGCGGTCGCCAGGACCCGGCGGGTGGCGCTCGGCGGCACGGTGATGGTGATCAGTGTTCACCGGTCGGACTGCGGGATCTGGGGATCGTGAGGAGCGGGGCGGCGCAGGCTCGGGGGTGTGGGCCGTGCGCCGCCCGCCGTCCAGTCCAATGAGGCTGGCGGGAGCGGGTCACGGACAGCTGGGGACGGCATCGAGGTGAAGTGCGACCCGCGGTTGGTCAGGGCCTGCGCTTGGCGGGGTGTTCCGCGGCGGCGGAGGTGGGCCGCGCTGTCGGTGCCGGGGAGGAGGGCATCGTTAGGCCGGCGATCGTCCGGGCCACGGCGGCGTCCTGCGGACGGTCCCGCGAGGTCTGTCCGGGCTCGGCCGCGCGAACGCGCTCTGCCCACTGCTCGGCCTCCGCCCACCAGGCGGACCGCAGGCCGTGTCCGGCGTCTGGATCGGACTGGGCCTTGAGCAGTCGCATCTGGTCACCGATGCCGCGCGTATCGGCGAGCGGCAGCACGCTGTGGGGCATCGCCGGGCGCAGGACCTTCGCGTACTTGGCGCCGCCGAGGAACAGCACGTCGGCGTGCGCGAGATCGAACGCCTCGGCGTCCCGGTGCAGCTGCTCGCCGGTGACGGCTTCCCGGTCGGTGATGGCCGTGTCGTACGGGGCGAGCGGCCGGTCGGTACGAACCAGGCCGTGCTGGCCCGACAGGATGTACACCGTGCCCCAGCCGGCGGTGAGCGCTTCGGCGGCTCGGCGCAGCGCCAGGTGGTAGCTGCCGGTGTAGAGGTCTCCGGCCGGCAGGGTGCCGGCTTCGGGTGACGGT
>NZ_JBHUSG010000127.1:0-2730 GCF_042673745.1 Kitasatospora sp. NPDC057015
GTAATGAACAACGGGATCGATAGCCGCATCCGCTACGTCCGGATAGGTCGCCAGATAATATGCGCGATCGAATAACGGCGATGTACGCAGCAACCCGGCTTCGTCCACCGATACGTCCGGTGATTCAGTGAAGCGTCTTGCAAGCCTCCCCACGCGCCGACGCGCAGCCCCAAATCGATCAATTAGCATAGTTGATGTACCGCGGCCGGACTCTGGAGATGGACGAGGAATGAGGCTGATCTCTGCCTTGTGTTGCGCGAGCAATTCCGTCAGATTCTGATTGGCCAGCTCGTTGGCGGCATTGATTTTGTGGCATTCGTCCAACCTTTTCTCTAGCCATTGCTTCTCGGTAGTGAGTTCATTGATATCGCTCTTGAGCTGGCGCGTCATTGCTTCGAGCCGTTCGATCTCCGACCGGTGCTCAGCAAGCGCTGCGCTCAGATGTTGCTTGTCCTGCTCCATGGCGACGTTGGCAGTCTTATAGTTGCTCCACTGCACTTCAAGCCATTCCTTGCCCCGCACCAGGGATGCGATATCGTCTTTGAGCTGGCTGACAATACCTTCGAGGCGCTCAATGTCCCGTTCGTGTTCCCGCTGCGACCCGATCAGGCCCAGCCGTTCCCGCTCGAGGGTGACATTGCTCGAGTAGATCTCTGCCGACGTCTGTATGAGCAGTTGCATGGCGCTGGCCAGTTGCCGGGGAAACGCCGCCATGTTCTTTGCGAGCGTCGCCTCCGCCGTCGAGCGCATGTGTGCTGAATCCTTGCTCATCGACTGATCATGGAGGCGGTAATAGCCGAGTTCTCGTGGCACGAACCGTGCCGTGAATCCGGACGCGACGATCCGGATCCACAAGTCCCAATCGCAGCACCCTCCGAGCAACTTATCAAAGCCCCCTACCTTGTCGAGGGCGGACGCGCGCACCATCACGCAGACCGGCGGGAAATATCCGCCGAGCATCAGCGACGGCAAGATATTGCCGTTCAGTTCGGCTCGCGCATGCGCAACTTTATGCAGATCTGCCACTTCACCTTGCTCATCGACACGGATGATGTCGCAGTAAGCCATACCGGCATCCTTGTCGCCGATAAGCGCCTGTGACAATTCTTCGATCATCGTCGGTGCAAGCCAATCGTCAGCGTCCAGGAAGACCAGAAACTCCCCACTGCTGGCGGCAATTGCGTTATTGCGCGCGATCGCAACACCCGCATTCGCTTGCACGATCAATTTGATGCGAGGGTCACCCAATGCTCGTACGAGTTCCGCCGGATCTTCCGCGGAGCCATCGTTCACGAGCAGAACTTCGATATCATCAAATGTCTGCTTCAGTACACTCTCCAAGCATTGCCGGAGATACTTCAGCTGATTGAAAAAGGGGACAATAACCGAAACGGTAGCCATCGAGGTCCTTCAATCTGATCACGGTTGCACGGCTGTGTTCTTTGAAAAGCGAGCAATCGTCTCGCTCATGCCGTCGCGGAAGGTTGTCTTCGGCACCCAACCGAGCACCTGTTTGGTACGCGATACGTCGAGAATACTGACCGGTACGTCAAATGAGCGCGCGGCCTCGTACTTGACGCAAACCGGCGTACCGAGAATCTCGCCGATCGTCTCAACAATCTGCCTGAGCGACGTGCCTTCACCGGAGCCGATATTGAAGACGGGGTCCATGCGCCCGAACGCGGCGCTCGGGGAGTCCATTGTCGCGACGAACGCGTCCACCGCATCGTCGATATACAGGTAATCGCGAACGACCGAGCCATCGCCCCATATCTGAATGTCGAGACCGGCCAGCGCGCGCCACGCGAAGATCGACGCGGCGCCCAACTGGCCCTCGACGTTCTGCCCAGGCCCGAACGGATTGCTGACACGCAGGATGCGCGCGTCCACATTGAACTGCCGGCGATAGAGCATCGCATAGCCTTCAACCGCCGCTTTCGACGCGCCATACACGCCGAGGGGCCGCAGCGGATGCGACTCAGAGACCCGATCGGCTTCCGGTACGCCATAGACCGTTCCGCCCGACGAAGCAAAAACGAACGGAACGCCCGGGTGCCGCCGCATCGCCTCGAGCAGCGCAACGGTACCTATGACGTTGGTGGCGACGTCGTCGAGCGGCGCACCATTTGCCGTTCGCGGCACGGTCGACCACGCAAGATGGAAGACACCATCGACACCGTCAATGGCGTTGAGCCAGGTATCGATCGACGCGCCAAGCGGGCACTCGACGTCATTCGCGCAATCCATAACCCTTCTCATCGCACATCGCACGACGTGGCCATTCGCACGTAGTCGCTCGACGAGCGATCGACCGATAAATCCTGACGCACCGGTCACCAAATAAGTTTTCTTTTCCATTTACGCGCAGAAATCGCCTACCAAGCGCCGGCAACTGTAGGTGTGCCCGCAAGTGCTGTCAAACGCCGTCCAATACCTGCCCACATCGATCGATGCCTCATCGACGGCGAACCGATCCGCCAAGGCGGCCGGGCTCCTTGTTGGTGACACGAATGTATCGCACCGCCCGACCCTGCCTGACGCTCGCTCCGATCCGTAGGCGTTCTCATCCGCCGTCCCAAAGTACCGGCAAGCGAAGGCGAGCCAGTCGCCCGCGAGCTTGTCGTATCGAGTGCGGACCCGATCAAAATGTCTGATGCGATTGAAGAACCGGGCAACGATGCTTTGAGTTCGGTACAGCTCACGGCCACGCCTTGTGTCTCGCTTCGAACG
>NZ_JBHUSG010000128.1:0-2629 GCF_042673745.1 Kitasatospora sp. NPDC057015
GTGTCTTGTTGGGCAAGACGGCTTACGTTCGACTATCGGTGCGAAGGGGACTGCGTTCTACTCCCGATGACGAGAAGCTAGGCTTCAAGACCAGTGTAGTCGGGCGGGCATCTCAGAAATGGGGGATTGAGGGGGATTGGCCGAAAGGAATATAGGCGTACATGGCGAAAGACAGATACTTCAGGCTCGCCCTCGACAGCCGTCAAATTAATATATTTAAATAATAGCAATCGCCCATAACCACAAGCGAAAACTGCAGAAAATTTCAAATCTCGGGATGCAACCCCCATCCCGAGACGAAAGCATTTAATTTATAAACATCACTGAATATAATCTTTAAACTGCTTCAAATATTTCTCAATATCAAATGAGGCATTAGCCGCCTTCTTTTTTGACGCAGACACCTGCTTTGCCACGCGAGAAAGATGGACAAAGTATGCACGGTCATTGGTTTGCCTGTATCTTTCATCATATGAAATTGAGAGATAGTTACAACTTATGAACCATGGCTTTTGAACTTGGGTTTGATCGAAAATAGATTTTGCATACTCCAAAAATCGAATTGCCCGCCCATAATCCTTTCTATCAGCACACAGAAAAACACCCAAAAACATAGACAACGACGCATGAGCCGCCGTCCCAATTAGATAGCGATAATCATATTCAATAGACTCAAGAGCCTCTTCGTAGGCCCGCTGAATTTGATCGAGAACATTAACATTCCCCTTGTAGAATTTCCAAATTCCACTTTTTAGAAGCCGCGCCTTCTGAAGAGCGACATATGGATGGTTCGTAATCAACGAATGCTCATTCAAGTCCCGGATATATCTCTCAAACTCGAGTTTATCCCCCCTCCTAACGCACACCACCGCCTCACCATAAATAGAAAATAACTCAGCAATAACTATTTTATCAATATAATTACGCGGCTGCCATTCATTGACATTCTTATGAAGTGCAGAATTAGCATCAAGCGTTGTTTCAAGCTGCTCAAGCTTCTTCCTCATGCGATCCTTATGCTGCTTTATCTTATCGCGCAGATTACTCAACTCAAATCGATCCGGCAGCAACTTAATCAACACAAATCTCTTCGCAAACTCATTAAGCTCGTAATACTCCCCAGATTTCGTAAGAATAAGGCGCTCAAGAAGAAAATTGCACATCTTCTCCGCATCAGAGACCTCAATCTTTGCCAATCTACTGATCGAATACAATTCAATTCGCTCATCATAAAGAGATATGATGCACATCACATCATCAACCGGATACCCAGACTCCGACAAATAGCGCAGTGCCGCATCGAATGTATTTTTATACATGAAATTCGCGACCATCTCGGAGTTCTTTGAACGCATACTCTCCAAGGATTGCGTTAACTGGGCAAACGTAATTACATTGTTGTGAAGACCATTCAAAGCCTGCACGATAATGAGAGCATTGCCCTTTGATGTCTCAAGAAGGGACTCAGCCATTGCTCGAGTCAGAGAAACATTAAATCCCTCCGATTCAACTATATTCTCAACAAAAGAAATCCCCACATCATCCTTCTTGAACTCCCGGATATGAATCTTTTCCTCACACTGCTCCTCATTCCTCGAAGTTATTATAAATTGAACATTCCGAGGAAGAGATTTAACGAAGGCAAATATTTTTTCTGCTCATCCGAATTGATATTTTCAATATTATCAATCGCAATAATTCCGCGTTGATATTTTTCAGCTATCTGATGCACAGAATCAAGTTTCAGACGCTTGCAAATTGCACTCGCCAGATCATCGAATGTTGAAAACTCCGGCCGAGCCGAATCAATATAAAATTCACCAGTCGAATTTGACGACCGCAGATATTCGTCCTTGCTGGAGAAAAACAGAAGATATTCAACATCCGAATACTTTCCATCTTTCTTATCTCGAAGCAGTCGATACAAAAATTCGGTAGTAATAGCAGTCTTCCCAACCCCACCATAGCCATACAAAAGCACCGACCCAGCAAGTCGTTGACGAATATCACTTCCCAAAAGCGAGGAATACAATTCACCGATTTCACTATCTCGACAAAGAAGATCGGTATGAGTTGATGTGGCAGATTCGAGATTGTGCAGCACATCAGCACCGTCCGTTACCTCTTTGTACTCTCGAATTGCTTCACGAAGACGTTCTTTCGTAGCATACCAAAAGATAGTCACATTTTCCACAAAATTTGCAACTTTTGCGGCGTCAGGTATTGTAGTTGGCTTAGATGCTGGATGCGATAGATTATTTCTTATCTTATGAAACAGCGCACAAGAATAATGAAACTCCTCAACAGAGGAAAATTCCTTTGTCAACCCCTGTTTCTCGAACAAAGAATTGAAAAACAAAAGAAGAAGATCAATAGTCTCCGAGACATAGGGAACTTGATTATCAAATTTTCCCGTGGAAATTGAGCTACTGCAGTCCTGGAGAGCCTTATATATGGACGACGCATTTTTCTTAATGTTGTCCAACTTTCCTGCAAAGCGCTTCGAATAAATCAACGACGGGGTAATCGACACTGAATTCAGCGCCGAAATGAATTTAGCCTCTGACGGAAACGCCTCAACCATAATGAACGAAACGAAGCTTCGGAGAGCAACTTCAAATCCTTTCAC
>NZ_JBHUSG010000129.1:0-358 GCF_042673745.1 Kitasatospora sp. NPDC057015
AAGACCCCCAATCGGACACGTTTCAGCAACTCAATTAATCGAACCAAGCCCATGCAAGAAGCAGATGAATTCCTGTCCAGGCAACGCAGCTCTTCAACTGAGGAAAGCACGAGTCTCGGCGAGCACCTGGCCGCGCTGCTGGAATACAGGAACGTAATTCTCGCGTTCGCGCTCGGTGCAGCGTTGCTGGGCGGCCTGTATGCGCTGATCACGAAACCGACCTACGAGTCGAACATCCTGGTTCAGGTCGAAGAGAACGGCAATTCGATCGGATCGGCCCTGGGCGATCTGGCGAGCATGTTCGAACTGAAGACGGCTGCGACGACGGAGATCGAGATTCTGAGGTCGCGCATGATTC
>NZ_JBHUSG010000129.1:387-2212 GCF_042673745.1 Kitasatospora sp. NPDC057015
TGGATGCAGTGCATCTGGATATCGACGCGAAACCGACCTATTTCCCGCTGTTTGGCCGCTTCCTCGCGTCCCGCGTACCGGCACCCGTCGATGGAGCGCCACGCCTGAATATGCCTTCCTTCGCCTGGGGCAACGAAGTGATCGACGTCACGCAGATGGAGGTGCCGTCACAGTACAACGGTCGCATCTGGACGGTGACCGCGCTGCCGAACGGCCAGTACAGCCTGCGTTCGCCCGACGACGAACCGGTGGTCGACCATTGCGACGTTGCCAGGGTGTGCCGTGCGACGGTCCCGGGCGGCGTGGTCACGGTCACGGTCGAGCGCCTCGTCGGGCGGCCGGGGACGCGATTTCAGCTCGTTCACTCGAAGCGTCTCGATGTCATCACGCGACTTCAGAAGTCTCTGAACATCTCCGAGCAAGGGAAAGATTCCGGCATCATCAGCACGGTCTGGCGCAGCGACGATCCGCACAAGACTCAGGCCGTGCTCAACGAGATCGCACGGCTGTATGTCAAGCAGAACGTCGACAGAAAGTCGGCGGAGGCGGACAACATGATTCGGGTCCTCGACCGCCAGTTGCCCGGGTTGAAGGACAATCTGACGAAGGCGGAAACGAAGTACAACAATTACAGGACTAAAAACACCATCGTCGATCTGCCGGTCGAGGCCCAGAGCTTGCTGAACCAGATCGTGCAGGCGGAGGTTCAGAAGAGTCAGCTCGTTCTTCAGCGTGATCAACTGCTTCAGCGCTTCACCCCGCGGCATCCTAATGTCGACGCCGTCAATCGGCAGCTCGATACCGTCAACGCTCAGATCGCGGCATTCAACCAGCGACTGAAAGCGATTCCCGCCAACGAGCAGGATACCGTCGGCCTCGCTCGTGACGCGATGGTGGCGCAGGAAATCTATACCACGCTGCTCAACAATGTCGAGCAATTGAGGGTACTGAAGGCGGGCAAGACCGGTAATGTCCGTCTGCTCGACGGCGCCGAGCTGATTACGGTGCCGGTATGGCCGCGTCCCGGTCTGATCATCCTCGTGGCCACCACGCTCGGCATATTCGTGGGCCTGGTCACCGCCTTCGCGTTCAAGGCACTGCGCAGCGGAATCGAAGATCCGGCCGAAGTCGAAGACAAGTTCGGGATTCCCGTCTATGCGACGATTCCGCACTCTGATCAACAGTCTACGTTCGGACGCATCGAGCGAGCGGGCGGTAACAATGCGCCGTTGCTCGCCCGGGCCGCACCGACCGATCTTGCCGTCGAAGCCATTCGCAGCTTGCGCACCGCATTGCAGTTCGCTCAGTTCGATGCCAGAAACAACATACTGATGCTGACCGGCCCCGCACCGGGCGTGGGCAAGTCGTTCATTGCCGTCAACCTCGCTGCGTTGATGGCGAGTTCGGGAAAGAGAGTGCTGCTGATCGACGGAGACCTCCGTCGCGGCTACCTGCACCGCTACGTCGGGGCGGCGCGAGGACGTGGATTGACCGAGTTGATCAGATCGGGTGGCGACGCCGGCGAATTCATCCAGCCCGACACGCTCGTGAAGGGTCTTGACTTCATTCCTACCGGCGAACTGCCGCCGAATGCGGCCGAGCTCCTGCTGCATCCCAACTTCGAACAGGTGTTGAGTCAGCTCTCGTCCCGATACGACCACGTAATCGTCGATACCCCACCCGTGCTGGCCGTCACGGACCCCGCCATCATAGGTCGCTACGCCGGTGTGACGCTGCTGGTGTTGCGCTTCGGCGCGAATCCACCGCGGGAAGTGGAAATGGCAATCAAGCAGTTGCGCCAGGGGGGCGGGACGCTGAAAGGCGT
>NZ_JBHUSG010000130.1:0-1921 GCF_042673745.1 Kitasatospora sp. NPDC057015
GGGTGGCGTGCCGCTGCTGGCCGAGGAGGGCGAGCGCGCCCACGCCATGGCCGCCGCCGTCCTCGGACACCCGGAAGCCGGCCCGCTGTTCACCCCGGGCGCCGGCGAGGCCGAGCAGACCTACATCTGGCAGGACCCCGAGACCGGGATCTGGTGCCGGGCCCTGCTGGACATGTCCAGCCCGCTCCAGATCACCGACCTCAAGACCACCTCGGACGCCAGCCTGGAGGGCATCCAGAAGTCGGTCTACCAGTACGGCTACCACCAGCAGGACCAGTGGTACCGGGACGCCGTCCAGGCGATCGAGGGCGTCCGGCCCGAGTTCCGGCTGGTGTTCGTCGACAAGCGCCCGCCGCACCCGGTGACCGTCGTCGAGCTGGACGAGGGCGCGCAGATCCTCGGCGCCGCCCGCAACGCCCGGGCCCGCCGCATCTACGCCGAGTGCACGCGGACCGGCAACTGGCCCGGCCACGCCGACGGCATCACCACCATCTCCCTGCCCCGCTGGGGCGAGACCCACGACGCGATGGAGTACCTGTGAGCCTGCCCGCGCCCAAGCGCACCCCCCAGCAGCCCCAGCAGCAGGCCGAGTTCGGCGATGAGTTCGTCTTCCGGCCCGCGACGAAGGAGCAGGCCAGGATCCGCATGGCGATCCAGGGCGTGTCCGGCTCCGGCAAGACCTGGACCTCCCTCGCTCTGGCCCACGGCCTGGGCGGGCGGTTCGCCGTCATCGACACCGAGCGCGGCGCCGCCAGCAAGTACGTCGGCATCGGCGGCGTTCAGTTCGACGTCCTCCAGATGAGCTCCTTCGACCCCCGGAAGCTCGTCAAGGCGCTTGCCGCCGCATCCGCGGCCGGATACGACACCGTGCTGATCGACAGCCTGTCGCACTTCTGGTCGGGCACCGAGGGCACTCTCCAGCAGGTCGACAGGGCCAAGGCGAAGTTCAACGGCAACTCCTTCGGCGGCTGGAAGGAAGGCACCCCGCTGCAGAACGAGATGGTGGACGCGCTCCTCGCCTACCCGGGCCACGTCATCGCCACGATGCGGGCGCACACCGAGTGGGTGCTCCAGAAGAACGAGCGGGGCAAGACCGAGCCCATTGCCATGGGGATGCGCGCCGAGCAGAGGCGCGGCGTGGAGTACGAGTTCGACGTCGTCGCCTCGATGGACCGGGACAACGTCCTCACCGTGCTCAAGTCCCGCTGCCCGAAGTTCACCAGGGCGGTCATCCGGGAGCCCGACGGCATGGCCCTCGCCGCCGACTTGCTGGCCTGGCTTCAGGACGGCGCCCCCGCCGCGGATCCTGCGGATTTCATCAACCGCGCAACCGCCGAGGACGCCACCTACGAGGGCCTACTGGCCCTGTACGGAGAGGTCGAGGCCGCATCCCTGCTGGCCTCCCCGATGCTCCACCCCGAGACCGGCGAGCCGACCAACCTCGGCGACGTCATCAAGGCCCGCGGCAGCGCCCTCCGCGCCCCCGCCGCCTGAGGCTCCACCGCATGCCGGTCCCGCCGGCCGGTGACCAGACCCGGCCGGCGGGACCCCCAACCACCAGCGACAACACCTCTGAGGAGACATCCATGTCCAACCCCGTCCGCACCCAGCGCCGCCGCACCAAGGGCTGGCGCAAGCCCGAAGGCGCGGTGATCGTCAGCCGCCCGTCCCGCTTCGGCAACCCCTGCAGGGTCGGCCTGATGCAGGAGATGGGCTACGACGACCCGCACGCCGCCGCAGCTGCCAACTACGAGACGTGGCTGCGCGGCAATCGCTACGACGCCCCCACCGACGACGCTGACCAGCGGCGCGAACGGATCCTCGCCGATCTGCCGACCCTGCGCGGCCGGGACCTCGCCTGCACCTGCCAATCCGACCAGGCGTGCCACGCCGACGTCCTGCTGCGGCTGGCCAACCTGCC
>NZ_JBHUSG010000130.1:1931-2178 GCF_042673745.1 Kitasatospora sp. NPDC057015
GCCCGAGGCCGAACTGGCCGCGTGGGTCGCTTCCGCCCGGGACCTCGTCGACCGGCAGCGCCTCGCCTGGGGCCTGGAGCCGCTGTACGCCAACGCCCCGGCGGAGGCCGCCTGATGCCCGAGTGCACCTGCGGCCGGCACGGCGAGTGGTGCCAGCGCCACCCCGGGCCCGCCGGACCCGCCCGGTGACCCTGCTCGCCGCCTGGCTGCTCACCGCAGCCGTAGTCATCCCCGCCATCGCCTGGGC
>NZ_JBHUSG010000131.1:0-2122 GCF_042673745.1 Kitasatospora sp. NPDC057015
TGGCCTCTGTTCGAGTGGCTGGGTTGACTCATGAGCCACCCCAGCCATCTGAATCGGCATCAACCCGGACAGATCCTCTGAACGACGCCGCCCTGAGACTCCACTGCCCCGGCCACGCTCGCGGCCCGTGCCTTCGCTGCTCCAGCAGCCGTGAACGGCTCGCCGCAGCCAAAGGCAGCTGGTGCCGGGCCCGAGAGTCCCGAGCACCGCCCGCACAGCCCAGGCGTGCTCACCGGAACCCTGCACTCCACGCATTCGTGCTGCTGACCTGCGCAGATCGACCGCATCTGCGACGGCGCGGGCGGCAGCTTGCGCACGAGGCGGTCCCGGATCACGGCGATCGGCGAGTAGATCTCCGAAGGAAGGCCGGGCAGCAACGCTGCAGCCAGGTCCGCCGGACCGCACCCCGCGGCCAGCCAGCGGTGCCAGCTCGACCACTTCCGCGTCCCCGAGCCGCAGGCGCGGCTGGTCTTTCAGCACCCGGTACAGCGCCAGGGCCGCCGCACGCGGCGGTCCCACCAATTCGTCCATCGAAGACGCCACCCGCCCTTCCGCCGGCCTCGGATGCCGCACCGACGGCGCGGTACGCCGACGGCCGTCCACGTCACCGCGGTCGGGGGCAGGGAGGGAGGGTTCTTTAACCAGGTTCTTTACTACAAGGACGCCAGCAGCACCGGAGTCCGGCACACCGGACGCCGGACGGGCCACACGCGGCGTCACCTGCGGCTTTGCCGTCCCCAGGAGCTTCTCAGCGGCCTTCAGGCCCGGCAGCTGCGGGGTGTCGTAGACATGGGCTTCCGATCGGATCGTGCCGTCCGGCATCCGGACCTTCTCGACCCGGTAGTACCCGGCGGCGATCAGCTCCTTGAGTGCCTTCCGCACGGCGGCGCGGCTGTCGATGCTGGAATCGGCGATCTGCCGCGCGTCCTCGCGCCAGCGCTCCGGCCGGGACAGTAGATCGGCGAGGAGCCCACGAGCGGCGAGGCTCAGCCGCCGGTCCTGTGCGGCGGCGTTGGGCAGCACGATGAAGTTACGCGCGTGGGCGCTACGATGTACCTGCAAGGGAGTTACAGCTCCTGTTGCCGGACCCCGGGGTGTTAGCGCACCGCCGGGGTCACCTGTGTTCGGTTGGACTACGGAACGTAGCACAGACAAGTCCTATGCCCTGCCAGCAAGTTCGAGCGACCTTCATCACTGTCCCGTCTCACCCAAGCTTCATCGCCGGCTCGTGATGGAGGTGTAGCGGGTTCGCGGGTACTGGCTCGACGATCTGTTGAGGGGGCCTGGGGTGGACTGGTCTTCGGGCGCGCTCGGATTCGCCGCCGGGCGCTGAAATCGACAGTGCCCGCGCCGGTGAGTGTCTTGGGGGTGGTGTTCCTGGTGCCGGTACAGGCCGGCGTGCTGGGTGTGCCAAGTCCGGCGGTGACACCGACGAACCTTCTGTTCGACATCGTGGCCGGCCCCGGTGCCCCGCTGCGCTACCGCCGGGCGGAGAGACTGGGCGGGCCACCGACGCGCCTGCTGCTCGCGGGTACCGTGCCGGCGTCGTCATGGGCGCCGTTGTCCGGGCGTTGCCGTCCCGGGCCCGCGCGTCTTCCGCCTCCTGGTCGCCATCCTGCTTCTGCCGCTCGGCATCTGGCTGTGCGCTCGCACACGTCGCCAGCCGAACCCCGCCCCGCCACCGGCCGATGGCCCCGACCACCTCGGTGCTCGCCCTGGCAGTGGGCGTCGTGGGTGGGATCCACGGGATCGGCGGCGGCCCTCTCGGCCCGATCCAGCGGTGGATCACCGCCGTCCTGCCTCACCTGCACGGCGTCACAAGTGACTACGGAACAGAGCCGTTCTCTTTACAGACCCCGGCGCGCAGCTGTTCGAGAAATTCGGTTACGCCGGGGACGGCTGTGTGCGGTCGGAGGGCGGGTGCGAGGTCGCGGATGAGGGCAATGGGGCGAGTGGCGCCGGATCGGGTGGCGAGGGCGAGGGCTTGGGTGGTGACGGCGAGGGCCTGTTCAATGTCGCGGGCCTTAAGAACCTGTCCTATGTGGTGCTCTTTGTCAGGCGTTTGTGGCATGTGATGACGGCGGCGAGGTCGCAGAAGGCCAGGTAATGGCGGTGATCGCGT
>NZ_JBHUSG010000132.1:0-299 GCF_042673745.1 Kitasatospora sp. NPDC057015
ACTCGTTGTGATTCAAGAGGTCCTCAAATTCGGCGATCTTATCCGTGCACACTCCCTCGGCTGTTTCGGAGAGGTGAGCTCGCGCCTCGCGAAGATACTCCGAGGTCTTGCTCCAGTTCGAGTGGAAATCGCGTTCAGCCGGCATATGAGTTCTCTATAGGTCGGACGTACCCAATTGTCGGCAATTTCAGCCCAAGTGTCGACTGACCGAAACCCGAGCCGGTCATTAGGTCGGGCGATCTTAATCGGCCGCAAACGACTGCAGTCCGGCCGTTGCCGCGACGCGATTCAACGCTGCT
>NZ_JBHUSG010000132.1:309-2092 GCF_042673745.1 Kitasatospora sp. NPDC057015
CCCAACTGTCCTTCTGAATACAAAATTTGCTTCGCCGCCCCATGCGAGAGTGTCTGGACGTTCATAAAACAAACACAACAATCCGAGAGGAATCGATATTTCCTGATAAAGGGCCGGGTTTGTCTTCCCGATCGTGGAAACTCGTCATCCTCATCGCCGCAAGAATCATCGTACATATTTTCTGCGTCGAGAACCCTATAAATTTCCTGTTTCTCCCACTTTTCCGATCCATCGTCAACAAACTCAATACCACCTTGCGTCTGGTAGCCAAAGTTTTCGGAGAGTTCAGGATCATTTCCCAGCACTGACGACGTCTTGGCATATATGAATATAAGCGGGGATGTGCCCCCCTCCACCTGTGGAACGTAGACGACTAAGTGGGAGAATTGAAACGCATACCGAACTTGAATATCCGCCGCGTACAGTTCAATGACGCCTTCACGATCAAGCTTCGATACCTGCATCTCGCCGGAACAATGAAGGTTGATCATGTCGGCGCCATAAGTTATTCCATCACCTTGCATGTTTGACAGAATAGAATACGCCTTTGCAGCGTCGTTAGTGGCAAAAACGCCTGGCGCGGTGACGGACTTAATGTTGTTTTCTCGCAGTGAACGTATTAGTCGCTCAATTACGGCGGACTTCGTTGCGTTGGGATGCTCTCCATATACTTTCTTGAACAAGCGGAACGCACGATCTAGCTCGCTACGGCCTTGCCCCTGCACATAAGCATCGCCTATCGTTGGACTAAAAAAGTCATCGAGCCGCGGCATCAATCGAGCGAGAACACCAGACACTTCCTGCTCGTTCTGAAGGATCGCAGCGTGCGTGATACTGTTCCGCCACTTTTCAACTTTCAACAAATCTTTGCGTAATTTCTCCGAGATTTCCAACCCGCAAATGTCATTCAGGCGATCAATGGATTCTTTGAACGTGACAGTGTGGACATCGTCGTTATCGTATAGGTGCTCAATATCACCGGCACGACGCTTAGCGTACGCGGCGCGCAGTTTTTGGTTGATCTCTGAAAATAGCAGGATTTCGTTCCGTGAACTCAGCAAATATTTTAGAAGTATCTCGATGCCATGCTGCATGCTGAGGATGGCATCCTTCAGTTTGAAAAAACGCTGAACCTCCTCCGCCCCTGCTTCGCGCAAATCCTCATATTCTTTAAGAAACGAGTAGGCCTTTCTGAGAGAGTCGAGGCCGTTATCAATCAAGGATATTTTCATGAACTGTTACCGTTTGCTTCAACAGGCAGGAATCAACCGAACGACGTGGCTTACCTAGGCGTGGGTTGATGCGCACTATAGCAGAGGGCAGTCGTCAATCCTTATGCACGCTGATGCTCAGTCAGGCGACGGGGTTAAGGAGCAGACATCGATGCCGCGAGATTTCGCTTTGGCTCTACGGTGGAGCGCTTGTTACTACGTGCCCAGATAGCTCAGAGCGGCCGTTACGTTGCGCATAGCCGACGCCCTAACGTGTAGGGCGGCGTATGGGCGAACGTCTGTAGTTGGCTGCAGATTCAACCCGTCGATGCAACGAATTGATGAAAGCGCTCCGCCGGTGTATCGAAGTCTAGCGTCTTTCGAGGACGCGTCATCGCTCGATGCCTGCATTGAGACGTTGCTAGTACAGAAAAGAATTGTATTACTTGTTAGTTCGATCCGAATGACGGCAATGACGCACCGTAGCTGACCTATTGCAGGTAATTTTTGTCGATCGCCCAGTTGGCTGTCACTGTACCTCGTACTTGTAGCTGTTGCCATAACGTCCCATC
>NZ_JBHUSG010000133.1:0-1132 GCF_042673745.1 Kitasatospora sp. NPDC057015
GGATTTCACCGGCTTCGACACCGGCTTTGGCGAGATGACCTGCCAGCGGCTTCGTCACGCGCGAGGCACGACGGGAGCCGAATGCAACCTGCACGGCCGTGTAGCCGTCGGTTTCAACAGTCTTGATCTGCGTCACGCGGTTGTCCGACACGTCCAGCACGGTGACGGGAATCGAATCCCCTTCCGCCGTGAAGATACGGGTCATGCCAACCTTGCGACCTACGAGTCCAAGGCTCATCATTTTCTCCATTCCCGACTGCGATTGGTCGGGGCTGATTTACAAAATGCCGGGCACGCAAGGCCCAACTTTTTTTGCGCGAATACGCGAAAAGCCAAGCATTATAGCCCGCCCTCGCGTTTTCCGCAAGCAATCAAAGACTTAGCGCCGCCCGGCAAGCCGACCGGCGCTGGAAGCCTTACTGCAGCTTGATTTCCACGTCGACGCCAGCCGGCAGGTCGAGCTTCATCAGCGCGTCAACCGTCTTGTCGGTCGGATCGACGATGTCCATCAGGCGCTGGTGGGTACGGATTTCGAGCTGATCGCGCGACGTCTTGTTGACGTGCGGCGAACGCAGGATGTCAAAACGCTGAATGCGCGTCGGCAGCGGCACCGGGCCACGGACGATTGCGCCAGTCCGCTTCGCGGTATCGACGATCTCGGCAGCCGATTGATCGATCAGACGATAGTCGAATGCCTTCAGGCGAATGCGGATTTTCTGTTGCTGCATGACGATTCCTTGGAAAGAGCGAGGCGATGTTGCATCGCCGGACACTAAAAGAACGTGAAACATGACGCCTGCGGGGAGCGAGACATCAGGTTCCGGACGGTACTTCCACTGCTAAGCCCGCGATTCTACACGAAATTCTGGAGCGATGGTGCGAGTTTCTCGCCCCGCGCTTTCGCGTGACGGAAAAACAAAACCGGGTGCCAGCGCAAGCTGGACACCCGGTTTCGGCGGTACGGACTGCATACCGCGGAATCGCGGACCCCGTCGGGATCCGCGGATCGTCGATATTACTCGATGATCTTGGCGACGACGCCGGCGCCGACCGTACGGCCGCCTTCGCGGATTGCGAAGCGCAGACCTTCTTCCATCGCGATCGGAGCGATCAGCTTCACCGTGATCGACAC
>NZ_JBHUSG010000133.1:1142-2055 GCF_042673745.1 Kitasatospora sp. NPDC057015
CTTCAGGCCCTCCTCCATGGCGACGGGCTGGATCAGCTCGACGCGCATCTCGGTGTTGTCGCCCGGCATGACCATCTCGGTGCCCTCGGGGAGGTTCACCACACCGGTCACGTCCGTCGTACGGAAGTAGAACTGCGGACGGTAGTTGTTGAAGAACGGCGTGTGACGGCCGCCTTCGTCCTTGCTCAGCACGTACACTTCAGCCGTGAAGTGCGTGTGCGGCGTGATCGAACCCGGCTTCGCCAGAACCTGGCCACGCTCCACGTCTTCACGCTTCGTGCCGCGCAGCAGGATACCAACGTTGTCGCCCGCTTGACCTTGGTCCAGCAGCTTGCGGAACATTTCAACGCCCGTGCAGGTCGTCTTCACCGTCGGCTTGATACCGACGATTTCGATTTCTTCGCCGACCTTCACGATGCCGCGCTCAACGCGACCCGTCACGACCGTACCACGGCCCGAGATCGAGAACACGTCTTCAACCGGCATCAGGAACGCGCCGTCAACTGCACGCTCCGGCGTCGGGATGTACGTGTCCAGCGCGTCGGCCAGGCTCATGATCGCCACTTCGCCCAGCTCGCCCGTGTCGCCTTCCAGCGCCAGCTTCGCCGAACCCTTCACGATCGGCGTGTCGTCGCCCGGGAAGTCGTACTTCGACAGGAGTTCGCGAACTTCCATCTCGACCAGCTCGAGCAGTTCAGCGTCGTCCACCATGTCGCACTTGTTCAGGAACACGATGATGTACGGAACGCCAACCTGACGTGCCAGCAGGATGTGCTCGCGCGTTTGCGGCATCGGGCCGTCTGCTGCCGAGCAAACCAGGATCGCGCCGTCCATCTGCGCTGCGCCCGTGATCATGTTCTTCACATAGTCAGCGTGGCCCGGGCAGTCGACGTGTGCGTAGTGGCGGTTAGCG
>NZ_JBHUSG010000134.1:0-2033 GCF_042673745.1 Kitasatospora sp. NPDC057015
CCGGGACGCTCGGATGACGCCTCTTCGCACCCGGGCCCAGGAGTACCTGGCGATGCGCCGCCGGCTCGGGTTCAAGCTGACCAGCCAGGGCCCGCTGCTGCTGGACTTCATCGGCTATCTGGAGCGCTCCGGGCAGGACCACATCACCACCGAGGCCGCCCTGAGCTGGGCGATGGCCACCCCCAACAGCACCAGTGAAATCTGGTGGAGCCGACGGCTGATGGTGGTCCGGATCTTCGCGAGGCACCTGAAACCGCTGCAGGCGGCCACCGAGATCCCGCCGGACGATGTGCTGCCCCATCACAAGTGTCGCCGCACCCCCTACCTGTATTCGCCCGACGAGATAACCGCGCTGATCACAGCGGCCGGCGCGCTCACTCCCCAGCTGCGGGCCTGGACCTATCGCACCCTGATCTGCCTGCTCGCGGCCACCGGCATGCGGGTCGGCGAGGCCTGCCGACTGGACCAGGGCGATGTCGACCTGGCCGCCGGGATCCTGACCGTCCGGGACTCCAAGTTCGGCAAGTCCCGCCAGGTCCCCCTGCACCCCACGGCCACCGCCGCGCTGAAGGAGTACGACCGCCGCCGCGACCAGTGGCACCCCGTCCCCAGCACCGTGGCGTTCTTCGTCTCCACCCGAGGCACCCGGCTGTCCGCACACAACGTCCCGCACGTCTTCGGGCCGCTGCTGCAGTCCGCCGGCATCCACCCCGCCCCAGGCCAGCGCCGTCCTCGGGTGCACGACCTGCGCCACTCGTTCGCGACCGCGACCCTGCGGGACTGGTACGCCGACGGCGGCGACGTCCAGGCCCGCCTGCCCTTGCTCTCGACCTACCTCGGCCACGCCGACCCGAAATCCACCTACTGGTACCTGAGCGGATCGTCCGAGCTGCTGGCCCTGGCCGCCACCCGCCTGGAACACGCACTCGGAGGACAGCCATGAGCGACCTGGCACCCCTGCTGCAGAGCTTCTTCACCGACAAGCTCACCCGCCAACGCCTCGCCAGCCCCCACACGTTGAGCGCCTACCGGGACACCTTCAAACTCCTGCTCGGCCACGCGCACCAGCGCACCACACGCCAGCCGGCCCAACTGGGCCTCGCCGACCTGGACGCCCCCGCCATCACCGCGTTCCTGCACCACCTGGAGACCGACCGGGGCAACACGGCCACCACCCGCAACGCACGACTGGCCGCGATCCACTCCTTCTTCCGCTACGCGGCACCCCGCGCACCCGAGCACGCCGCACTCATCCAACGCGTGCTGGCGATCCCACCCAAACGCTTCGACCGCGCCATCGTCTCCTACCTGACCAAGGAGGAGAGCGACGCCCTGGTCGCCGCACCCGACCGCACCACCTGGACCGGACGACGCGACCACGCCCTACTGCTGGTCGCCGTCCACACCGGGCTACGGGTCAGCGAGTTGACCGCACTGCGGCTCCAGGACACCCACCTCGGCCCCGGTCCGCACCTGCGCTGCCACGGCAAGGGACGCAAGGAGCGCTGCACTCCGCTGACCACACCGACGGCCAAGGTCCTCAAGGTCTGGCTGCGAGAACGCGCCGGCGAGAGCCCGGACCCGCTGTTCCCCACCCGGCGCGGGACCCCGCTCAGCCGCGACGCCGTCGAACACCTGGTGGCCAAGCACGCCAAGACCGCCACCATGGCCTGCCCGTCCATGACCGGCAAGAAGGTCAGCCCGCACACCCTGCGGCACTCAACAGCGATGGCGCTTCTCCACGCCGGAGTCGATCTCTCGGTCATCGCCCTATGGCTGGGACACGAATCAACCCAAACCACTCAGATCTACCTACACGCCGACATGACCATCAAAGAGAAGGCACTGGCCCGCACCACACCAGCGGGCAGCTCCCCGGGACGCTACACCGCCCCAGACACCCTTCTGGCGTTCCTCCAGACCCTCTGACCGCCACCAGGACCACTGGATTATGCCGGTCAGCCCAGCGTTCGCAGGCCCGTCACCAGCACCTTCACCACCCCGGTCGGCATAACCCGCACATCGGCATAAGC
>NZ_JBHUSG010000135.1:0-431 GCF_042673745.1 Kitasatospora sp. NPDC057015
TAGCCGCGCGCAGAGGCTGACGGCCGGGAGCGATGGGACCAAGGGAGGGTGGCGTGCGCTTAGCAAGGTTGACCGTTCGGAACTTCCGAAATTTCGCGGGAATCGATGTCCCGCTCGTCGGTAATGTTGTGCTGCTGGGCGAGAATCGTGTTGGGAAAAGCAATCTCCTGTTTGCCATTCGGCTTGTCCTCGATCCGACGCTGCCCGACTCCGCAAGGCAACTGAAGCTCTCCGATTTTTGGGATGGTTGTGACCTAACCCAAAATCCGCAGATTGAAGTGCATCTCGATTTCGCCGAATTCGACGGCGACGACGCGCTGGTTGCATTGCTCACTGACTTCCGTACGGCAGCCGATCCAAAAGTAGCGCGTCTGAGCTACGTTTACCGTTTTATATAAGACTTCACTGGCGCTCGACTATCCTTTTTGTTT
>NZ_JBHUSG010000135.1:441-2022 GCF_042673745.1 Kitasatospora sp. NPDC057015
GGACTGCGAGTTCATCGTTTTCGGTGGGGGTGATGAATCCCGAGCCGTCCCAAGCCGGGTCCGTCGCAGGGTTGCGCTAGATATGCTCGACGCGTTGCGCGACGCCGAGGGGCAACTGGCATCGTGGCGCAACTCACCGCTGCGCCCATTGCTCGAGGATGCCGTGGCGACAGTCAGTCGTAGTGAACTGGATAGCGTTGCTGCCACGCTTGAAAGTGCGACCAAGAAGCTCGAAAGTTTCCCGTCGGTTAAAGCGCTCGAAGACTCCCTCCGCGCTGGCATTCTGGACCTTGCCGGAAGCGCGCATGACATTGATGCACGCCTACGCTTTGCGCCCACCGATCCGCTTCGATTGTTCCGTTCAATTGCAATGTTCATCGATAACGGCAAACGCAGCATTGCTGAGGCAAGCCTGGGCTCTGCGAATGTCGCCTTGATCACTTTGAAATTGGCGGAGTTTGCTTGGCGGCGTGCCAAGAATGAACGCAACTATTCGCTGCTTTGTATCGAGGAACCGGAGGCTCACCTCCATCCTCAACTTCAGCGGGCTGTATTCGATAAGCTATTTCAAAAAGCTGACCCGGCACAGGCACTTGTCGTCACGAGCCATTCCCCGACATTGGCTGCGGTTGTGCCGCTCCGTTCGATAGTGAGCTTGCGATCGGTGAACGGCGCGTCGCAAGTCTATTCGCTTGCGGAGTTGCCGGTCACAAACGAGGAACTTGACGACATTGAGCGCTATCTGACCGCTACGAGATCCGAACTGCTTTTCGCGCGAGGCGTGATCTTCGTGGAAGGCGATGCCGAAGAAGCACTGCGGCCCGGATTTGCCGAGGCGTTGGGCCTCGATCTGGATCGGCTCGGCATTACCGTCTGCAATGTCGCGGGCGTCCATTTCGAGCCCTACGTGAAGCTCGCCGGTAGTCTTGGCCTGCCTTTCGCGGTTGTCACCGATTGGGATCCCATCGCCGGCGCCAAGTCGCCACTTGGAAAGGCGCGGACGCTTGGAATATGGGACGCATACTGCGCCGCTTCGGGAGTCGTTCCCTTGACGGCTGAGCAGCGTGCTTGGTGCGAATCGGCTGATTTTCCTACCTTCAGTGCGATTTGGGAAACCTATGGCATTTTTCTGAACGACTTGACCTTTGAAGTTGCAGTCATAAACGCCCCCAATCTTCGCGAGGCGATGCTTGATATTCTTGACGAACAGGGGTTTGGACCGACGCGCGCGGCTCGAATTGCCGCCTGGCGCTTGGGAACGCCCGTCGTTCCGGAGCACCTCTTGTCCATGATCGCCGACATCGGGAAAGGTCGGCTAAGCGCGAAACTCGCAAAAAGACTCCCGGGTCTGAAGCCACCGGTGTTGATTTCCACCGAGTCTTAACCCACCGATTTCATCTAAATCTGACCCACCCCGAGACAGCGTAGTACATCTATTCCGGTGTGGATAACTCTTCGTTACCCGCTGGTTTTGCTGCTCTCTTTCTTGTCGTCTTCGCCTTGGCAGAACTGGTCCTGAAGCGCCACGATTCATTGCCCGTTTCAACGATGTGGCAGTGATGGGTGACGCGGTCCAGCAGC
>NZ_JBHUSG010000136.1:0-2020 GCF_042673745.1 Kitasatospora sp. NPDC057015
GTCTAGGGAAGCATTCGATATTCTTCGAGCACTTCAAGATGACAGTTTGACCTGGCTGGGCAACGTGCCTATAGCAGGTCTCGTTGAGCTTCGAGAACGCATGGAGCACGCGGAACTTCGCGAACAATTGAAGAAAATCACAACTCAGTTGACTGCGGCGGGTCCCGCCGAACTTGAAGCTGTAGCGCGGGAAGTCCGGCATGGGTTGGACTTGCTGATTCAGCGCCAGAAGAAAGCAATAAAGGACATCGAAGACAAATACTCACCGAAATACTGGGCTGCAGGAACAGGTAGCGTTATTGGAATCGCCGCCGGTGCAAGTATGTTTTTCATGCCAGCTCTCGCAGCTGCCGCCGGCGTTAGTGCTCCAATCGCGAGTGTGGTGGGTGCGATTGGTGGCGGAGGTATCGCGATGGCGAAGGACGCAGTCGGCCAATTTGTAGAAAAGCGCAGAGCACGAAAAAGTATGCTCGGTATCCTCGCAACGGCGCGAGCGACTTCAAAGTAGTACCGCACACGGAGCGGTGCCGACGCTTGAATGTCCGACCGACTACGGATCAGAACGGCGGCTTGTGGCCGATCGTGGCCTGCCGCCGCCCTGCAACGCGCGACTGGCGCAGATCGACCCACTTCGGTCGTTTACTTCCGTGTGGCCTCAGGGACCGCTTCCAAGGTACAACAGTCTTTCCGGGTGTGGACCGCGTCGGCACGTCCACAACCTGAGCAGACTCTTCAATGCCAATCTCGTTCAAGCGGAGCCAGGTTGTTTTTTCGCCATTGGGACAGCCCCATTCGCTGAGCGGTCAATACTGGAAGTACGTTGGCATGTCTCGGTCTGAGACTGTCTTGCTATCATCACTCTTCGCGGGGCCCACCCGACCGATGGACAAAATAGACCGATTGGAACATTGCTATGCTTTTCGCCCATATGGCAGCAGTAGAGGATCAACTCCTGGCCACTTCCAAAATACCGGCCAATAGTGGTCACTCCCTCCACAAAGGAACCCCGCGCGAAGCTTTCATCAAGGAGTTTCTGGAGGCGCACCTTCCATCTACCCTCGCGATAGGTTCGGGAGAATTGATTGACAGCGAATCGCAACCGTCCGAAGCAAGGCGGCAGTTCGATCTCGTGATATACAAGCGAAGTTTGCCCAAGCTCGATTTTGGGGGCGGCATAAGTGGTTTCTTAGCTGAATCGGTAATCGCTACGATAGAGGTGAAGTCCACCCTCGACAAGGCCGGTATGCAGCAAGCAATCACGGCAGCAAAGACCGCAAAGCAGCTTAAGAAGAGCGAAACATGGTCGTTTAGCAGCGGTTATGTTCCGCCGGCGATTCTGAGTTTTGTGGTGGCGTATGACGGTCCGCGGCAGATAGAGACCGTTCTCAATTGGATCACCGAAATAGAGGCGGCAGAGGGAATCGGCGGTCCGCGCCTTCCCATTGGTGAAGAAAGAATAAAAACACCCAGCCAATCGATCGACGGTGCATTCCTTCTCGGAAGAGGGTTCGTAACGTTTGATAATTTTCCCGTCGGCTTCCTTAATGATAGTGCTCGCAGTAGCGCTCCTGACACACGATGGGTCGCAGCATCAGCAACCCACGGTTCACTGTTGTGGTTGTTTCAAATGCTCACGCAAGCGTCTATGAACATCAACGGCACGTTTCTGAACATGGTTCCATACATGAATAAGCTCCGTGTGGGGATCAAGACGGGAGGCTAGCTGTTCTGCACGGCGAAGACCTTCGGGGCGCAGTTGTCCAATGCCTAATCTTTGCGCCCAACAACAGCGACGGTCGAGTGGCCGAATAGCCGATGGGGATCGGTGAAGAGACGTTAAAGCGACAGCATCAAGGCGTGGGTGAATGGCCGGAACTGGCGGCGGATTCAACCGGTCGATGCAACAGCTTGATGGAATCGTTCAGCCGGTGTATCGAAGTTGCGTGGACGTTCGTTGAGCCGTCGGGCAATGGCGTTGAGCTTGGCTTGCGAGTAGGCAGAGAGGTCGGTTCCTTTTGGG
>NZ_JBHUSG010000137.1:0-1938 GCF_042673745.1 Kitasatospora sp. NPDC057015
GACTATGCCGGCTTGTCAGCCTTATCTGTCGGGGCTTTGGTTCGAATTGGAAGCGCCTGCCCGCCGCGGTTTCAGCAGTTTTGCCCTGGTTTCGTTAGCCGCCTTCCACCACGTCCTAATCCAAGCGATGGCTACCCGCTCGGTTCGCGATGAAGTTTGCATGTTTGCGTAAACAAAGGAGCTCAGCGTTTCCGCCAACTTGTCACTCGCGTAATTACTTGTAATTGATTTGGAAAGGCGTCTAACCGATTCTTATATCGTTACGTAGATGTCCGACAGGCTTCGAAGTTAGATGGATATCGGACTTTATATAACGATATGTTTTCGATAATCGCGATCACTTACGAGGTTAAAAATGACTGAACTGGTAAACGAAGTGACAATCGTATATGCTGGCTACGGCTATCTTAACCAGACAATCGATGTCACCAATGGCATCAAAACGGAATTCGCCGAAGGGGCACGCACTTTTTTGGCGACCAATCGATTCGGAGATCCCGCCAAAGGCAAAACCAAGGCACTGTATGCTATCTGGAAGTATGGGTCGGGCCCCCTCCAATCCGGAGTATCATTTGAAGGCTCGAAGGAAGGATTTACGATCCAATTGACGTAACGATCGAAATAGTCCTTTGATATCACCCCAATGGTTTGGTGACGCTTCCGCCACCAAACCATTTTCAATTACGTGACGAATTGACTTTCTATAAAATATATAGTTCCAGATAATTCCAATCGCAGTTGATTACCGGACTCGCGTCACCGGATATTGGGAGTGCGGCGTCTAGCGTCAGGAGTGTCCGGCCAGGGGTAATCGTCATTTTCGTGCAAAATCTGGCAGTTTCGCCGCAAAGCCTTATGTAGCGAGGCCTTAGTGCCGATTCTGACTATCGTCGGCCAGTACTCGGAGCATTCGGGACCGGCGCTATTGTGAGCGGCCCATTATTGTGACCGAACCGAGCACAAAGGACAGGAAGCGCCGATGCTGCATAACTAAGGCACATGGAAGTACATACCGAAACCGCCCTGACGCCCCCGCGCTGCAGAAGTCTGCTGCGGCGCATGTACGACCTGTTCCTGTCCGGGCCCGCTGCCGTCATCGGCGATCGCGAGCTCGATACGCTCGCGCCGGGCGACGTCGCCACGATCTGGCGCACGACGGTAGAGAAGCGCGGCGTCGTGACAGCGAACCGCACGAAGGCCGGGCTGTCGCTGGTCCTGAACTGCGGGCGGCTGTGGGGCATGATGGCAATCGCGAACCCGTGCGCCGGCGTGCGCAGGAAGAAGGAGACCGGGCGCCGGGACGCCCTCATCGATGACGAGCTGTATGCGGCCGTCTATGCCGCGCCCTACCAACCGCTGTGCAACGCGATGGATCTGGCCAATCTCTGCGTACAACGCCCCTCGGACATCCTGCGCATGCAGCGCGCCAACATTGTGCGGGCATCTTCTTCCGCACACAAAAGACTGGAGCATTGTCAACGTACAGATTACGGGCGCCCTCGCGGCGCTGTTTGAGCGACTGCTCGCCTGGCGCGGTTCGAAGGTCGACCTCTCGCCCCACCTCTTGCGCGACCAAAAAGGCTACCCACTTTGGAAGGGCAAGCTGCCTTCACGCTTCGACAAGGCGACGTTTCCATTCCGCGATCTCCGCGCGCGCGGCGTGACGCACAAGACGAACCATGAAGGATTGGAAGTCGGGCAGCGCCTGGCGGGTCACAGCGGACCGGGCGTGACGGCGCGTTACGTGCGCGGCACACGGCCGGTTAAACCGTTTCGCCGACGCGCATTGGAAACATGAGAGGGTATTGGAAACGCGAAGGGGCTACGCAAACATCGCGTAACCCCTTGCTGGATATGGTGCCGGCTGCAGGACTCGAACCCGCCACCTGATGATTACAAATCAACTGCTCTACCAGATGAGCTAAGCCGGCGTAGCGC
>NZ_JBHUSG010000138.1:0-1890 GCF_042673745.1 Kitasatospora sp. NPDC057015
AGAACAGGTTCAATAGCTGATTTGCTTCTGATTCGTTTTCAGACAACTCCGCTAACACAGGGTCCCCGTCCAATTCGGCCTCGATGTCAGCGAGCGTCGGCGACGCCTTGCCGCTACGCGCCTTGACTGGTGCGCCGAGGAACTCAAATATGCGCGTGTTCGGGTCCATAGCACCTCGGGCCATCGCCAATGCTTTGGAATGGAAAGTTCTCACCAGGCGTTGAGCAAGCTTCTCTCCTATTGGCCTCGGCCAGTTACTCGACTCTTCAATGAGCTTTTTGATGAAGTCAGCGCGTGATTTTCGCGTAAACGTGAACACCGAAATCTGCGAGTACCGGATGTCAAGCTGATGCCTCATGAAAAGCAGACGCGACACCAAGGAAGTTGACTTGCCAGAACCAGCGCCGGCCAGTACAGATACCCCGCGTTCACGCGCAAATATCAGTTCTTCCTGAGCTTCACTCGGCCCCCTTATTTTTCCGGTAGCCGGGTCTCGGCGATGCAGAATCCGTCGCGCCTCGTCTTTTTTCGAGTCTTCAAAATTTAGCGGGCGCCCTTCATACAGACGCAAGCGTTTTGGCTGCACCGGGACCGGGGCTGACGGAGTGGCCGGTTGAGCGGCCGCAATCGGCCGACTCTGTGGGGACCGGCGTCCGAAGAAGTTGCAAATCAGAATAAGACATCGATGAAGCCAGCCAAATAGCCTTGTCAAATGACCACCCTACTGAAAAAACTGGCGGTCTTCGACCGCCAGTGAATCAACAACTAATTGCTCGGCCGCGCCGGTCGCGGTGCACCATCAAATGCCGCATCCCAAAATTGCGACATGAGTCTTTCGTGCCGGGGTGAGCACCGCGCGATGGCATCCAGCTCGAAGAACCTCTTGATGTTGGCCACGCCCTGCTGCGGAGTGAACGAATACGATGCAAGCGCATCCCAAAATTCGGCAAGCGAAGGAAGTTTATCAACGCCCTGCTTACCGACATTTATTTCATTACCTTTACAATTTTGCCTGTAGTTTTCCATGGTGTTTCCGGCAGTTAACTACAGAGTATAGGAACCTCATCTGCCGGACTCGCTGCAATACACCATCTCGGAACCAGGTTAACGGCATCACGGCGCCAATTTTTAGGGCGCGCAGCAGAATTCCGACACCGCCTCTGGCGGCATACTATTATCCGCAGCGAATTGCTAATCGTCGTCGCTCCGCGTGCAGGTGCGCTGTCGCCCGAGGTCGCCGGCGAGACTCTGAGTGTCTCAACGCGGAGGTCCGTTTAAACTTACCTTGATTACTTACATTGCTCAACAGGCCCGCGTAATGTCTTGCAGCGGGTATGCCTATGACCAGCGCGGCAACCGGTGCCGATGCGTGTGGACGCAGAGGGTAACCGGCGTGGCTGGGTACGAGATGCCTCGCGGTGACATATTGACCTACTTGTACGAGATAGAGTGGCCATTGTGGGACGCCAAAACGAATGAAACGGCCGAGATTCGGCTGGCAGCGCCATACGGAGGGCGAACCGCGAAACCGTCTCAGCGTCGACCTCGATTCGCTCCACGACGGTGCTCCGCGTCAGCTCACGTTGCTTCCAGACGAATGTGATGAACGCCGCCATCGTCGGATTGCCACTTCAATATCCGAGCATTCGCGGCCCAGCGATAGGTTGTTAACAGGGCTATCTGTCGGTCAACTTCTCAGCCCACACCTTGAGTTGCTCTAGGAGGAAAAGCCGGTCCTCCCGCTTCAACGGGGCGAGGAGGCGGGCGATATCCGGTGCGACTTGCTGCGCGTCGCCAGAGCCCCCCTCCAACAGCTCCATCCATGAACAATCGAGAACCGAGCACAGCCGCTCAAGTGTCGCGACGCCCGGCATGACCGCCCCTCGCTCG
>NZ_JBHUSG010000139.1:0-1822 GCF_042673745.1 Kitasatospora sp. NPDC057015
CGTCAGACAGCGCGATCGACACAGCGGAGGGCCCAGGATGCGACACCATAAAAGGGTATCAACTTACCCTCGTGATTTGTGGCGCGTCACACTAGTGCCGTGACCGGAAAAGTTCGCCGGGGCCAGAAGGAAGCGGCATGGGCCGCTGGAGCTGATCCGGCGGCCCGTGCTGGGCGTGAGAAGATCGCGACCGTGACCATCATGCTTCATGACTTCGACGGCCAACACTCGCTGACGTTGGACGCCGGTGGCCTGCTCGCTGACGCGGCAATAGCCGATGCAGGGCACGAGCCGAACGGGTACTTCTGGGAAGGTCTCGTGCGGTTTGCCTGGCCGGACATTGCCGAGCGCCTCGACTTCGACAGCGAGGCTGGCATGTTCTGCGCGGTCGGGAGTCCGAGTGACCTCGTGCAACTCAAGACGGCCGTTGAGTCAGTCATCACGAGCCCTGACGCGGTCCGCGACATCATCGCCCGGGCGGAGAATTCGGGCTTCGAGTTCGACGACTAGGAACAGGGTTCGTTCAGGCTGCCGTGGTGAATGGGCGTCCGCCCCAGCGGATGCCCTTCTCGCTGCGGACGCGGGCGCGTTCGCGGCGCTGGGCGGCGAGGATGTCGGGGTGGCGGGCGTTGGTGTTGCGCCAGCGCAGGTAGGCGTGCAGGGCCCGGGTCTGGACGGTGTGGTTGCGGTGGTTGGAGTTCGCGATCGTGAACTGCCGCAAGGGTCCGAAGTGGGCCTCGATCGGGTTGGCCCAGGACGCGTAGGTCGGTGTGAAACACAGCTCGACGCGGTGCTTCCTCGCCCAGCGCCGGATCTGCTGGCCCTTGTGGGCGGCCAGGTTGTCCAGGATCACATAGATTGGGGCGCCGTCCGGGCGGGCCGCGCGGATTGACCGGAGTGCGGCCAGGGTGTTCGCGGCGCCCTTCTTGCGGCGGTTGACGCCCCAAAGGGTGTCGTCGCCGATTGAGTAGCAGCCGTGGAAGTAACGGACGCCGTGAGTGCGGTGGTAGGTCGCGGGGTGCCGCTCGGGGTGACCAGCGGGAGCCCAGTCGGAGCCGCCGGTGGGGCGGATGCCGAGCGGCCCGAACTCGTCGAACGCGAAAACCCGTTCCGGGAACCGGTCCAGGACGTGTTCGATGCGGTCGAGCTTGGTGTCGCGGTCGGGGTCGGGTGACTCCTTCCAGGTCTTGGTGCGTTGGAAGGTGATGCCGCGGCGGGCGAGCAGGCACCGTAATGCCTCGCGTCCGATCCGGATGACGCGGCCGTGGACTTTCCGCAGGTAGGCGGCGAGTTTGCGGATGGACCAGCGGGTGAACGGCTGGCCGAGGTTGGTGGGTCGGGTGGTGGCCGCCTGGACGACGAAGTCCTCGTCGTCAGGACTGAGCAGGCGGGGACGGCCTCCCGCCCACCGAGGGTCCAGAGCTGCCAGGCCGATCTCGTTGAACCGGTGGATCATGTCGCGGACGGTGTCCTCGTCGGCCTGCACCAGCTGGGCGATCACCGGGACCCGGTTCCCGCCGGCCGAGGCCAGCAGCATCATCGCGCGCCGGAACCGCACCGAACTGGTGCTGCCCCGCCGCACGATCTGCTGCAGCTTCTGCCCCTCCTGGTCGGTCAACCTGCGCACACGGACAGGCTCTGCCACCACACCCCCAGCGGTCGGATCAACGGACGCCACCGCACATCCAACCGCCCGCAGCACCATCCCGGCGAACCTTCTCGGTCAGAGCACTAGTGTGACGCACCGCAAATCACGAGGGCAACTATGACCTTGATGGCTGGCTGTCCGGGTTGATCTTGGCGAGGTAGTCGGCGAGGGACC
>NZ_JBHUSG010000140.1:0-1738 GCF_042673745.1 Kitasatospora sp. NPDC057015
TCGCTGCGGACGCGGGCGCGTTCGCGGCGCTGGGCGGCGAGGATGTCGGGGTGGCGGGCGTTGGTGTTGCGCCAGCGCAGGTAGGCGTGCAGGGCGAGCACGGCGTAGTAGGAGGCGTTCTGGCTGGTGCCGCCGTTCGCACCGGGGCGCTTGCGGACGCCGCGGCCGACGAAGACAGCGCCGTGCTCGCAGACCACGAGGTTGTAGGCGATGTCGACGTAGTTCTCGGTGGGGTGGTCGAGGTGGGTCTGGCGGACCGACCGGACCATGGCGGCGCACTGCTCGTGCGGCCGGGAGTCGTAGCGCGTTCCGAGGTAGTGGACGGCGACACCGCGGGCGGACGGCAGGGCCGCCGCCGGGGAGGTGGTCGGGGCGCCCCAGGCGGTGCGGGCGATGAGCTGCATCAGTCCTGACCTCCCGTCGGACGCTCGGGCGGCGGGCCACTCTCGCCCGGCTCCTCGGGCAGCGGAGGCGGCCACTCCGGCCCGACCGTTTTGTATTCGCCGGTGAACTGGCGGCTGGCACGGACGGGCTGGCCCGGGCGCGCCGCACGGAGGACGTCCAGGGCGGCCTCGGCAGCCGCCTGGTACATCTCCTCGATCAGCCCAGGCGTGCCCTGGGCGTAGCTGTCGGGGACACTGGCCATGGACCACTCGACCTCTTGACTCCCTCCAGCCTGGAGTGAGTAGACGACGCGGTCGGTGTGCTCGGGGAACGCCACGCTCTTCTCCTGTCAGCCGATTCGGCGGTAGACGATGCGGGTAGCTGTCGGGCCGCCGCGGATGATGGTTCCGGTGCTGGCTCCAGCACCGCCCTGTTGGACCTGCCAGATGGCGGTGCCCCCCGCGCCGCCTACGGTGATCAGACCCTCGTCTCTGGCGCTGTGATAGTTGCCTGCCGTGGTGCCGCCGATGACGTGACCGGTGCCGTTGGCGGGACGGCGCATGATGACGTACTGGCCGGCGTTGGCACCAGTGGTGTTGGATGCCACGGCCTGGTAGCTGATGGTGAACCGCAGCATCTCGGTGCCCGTCGGGACTGACCAGTTGGCACTGATTGAGGTGTCCGCGCCCGATGCTGCGGAGTAGCTGATCAGGAGCCAGTACTGGTAAGTGGCTCCGGCGATGAGTGGGACGCGGATGTCCGTGGCCAGCGGCGTTGTCCGGTTGACCAGGGCCAGGTCGGCCTCCTGTTGGATGACGTAGGTGTTGCCGGCGTTGAGGCGGTCGGCGGTCACGCGCATCCCGGGGCGCCAGGGGAAGGGCATCGGGGCTCCTCTCAGAGTGCGACGGTCATGGGGTCGGCGAGGCGCACATCGGCCCCGGCGGCGTGGGGTTTGCGGATGCCGTTGACGGCGCGGACCACGGTGAATGGCTGTGCGGTGCCGGGTGGGATGCCATCCAGGAGCCAGACCCGTAGGTGGGTGTCCGTGATGCTGGAGGCGCTGGAGGCGGTGACGGCCTGTGGGCCGGCGGTTGTGACGGGGCGGGCCCACGCCATCAGCCGCGAAGTGGTATTGCCGGGTGGGCCGGACACGGCGAGCTGCTGCCAGCCGTCCCCGGATGGGGGGAGCATGGCGTCGAACGGGTCCCAATCCCACCCGACCACCGCGACCAGCCACTGGCCAACGGCGGCCGTCGAGGTGGTGAGCGTGGCGTCCGCAGATGACCCGAGCGCCGCCCACGTACCCGCGGCGGTGGCTCCGGCGGCGCGGATGCTGAGCGCGGACCAGGCATCC
>NZ_JBHUSG010000141.1:0-1221 GCF_042673745.1 Kitasatospora sp. NPDC057015
CGGGCGTGCGCGGCGCGACTTCTCGAAGGCATCCAAGCGTAGCATCTGCCGGCCCTCCCCGCACTCGTGCGCAGGCGCTCCACCCATCCACGCGCGCACGATCTTTGGACAACCCGAGCCTCGGCAATGCTCGGTCGCGAAGGACATGCGGCTGCATCGACAGCCACATAGATTGGCGGTCGGGCCGCCGCATGATCGGCCGAGCGCTGGTCGTCGTTTTGTCAAGCATAAGCCGAATGCTGAGGCTCATACACGACGGCCAAGTACAAGTAAAACAAGAAAAATTATAGCGACAGCATTGTAGCCGATGAGTTTGGCATCGGGGTTCAACGAAAGTCATATACCCGTCGCAGACGAGAATGGAACGCATTGGAAGTGCAACAAAAAGTGTTCGAACACCTCTCATCCCGGATAGAAAACCGCCCCCCATCCATGCTCATTCCGGAATACGGTAGGCGAGACGAGAGCCTTTGCGCAATCTGGCCGCTACCTTTATGGGGCCAGAAACAAAGCAATTGAACGCAAAGACACATCAGGCGCCGGGCCATCGGTCCCGCAGCGACGAATGCTTCGCCTTCGGGATTCGAGCCGCGCTCCGCTTGTTCCTCGATGGAGCAGTTCCTACCCGGGTGTTGGACGACTGAAGGCCATTACGAGCGCAGCCGTCTGCGCGCACGCCATACGGTTTGCAACCCGTGCCGCGTCAGCTTGATCGCCCACGGCGCCTTGGCCTTGAGGTACTCCACGATCTTCCGCGTCGCAAAAATGGCCCTGCTGTTCTGATAGAAGGCGAGCTGACTGCGTAACGCGTGGAGTTCCTCCTCCAACGCGCCGGGCGCTGCAGAGGCGGCCTGCCCGCCCTCAAGAACATACAGTGGGAGCCTCACCTCCCCCGCCTCGACCATCTTGCCCGTCAACAACGCGTGGTACAACTCACGATGCCGCGCGACACGCTCCGGAGTGTGATACATCGAATTCGCACGACGCCGATAGAAGAAATGAATGCCGTTCGTTGCAATGAAGCGCTTCCCCGTGGCGAGTGCGCGGGAATAGAGATCCCAATCCTCATACGCTTCGAGTTCTTCACGATACTTCAGCTCGCGCAACACTACCGTACGCGCCATGCAGGTTGCGGTCGAAAAGCGGTTTTCGTACATGCCGAGCGCCCGCGCTTCGCCATAGAACACCGCGTAATCGGCGAATGCGGCCTGTCGACCGATC
>NZ_JBHUSG010000141.1:1231-1599 GCF_042673745.1 Kitasatospora sp. NPDC057015
CTCTCGATCCAGGAAGAATCCGGTTTGCGGCACGACGAAATCGAATTCAGGATTGCGTTGCAATGCGTCGACCGCCAGTTCGATGAACTGGGGACCAATGAGATCGTCCGCATCGAGCGTGAGTATGAACTCTCCGCACACGTGCTGAAGCGCGACATTCCTGGTTGCCGCCAGCCCAAGATTCATGGGATTCCGAACGATGCGTATGCGCCCGCCCAACGTCTGAATGCGTTCGATCGCGAGGCAACTCAACGCGTCAGTCGAACAGTCGTCAACGACGACGATTTCAACGTTCTCGTAAGTCGACGCCAGGATCGAATCGAGTGTGCGCGGAAGATACTCGCCCAGATTGAAATGCGGTACGACTA
>NZ_JBHUSG010000142.1:0-1583 GCF_042673745.1 Kitasatospora sp. NPDC057015
TATTATAGGAATCAATTGGATCGGCTGTTCGCCGTTCCTTCGTGCGGGCGTCGGAGAACGCCACGGAGGAGAGCATATTCTCGATGACAAGGGCAAAACTATAGGACAACTTCCAAATTGGAGAAAATGGTCGCGTCCGAGTACGAAGGCCGCATTGCGGCCACGACGAGTGTCCTGGCGACCGGATGGGTGACGCAGGCGCGCGCCGAGGATTGGGCGTCTGGTCTGCTCGGCCAGCTCACGCCCGCGCAGCGCGTGGTCCTGGCGAAGGGGCTGGCCGGCGAGCTGCGCCGGCGTCACTCGCGACGCATCGCCGAGGCCCGCAATCCGGACGGTAGCCGCTTCGCGCCGCGCAAGCCGCAGGCCCGGCGCAAGAAGGGGCGCATCCGGCGCGCGATGTTCGCGAAGCTGCGCACCGCCCGCTTCCTCAAAACCGCCGCGACGGCAGACGCTTCCGTGCCGCATTTCACGCGCCAGGTCGAGCGCATCGCACGCGTTCACCAGGAGGGCCTGCGCGATCGGGGCGAACGCAACCGTGGTCCAGTCGTGCGGTATCCGGTACGCGAGCTGCTCGGCCTAGGAGATGCCGATGTCGACAGGATCGCCGATGTCGTCCTCGACTTTCTGGCGCAGTAGTGCGACGCACGCCGGTTTTCTTTGCACGGCCTGTCATTCGAAAGCTCCCCGGCCGCCACCACGAACACTCCACGGAAGGAGACCGATATGGCGCCCATTGGATTCCATAAAATCAACAGCCACTGAACTGTAGATTCAAAGACGTGAAACCGAACAATGCGCCCAATTATTTTAGAGGTTTATTGAAATCCAATTTCCACCTCAACACATCAAATCAAACAAACAAACAACGAAATAATCACAAATAAAATCGATTATTTACATTTATCAGACCCGCAAACATGACAGGTAGAATTCCTCAAACCCCCATCTATTATTAGTTAGCTGAGTTCATTCGAACCCGGCGACACCGAAAAACGGGGTCATATTTTTATAGAGCGATTAGGAGAGAAAAAATGGGCGTCTATATTATTGAATACTCTCAAGATCCGAACTATGTGATTGGGGTCACGGATCAATCACAGGACAACCCTGTCGTCCTTAGAAGCAAAAACGGGTTGGCACCTCGCTATGGCTTTTGGGATGTCAACTTCGACACCGGCATCGTCTCGCTGAATTCGAGTGGCGGAGTGCTCGCGATAGGTGCAGACCGGATCGCACCTGAATCCCTCCTGAAGCTCAAGCCCAGCGCCAGCGCAATCCAATGGGATTTCTTCTCGAAACCCGGATACATCGTACCTAGGTCCGATGAATCGTTGTGCCTCGACGACAAGGGTCGCGTCGTCAAGGATGGAAACCCGATCTGGCTCTTCCCGATCAATGGCTCACCTGCCCAGCAGTGGCGTTTGGTCCCGCTGAACAACCTCAAGTCCTTCGAATAAAACGCAAATCAGAGTCGGCTCCCACCAAGGAACCATCTGCTTTCGAGGCTCACGCGCCGCTTGAGCCGGACCACGTCAATACTGAAGCCCGCTGATCGAAGGCCAGCGGGCTTTTTCGTTGTGGGC
>NZ_JBHUSG010000144.1:0-1531 GCF_042673745.1 Kitasatospora sp. NPDC057015
ATTCCGAGGCGCTCGCAGCGCTCGCGCAGCGACGCCTCGAGCTCGCCGGCGCCGATAATCAGCAGCGAAACACCGATCGCCGTTGCCCGCGAACGCGCGTACGCGTCGATGACTTTGTCGACACGCTTGCGAGCCACCAGGCGCGACACGCAGACGATGTACCTTTCCGGCAACCCCATCTGCGCGCGGAGCTCGGACGGCCGGACGCGTGCCGCGGCGGCGGCCGTCGTGAACCGACTGTTGTCGACCACGTCGTAGCCTACGTGGATGCGCTCCGCTGGAATGCCGAGGAACTGGAAGTACTGACGCTGCCGGCGCCCGGCCACGATCGCGCCGTCATACAGGCACGCGAGCCGGGCCTTGAGCAGTTCGCGTCCCGGCCGGCGCACGCCGTCGTCGAACTTGCTGTCCGCACAAAACACGATTTTCGTGCGACGCGCCAACCATCGGTAAATCAACCCGACGATCGAATATGGAAAGTTGTATCCGATCGTCACGATCATGTCCGGCTTTTCACGAACGATTTCCCTGAACAGGCGCGCGAGCAATATCGGCCGCTTGAACTGCGCACGCTCCTGCGCCACGTAACGCCAGCCGCTTGCCGGCGCATCGCACCCGGAGTGCCCTGCGTCTCGATGGAGGTAATCGGACGATTTGCGATTCATCACCAGCACGCGAAATTCGACGTTCGCCTGCACGAGACGGCGCTGCGCATCGTTCAAACGCGCGGTATGGTAATCGCCGATGCTACCGATCAAGAACAGAACCTTCATATTCCTTCTCGCGATACTCTTGAAATACCTCGTATTCGCCGAAGAGAACCAGGAATACGTCGAGGCCCAGCAGACAGATCGCGACGGATACGATTCCCCCATGCCGCACAGCCAACAGTCCGACAACGATCGTCATGCCGGCGGCAAACAAATAGGCAAACGCAAAGCGGATATGGCGATTGATCGCAATCACGAAGATGGACGCGGATTGCCACAGCGAATTCGCGACCATCGAGAGCAACAGGATGTCGAACAGCGTCGAATCGAAAACGACGTGCTTGCCGGTCCAAGCGGTATAAAACCGCTCTCCGTATGCGCTCATTGCGACACCGACCGCGCCCGCGACAACCACGGTCACGATCGTCAGTCTGCGCTTGATACGTATGACGTCCGCCTTTCTCCCCACCGCGGCAAGCTTCGACACTTCCGACCAGACCGAGTTGGACAACAGGTTCATCATTTGCACGGCGACTCGCGTAAGCGTTCGCATCGTCGAAAACGCCGCCACCTGTGCCGGGCCGAGTGCCGTCCCGATCACCCAGAGGATTCCCTGGAAATTCAGCCCGTTGCTGAGCGGGAATCCGAGGAACGCCAGGGACGGAACCAGAGATTTCCTGAGCCAGCCCCAGTCGATCGTCAATGGAAATAGCGTGGCCCACGGGCAATAGCGTTTCTTCACGACGTGCTGCGCGACGAAGCCGGCAATGCGCGCGAGGAGCATGCCGGTGGCGACGGCAATCGGTGTCTTGAATATCACC
>NZ_JBHUSG010000145.1:0-1484 GCF_042673745.1 Kitasatospora sp. NPDC057015
TCGCGAAGGCGCTGGAGCAGACCGGTTTCGACCTGGTGATCGGCGGCATGGCGTCCACCGACGGCACGATGGGCGTGCTGCCGGCGCTGCTGGCGGAGCGCCTGGGCGTGCCGCAGCTGACGCTGCTGTCGGAGGTGTCGGTCGAGGGCACCACGGTCAGGGGCCGCCGCGACGGGGACGCCGCCACCGAGCAGGTCGAGGCGCAGCTGCCGGCCGTGGTGTCGGTGACCGACCAGTCCGGTGAGGCCCGCTACCCGTCCTTCAAGGGCATCATGGCCGCGAAGAAGAAGCCGGTGCAGTCCTTCGACCTGGACGACCTGGGCATCGACGCCGAGGAGGTCGGCCTGGCCGGCGCCTGGACCGCGGTGGAGGCCGTCACGGCCCGCCCGGCCCGCACCGCCGGCACCATCGTCAAGGACGAGGGCGAGGGCGGCAGGGCGCTCGCCGGCTACCTCGCCGAGCAGAAGTTCATCTGACCCGTTCGACGTGGTGACTGACCCCTCCCACGAGGGGCAGTCGGGAGCAACAGGAGACATTGAGCAATGGGTGAGATTCTCGTCCTCGTCGACCACGCCGACGGTGTGGTCCGCAAGCCGGCCCTCGAACTGCTGACGCTGGCCCGTCGGATCGGTGAGCCGTCCGCAGTGGTGCTGGGCGCCGGTGCCGACGCCGCCGCGATCGCCGCCAGGGTCGCCGAGTTCGGTGCCGTCAAGGTGTACGTCGCCGACGGCGCCGAGTTCACCGACCAGCTGGTCGTCCCCAAGGTCGACGCGTTGACCCAGATCGCGAAGGCCGCCGAGGCCGCCGCGGTGCTGGTCACCTCCTCCGGTGAGGGCAAGGAGGTCGCCGCCCGGGTGGCGTTGCGCCTGGGTTCGGGGATCATCACGGACGCGGTGGACCTGGAGGCGGGTGAGGGTGGTCCGGTGGCGACGCAGTCGGTGTTCGCGGCGTCGTTCCAGGTGAAGTCGCGGGTGTCGCACGGCACGCCGGTGATCACGGTGAAGCCGAACTCGACGTCGCCGGAGGCGGCTGCGGCGGCGGGTGCGGTGGAGAGCGTGGCGGTGGCGTTCACCGGTAACGCGGCGACGGTGACCTCGCGCACGGCGCGGGTGTCGTCGGGTCGTCCGGAGCTGACCGAGGCCGCGATCGTGGTGTCGGGTGGTCGTGGTGTGGGTGCGGCGCAGGGCTTCGGCGTGGTCGAGGAGCTCGCGGACGCGCTGGGTGCGGCCGTGGGTGCCTCGCGGGCCGCGGTGGACGCGGGTTGGTACCCGCACAGCAACCAGGTGGGGCAGACCGGTAAGCAGGTGTCCCCGCAGCTGTACGTGGCGGCGGGCATCTCGGGTGCGATCCAGCACCGGGCCGGTATGCAGACCTCGAAGACGATCGTCGCGGTGAACAAGGACCCGGAGGCGCCGATCTTCGAGCTGGTGGACTACGGCGTGGTCGGCGACCTCTTCGCCGTCCTGCCCCAGCTCACCGCCGAG
>NZ_JBHUSG010000146.1:0-1426 GCF_042673745.1 Kitasatospora sp. NPDC057015
GGCTGGGAGCGTGTCGCCACCACGCCCATCAACTCCCCGGCACACGTCGGCGGCAGCGGCCACTTCACCTACCAGTGGACCGGGCGACTGCCGAAAGACCGCCGGCTCCGGGCCGAGGTCCTGCATTTCCGCCGCGACGACGGCGTCGAAGTGGTCTGCGACCTCGCCGACTTCGAGGCCAGCTACTGGCCCGCCTGACCCCACCTGGACCTGTGTAACGCAGGCCCAGCCCTCTGACCTGCACCAACACGAGATCGGACCACCACCATGACCACACCCGCATTCTGGCGCGCGACGATCGAGCGCGCCCTCCGCACCGCCGCGCAGACCCTCATCGCCGTGCTGGCGCTCGACTCCACCGGACTCACCGACGTGGACTGGGGCCCCGGCCTCGCCCTCGCCGGATCTGCCGCCCTGCTCGCCGTGCTCACCGCGATAGCCAGCGCCGGCGTCGGCCCGGCCGGTCCGTGGCTGACGGAGACGCCCGATCTACAGGCCCCGGTGAACGTTCGGCTGCGACTGGACAAGACGGCGCTGCACGACGAGTTGACCGAGGCGATCGGGCGGGCGCGGGACGAGGCGACGGGCACCGCGCGCCGGGACCTGCCACGGGACGTGTGATGCGCGCGGTGGCCTGCCGGGCCGCAGCTCGGCTCGGCCGCCGCGGCGCCTACCTGCTGGTGGCGGGCGTGGGCTGGCTGCTGTACGGCGTCGGCGTCATCCAGGACCCGCGCGTGGGAACGGTACGCGCCGCGGTCGTCCTGAGCGAGGCGGCGCCGCTGTCCTGGTGGGGCGGCCTGTGGATCGCCTGCGGGGCCGTCGCCATCGTCACCGCCTGGTCCCGCTGCCCGCTGAAACAGACCGCCGGGTACGCCGCCGCGATGCTCCCGCCGCTGCTGTGGGCCACCGCCTACGCCGCGGCCTGGCTGCTGGGCGAGTACCCGCGGGCGTGGACCGGCGCCGCCACATGGGCCGGAGCGGCCGGCAAGTTGCTGATCGTTGCCGGTTGGCCGGAGCCGGCCCGGGTGCCGGAGGTGGCCCGTGAGTGACTCCACCGGATGGGGCGCCATCATCATCGCCGTCATCGCGCTGGCCGGCACCGCCTACACCGCGCGCCAATCCCGGGCCGCGGCACGCGAGTCGGAAAAGGTCCCGACGTTCGAGGCGATCACGCGGCGCCTGGACGACGACCTCCGCACCGAGCGCACGCAGCGGCGGCTCCTCACCAGCTACGTCCTCGACCTCCTGCGGTGGGCCCGGCAGGTACCGCCCGAGTCCGCACCCCCGCCGCCTGACCCGCCCGACGACCTCGACCTGAGCCCCTGGAGGTAGCCATGTCCACCCCGCCGCCCGACGAACCCGTGCCGGACACCGGCACGGAGCGCCCCGCCGACCCACCGCCGCCCGGACCGCCCGAGTCCGACTC
>NZ_JBHUSG010000147.1:0-1422 GCF_042673745.1 Kitasatospora sp. NPDC057015
CTAGTGTGACGCACCGCAAATCACGAGGGCAACTATGACCTTGATGGCTGGCTGTCCGGGTTGATCTTGGCGAGGTAGTCGGCGAGGGACCTGAGGATCTCGTCGGCGGTCTTGGTCCAGGTGAACGGTCTCGGGTCCTGGTTCCAGGTGTCGATCCAGGCCTTGATGTCGTCCTCGAGGGCCTTGACGGAGGTGTGGACGCCGCGGCGGATGAGTCTGTCGGTCAGGAGGCCGAACCAGCGCTCGACCTGGTTGATCCAGGAGGAGCCGGTCGGGGTGAAGTGGATGTGGAAGCGCGGGTGCCGGCCGAGCCAGGCCTTGATCTCGGGGGTGTTGTGAGTGGCGTAGTTGTCGCAGACCAGGTGTACGTCGAGCTCGGCGGGGACGGCCTTGTCTATGGTGATCAGGAACTTCTTGAACTCCAGGGCCCGGTGGCGTCGGTGGAGTTCGCTGATCACGGTCCCGTCGGCGATGTTGAAGGCCGCGAACAGGCTGGTGATTCCGTGGCGCAGGTAGTCGTGGGTGCGGCGTTCGGGCATGCCCGGCATCATCGGCAGTACCGGCTGGGACCGGTCCAGCGCCTGGATCTGGGACTTCTCGTCGACGCAGAGCACGACCGCCTTCTCGGGCGGGTTGTGGTAGAGCCCGACGACGTCCACCACCTTGTCCACGAACTGCGGGTCGGTGGAGAGCTTGAAGCTGTCCTGCAGGTGCGGCTTGAGGTCGAACTTCCTCCAGATCCGCCCGATGGTGGACTTCGACAGCCCTGTGCGCTTCGCCATCGACGCCCGTGACCAGTGCGTGTCGTTGCCCGGCGTGGACTCCAGCGTCGCCACCAGCACGTCCTCGACCTGGTCGAGCAGGATCGAGGGCGGCCTGCCTGGACGGGGCTCGTCCTGCAGGCCGTCCAGCCGCTTGTCGATGAACCGGGCCCGCCAGCGCTCCACGGTCGACTCGTCGACGCCCAGATCCATCGCGGCCTGCCGGTTCGTCCCACCGTCCGCGCAGCGCAGCACGATCCTGGCCCGCAGTGCGAGGTACTGTGCGGTCTTCGCCCGCCTGGACCAGCGCGTCAACTGGTCCCGCTCGGCGTCGCTCAGGACCAGGTCGGCCTTCGGCCGGCCGATGCGGCCCGCATCATGCAGGCCGACCAGTCCCTCGGCGGCGAACTTGCCACGCCACTTGCGCACCGTCTTGTCCTGGACCCCAACGAGCTTCGCAGCAGCGGCATTCGACATACCGTCAGCGCACGCCAGGATGATTCGGGCACGCTCAGCGGCTCTTCGGTCCCAGGACTCCGTCCGACGCAGCAACTCGGCACGCTCGTCGTCAGACAGCGCGATCGACACAGCGGAGGGCCCAGGATGCGACACCATAAAAGGGTATCAACTTACCCTCGTGATTTGTGGCGCGTCACACTAG
>NZ_JBHUSG010000148.1:0-1392 GCF_042673745.1 Kitasatospora sp. NPDC057015
CTCGTCGCGCGCTGCGGCGCGCTGCGAAACTGCAGATTCATCAATCTCCAGCCCGCCAACAGACTGAACGAACTGCTGAATCTGGCGGACATACACGTACTGCCCCAACGCGCGGACGCCGCGGACCTCGTCATGCCCTCGAAGCTGACCGGCATGTTCGCGAGCGGCCGGGCAGTCATCGCGATGGCCAGTGCGGGTACCGAATTGCACGACGTAGTGTGCCGCCGCGGGGTACTGGTCGCGCCGGGCAACCCGGAAGCACTGGCAAGCGCCATCGATGCGCTCGCTGCCGATACAACCCGCCGCATGCATCTCGGACGCGCAGGGCGGGATTTCGCGGAAGCCGTCCTGTCACGCGAAGCGGTATTGCGCGAATTCGAGGCGAGATTGTCCGCATTGTGTCGAACGCCGCCCGGTACCTGAGGGCGTGGACGGAAACGACGGTCCAGCCCGCGCCGCCCCGGCAGCCGGCCACCCTGCCGCCGGCCGCTCACGGTATCCGTCTTCCGGTTCACCACGCTGCAGGATGTTCAACGACGGCCGTCGGACCGCTGAAGTTCGACGGCTTTTACCGATATCAAATATTCGTAGACGCATTGCAGGAATGTGTAGTGCCACCCTGCGCGCCCGTCTAGAAACGACCGGCGAACGGCCATCATGTAGAAAAACTTGAACACCGGCCGACACGGCATCCTGTAGAACAGCGCCTTCTGATGAAATCGTCGAACATTGAAGTCGCGAGCGAAAAGCGCCTTGGTGATCGAAAAATCGGCCTGCCGCCGGCGCAGCAACTCGCCTGCTTCCATCGACGAATAGACGTTGTGCTTGCCGATCCAGTGAGCCATGCCTTTCGAGAAAGGAAAGTGATCCAGCGGGCCGGCCAGTTCATGAATTTCGCCGTCGACGATCAGAACCTCGTTGACTTCGCGTTCGTAATGCACGCGCGACGGACGCACGAACCGAATGAAGTATGGCGAGATTTGCGCATGCTTCAACCAGCGACCCAGGAAGTAGTCTCTACGCCGCATCCTGGCTGCCCCGATTTCGTCGGGCGCATCGGAAGCAAAGCGGCGGAGTTCATCCAGCAGTTCCGGCGACGGTCGCTCATCCGCATCCAGGATCAACAGCCATTCGTGCCTGAAGCCGAAATTCCGTAACGCGTGGTTACGTTGCGCGGCGAAACCGTCGAATTCCCGCGCCACGACATGCGCGCCGAACGCGTTCGCGATCTGCACGGTGTTGTCTTCGCTGATCGAGTCGAGGACCCAGATGTCATCCACGCCATCGATACTCTTCAGGCATCCCGGCAGGTCCGCTTCCTCGTTCTTCGTCAGGATCAGGACCGAGAATCCGTAAGTCATTGCACCCCTCTGCGCACGCGCGAGTTGATTC
>NZ_JBHUSG010000149.1:0-1387 GCF_042673745.1 Kitasatospora sp. NPDC057015
CGGGCCGTGGGTCTGAAACAGCCGATCGCCATCGTGCATAACGGTGTGACGATTCCGGAGCTGGACAATCCCGGGTTGCCGTCCTGGTGGACCGGCGAACTGGCATCCCGGAAACTGCTGCTTTATTTCGGGCGGTTGCATCCCAAGAAGGGCGTGGAGAATCTGCTGAGCGCCTGGAAGGGGTGCGTCATGACGGATTCGATCAATGCGCGCTGGAACCTGATCGTCGGTGGTTGGGGGGATCCTTCCTACGTCGATAAATTGCGCGGCATGGTCAGCGAGGGCGTGAACGGCGACGGGGTCCATTTCATCGGTCCGCAATTCGGCCAGGACAAGGAAAAAACCTACGCGGCCTGCGATTGCGTGATCCTGCCGTCGTTCAGCGAAGGCCTGCCGATGGTGCCGCTCGAGGCATGGTCGTTCCGGAAACCCGTCGCGCTGACGCGCGAATGCAATCTGTCGATCGGATTTTCCCGACACGCCGCATTCGAGATTCTCAATTCGGTCGAGGGACTGCGCGCATTCCTTGGCGACCTGCATGCCATCGACGATGCACGGCTCGTGGCAATGGGCAATGTGGCGAGATCGCTGGTCGAAAGTCATTTCACGTGGAATGTGGTTGCCACGCAAATGGCCGACGTTTATGGCTGGCTGATAGGGCTTCGCGACCAGCCGCCCTGCGTCATCGATTGAGTATCCGACAGGCGAAGGGATGACATGGAAATCATAGGCTATATCGCGGTAATCAATCTGTTGTGCTGGGGCATCTGCTTCGCGTTCGTGCTGGCGATGCGCATGCCCATTTATCATCCGATCTTTCTGTACCTGATCTATCACTTCCTGGGATACGTCATACGCCCGATCAACATTTACCTGATCGGCAGATCCCTGCTGTGGAACACGATCGGGTTGACTCCATCGGACGGAACGCTCTGGCTGACGTGCCTCAATATCAACTGCGCGCTGCTCGCCGCGGTTATCCTGCCGGCACTTGTGGAGCCGCGCAATCTTCGGCAGCTCAGGATTCCACCGACCCGCCTCGTCATCACCGACAAGGTACGATTTTTCGCGGCCCTGATCGTGCTCGTCGCGCTCGGCTTGTATTCGACGCATGTCGCGTACGGGACTGCCGGTATCGACTCGGTCCAGTCGTTCGAGGTGCAGGTCGATTCGAATGGCGGCCAACGCCTGGTGGGGGTGTCCGGCTATCTGATGGCGTTTGCGGAATTCATTCCGGCCGCGCTGCTGATCCTGATCCTCGCTTATGGCGTGACGCCGCCGATGGCTGCAGGGATCGGTGCATTCGTGCTGTTGCGCATACTGGTTGGCGCGCAGCGGCTGTCGTTCGTCATCGTCGTGCTGAGCGCATTGACCATCGGGTTGATGC
>NZ_JBHUSG010000150.1:0-1379 GCF_042673745.1 Kitasatospora sp. NPDC057015
CCCGGGCCAGGGGCGTGCCAGGGTGCGCAAGGCCTCGTGGTCGACCTTGGCATAGACGGTGGTGCTCAGTTGGCTGCGGTGCCGCAGGACCTGACCGACCTCCGGCAACGACGCCCCTGCTCGCAGCATCTGGGTGGCCAGATGGTGGCGGAACCGGTGGCCGCCGATCCGCGGGAGACCGGCTCTGCCGCAGGCCCGGACGGTGATCGCCCTCACTGCTGCGGGAGACAGGCCCCGGTAGGGGGCGCGCTCGGTGATGAACAGTGCCGTGCTGGCGCATCGGGGACGCCCTTGGGTCAGGTAGGCAGCCAGGACCTGGCCGACCTCGGCCGGAAGAGGGAGTCGCTCCACCACGGAGCCCTTGCCGCGGACCAGGACCTCTCCACTTCTCCAGTCGACATCGCCGATCTGGAGCGCGGCGGCTTCCCCGCCCCGCAGGCCCAGCCTGGCCAGCAGGGTCAGCACCGCGTGATCACGTAGCCCGATCCGGGTGCCGGTGGGACAACTGCCCAGCAACGCCTGGACCTGGGTGGAGTCCAACCCCAGGGGCAATGCGCTCAGCCTCCAGCCCGCCACCGCCGGAACGGCGCCAGCCAACGAGGTGGGTATGTGGCCGTGCAGGTGCAGGAAACGCAGCAGCGACCGCAACGCGGTGACCAGGGCCTTCGCCGACTCGACGCTGCCCACTCGATCGCAGGCCCCCACGATGAACGTGGTGACCGTCGCAGCGTCCAACCCGGCCAGCGACCGGCCCAGCGGCGGGGGCAGTTCGGACAGGAACACTTCGGCGTGGTTGCCGTAACAGCGCACGCTCTCCGCGGCCAGGGCCCGCTCGTGGCGCAGGAACTCGCGGTAGTCGGCGACCAAGGCCTTCACCGGGGTGCCGGGCACCAGTTCCGGGAGCGGGATCACTTCGGCCTCACGCAGGAACCGCACCAGCGCCTTCACCCAGCGGCGAGCCACCTGTTCGGTGCGGCAGTACTCCCGTCGGTGATCCAGGAACTCTTCGATCATCTGCGGTATCAGCTCGGACGCGGTCAGGCCGCGGGCCTGCATCCAGCCGCTCAACCGGCCCATCATCGCCGCGGCCTCGCGTATCGACGAGGAGGCATAGCCCAGGCGCGTCAGCTCCAGGCGCAGTCCCGCCACGTGAGGTGACAGCGGTCCAGTCACCCGAGCGGGGGTGGGCCCCGGGCGCCGACGGGGTTCGGCAACAGCCATGGTCTTCTCCAGTCCGGAGGGGTCTTTATGACCTCACTCCGTGGGACAAGCCCATCCTCCGCAACTCGGATTATGCCGGTCAGCCCAGCGTTCGCAGGCCCGTCACCAGCACCTTCACCACCCCGGTCGGCATAACCCGCACATCGGCATAAGCCGAC
>NZ_JBHUSG010000151.1:0-1351 GCF_042673745.1 Kitasatospora sp. NPDC057015
GAGCGGGGCGCCTTCGGCATGCGTCAGCCGAGGACGGCGTCGAGGTGTTCCTGAACGGGGGCGAACAGGCCGTAGGGGACCAGCTCGGGGATGCGGTCGAGGGTGACCCACTCGACGGCGTCCAGCTCTTCGGCGTCCGCGATGTACGCCTCGCCGTCGGCGAGTTCGGCGGCCACGTAGGACATGTCGCGCCCCGTCTTGGGGTGGATGCGCTGCCCGAGGACCTTGACTGCGGTGACGGTGAGCCCGGTCTCCTCCTTGGCCTCGCGGACGGCCGCTTCCTCGGCGGTCTCGCCGGCCTCGATGGCGCCGCCGGGGAACTGCCAGGACAGCTCGCCCTCGGCGACGCGGCGGCGCGTCATCAGCACCTTCCCGGCGTGCGTGATGATCGCCGTGGAGACGGCCGGCTTCAGTTCGGTGGACTCGGTCACGATGCCTCCAGGGCGGTCAGGATGGGCGGGTAGATCTGCTCGGTCGGGATGAACTTGGTGAGCGCCCCCACGGGCACCCACAGCACGTCAGTGTTCTCCGAGGGGTCCCGGTTGCTGGCCTCGCCGGTGAGGTAGTCGCACAGGTGGTAGTGCGCCTCGACTCCGGTGGTCGGATGAAGCCTGCTTCCCAACTCGCTGCGGGCTGTGCAGTGGACGCCGGTCTCGGCGTAGGTCTCCTCCACCGCCACCTGCCCGGTGGCCCGGCCGGGCTTGACCATGCCGGCGGGGAACTGCCAGCGGAGGCCGCCGTCTCCGTCGCGGCGGCAGACCAGCAGCACCTCGCCGGGCCGGGTGACGACCGCGATGGCGACACGCAGGGCCTGCGCGGCCGGGGCCGGGCTCACCGGTGGCCGTGCCAGTAGGGCGAACCTCCGGCGCACTGCCTCACCTGCCTTCTCCAGGGTCGTGTCGAGTGCCTGCTGCATCTCGGGGCGCGGCACGAGGTCGGGCTGCGCTGCCCAGGTGGCGACGGTGCGGACGGCGATGCCGAGGTGTTCGGCGAACTGCTCGTTGGTCATCCGCATGGCGGCCTGGAGCGAGGCGGCGTGACGCCCGGTCCACGTGTCGACGACGTCCACTATCGACCTCCGGCTGGCCCCGGGGAGGGGCTACTGCACTGGGGCTGCACTGCTGGTGCACTGGCCGCATCGTGGCTGCACTGGCGGCTCATGGTCGGCGCGCGCGAGGAGCCCGACCGTGGAGACATGACCTCAGACCCCACGCGAGATCTGCTCGGCACGCTGCCGGGAGAGGCCGCCCAGCAGCCGACCTACCTCGGCCCACGTGCGCTGCTGCCCGTCGCCGGCGCTTCGGGGAGCTTCGGCGGCAGGTGCCCGGTGTGAGCGAGAAGGTCCTGGCCC
>NZ_JBHUSG010000152.1:0-1322 GCF_042673745.1 Kitasatospora sp. NPDC057015
GTCCGGGACGCCGACGGTGTAGGAGACGCGCGCGAGATCGCCGGACAGCTGGTCGATGCTGACGGTCTCGATCGTGCGGGCGCCGTAGCTCTGGTGCGCCAAGTCCGCCATGCCGACGAACTCGGTGGAGGAGATCTCGTCCTTGCAGCGCGTGGACAGCAGTTCGTAGGCGGTGTCGGCGTCCGGCGCGAACAGCGCCTCGGTGTAGGCGCGGACGCTCTCTTCGAGAGCCGCCTCCTCGTCCGTCCCTTGCTGCTCCTCGGCCGGCGGCGTCTCGGCGGCCTTGCTGTCCTCACTGTCCCCGCCGCATCCGGCGAGCAGGAGCGAGGCGATAGCAGCGGCGGTGATGGTCATGGTGCGGGTGCGATGTGTCATCCCGTCACCCTCCCGCACCTGTGGGCAGCGCGTGGGCGGTGTGACGGGACTGTGATGCAGCTACTCCGTCGGGATATCGAACGCCTGGTTATCCCTGACGTCCAGCTCCTCCAGAGGGACGTTGTGACGCTCGGAGATGTCCAGGAGCTGCTGCGCCACGGGCAGCAATGGGTGACGGTCATGGACGCTGTCGACATGCTTCCCAGTGCGCCGGTCGAAGACGGGACGGATCGTGGAAGCGTCGTTCACCTGCGTGCCGAACCCCTGGGAGGTGAAGCCCAGGTGAGCCACCGCCTGCTGGGCGCGCGCCGTGCACTGGTCGCCGAACTCGCTCGAAGGCCTATCGCTACCGTCGTGGAAGTACGCCTCCACGAGGTCAGCTCCGCGGTCGGACAGGCCGCCGGAGATGCCTGCTTCCGCGAGCGCTGCAATGGCTTCATCGAGCCGGGCCGCGTCCCCCTTCAGCATCACGAACACGGTGCCGGAAGGTATGTCGAAGCTCATCAGCGCCCCCTTGGCTTGCGGTAGGCGATGAGGGTACAGCTCCTCACCCCGCCCGCGCCCGCTGAGGCACCGGCCGGTAGTCGGCGGCTGCGGCGAGCACGTCGGGCAGCGCGTACATGGTCCGCGCGAGGTGCCCGTTGCCGGACGGTCGGCCGTCGCCCTTGAAGGAGCGGACCTTCCCCCGGGATGCCCAGGAGCGCACCATCCGCTCCGGCACCCCGGCCGCAGCTGCTGCGTCGCGTCCGTACACCAGCTCTTCCGGATACGGCCAGTCCATTGCACCCCCCGGGAACGCCGAAGCCCCCGCACGTGGCGGGGGCTTCGGGGAAGATCGCAGGCACACGAGTGGCGCCTGCGGGCAGTGTCACATACCGGCGATCACCGGTCAAGCAGGGTGGCCCGCCGCGTCTCCACGGCGGGCCGGTGGGTCAGCGGAAGTCGCC
>NZ_JBHUSG010000153.1:0-1264 GCF_042673745.1 Kitasatospora sp. NPDC057015
CCGCTCGGCGCCCTGGCCGACCGGATCGGCCGGCGCCGGCTCTTCCTGGCCGGCCACGGCCTGCTGCTGCTGGCGTACGGGCTGCTGCTCGGCCCGCTCTCCGGCGACGCGGTGGCGCTCTGCGTCCTGCTGCTGCACGGCGCGTTCTACGCCTCCACCGACGGCGTGCTGGCGGCGGCGGCGGCCGACGCGGTGCCCGAGACGCAGCGCGGGGCCGGACTCGCCCTGGTCGGCACCGGTCAGGCACTGGCCAGGTTCGCCTGCTCGCTGGCCTTCGGCGCGGCCTGGAGCGCCGTCGGCGGCACCACCGCACTGGCCTGGTCGGCCGGCGCCCTGGCGCTCTGCGTGGCCGGCGCCGCCTTCGTCCTGCGTGAACCCCGAGACTCCTCCGAGGTGCCTTCGTGACCGAACTCCGGCCCCCGCAGGGCCGTTCGCTGGCCACCCGTATGACGATCCTGCTGGTGGCCGTGCTGGCGCTGGGCTCCATCGGCGCCGGCGCGGTCCTCGTCGCGGCCGACCGCTCGGGCCGCCGCGACCAGGCGCAGCCCGGCGGCCCGTCCGTCGTCCCCGGCGCGGTCAGGCTCGACGCCCCCTCGGCGGGACGGCAGCTGGTCTTCCGCAACATGGCCTGGGGGCCGCACCACGACGAGGTGGTCAGCGTCCCCGCGGACCACCCCGACGGCGTGCGGACCGCCTCCGGCCTGCAGTGCCTGCGCTTCCACGCGGCGGCCGGCACCGGCGTCTGCCTGCAGGCCGAGCGCGGCGCCCTGCAGGACACCTACCGGGCCGTCGTGCTGGACGGGAGCCTGCACGAGCTGCGGCACTTCCCGGTGGCGGGCATCCCCACCCGGGCCCGGGTCTCGCCCTCCGGCCACCTGGCCGCCTGGACGGTCTTCGTCAGCGGGGACTCCTACGCGGGGACGGACTTCTCGACCCGGACCTCCATCGTCGACACCCGGGACTGGAGCCTCCAGGACAACCTGGAGACCTTCGCGGTGATCAAGGACGGGCACCCCTACCAGGCCCACGACGTCAACATCTGGGGAGTCACCTTCGCCGACGACGGCACCTTCTACGCCACCCTGGCGACTGCCGGGCAGACCTACCTGGTCCGCGGCGACCTCGCCGCCCGCACCCTCACCACCCTGCACCAGAACGTCGAGTGCCCGTCCCTGTCGCCCGACGGCACCAGGATCGCCTACAAGAAGCGGGTGACCGGGGTCGACGACGCCGCGCCCTGGCGGCTGTACGTGCTGGACCTGGC
>NZ_JBHUSG010000154.1:0-1224 GCF_042673745.1 Kitasatospora sp. NPDC057015
GAGGTGTAGGCCGTGGCGAGTTCCCTCTGGCGGTGCAGGAGGCCGGCGTCCGGCGGGTGCGCGCGCAGGGCGTTGCTCACGTGGAGGAGGAAGGCGGCACCGTGCTCGATGACGGCCGTGAAGTGCTCCCAGGCGGCGAGGTCGCGCGCGACGACGTGCTTGTCCCAGCCGTCCGTGTCGACCACGTTGCCGTCTTCGTCGCAGAAGCTGTCGTTCACGGCGTCCCAGGCGTCCAGGGCTTCCTGGATTCCGCGGGCGGCGGCCTCGATCGCCTTGATGAATGGGGATGGGTGGTCGCGGATGGCGTATCCGATCTGGAGGTCAGCGGGTTCGTGTTCGGTCCGGACGCGGCGGGCCGGTCGGGTGGGCCGCTCCGGGCCGCGGCGAAGGGCCGGCGATGCTCGGCTCGGCGGTGGTTTGCAGGATCGAGTGGAGCAGGGCCGCGGACCGGGCCGGAGAGGACTCGTCGATCGAGCGGATCGTCACGTGCGGCAGGTGGTGTACGGGGATGGTGTTCGCGGACCTGCGGGCCGGGCCGGGGTGGGTGAACTCCGTGTGGAGGAGGTCGAGGAGTTCGGGTGGTGCGCCGGTGGAGAGGGTGACCGACCAGCGGTGCGGGCTCAGGCCGGGGCCGGCGATCAGGTAGTAGCCGGGTGGATCCGCCCGGGGGCCTTGGGTGTCGGTCGGGTGGGCGCGGCGGGTGGTGAAGGCGGCCAGTCCGTCGGGCGAGGAGTGGAGCTGGACGTCGGGATGGTCGAAGGCGAGGCTCCAGCCGGGTGCGGGTTCCCGGGGCCGGTAGGCGGCTGCCGGCTCGGCCGGGCCGAGGGCCTGGTCGGGGTGCTCTCGCAGGAGTCTGGCCATGGCGTCGACCAGGGTGAGGGAGATCTCCTCCGGGGTGTGCGCGCTGATGGCGGCGTGCCATCGCGGGTGACCGGCGGAGAAGACGTCGATGCTGAGGACGCGGTCGTCGCCGCGACGGCGGTCGGTCACCAGGGCTTGCCCGCAGGGGCTGCGGGCTTCGCGGATCCCGTTCATGTGCTGGACCCGGGTCCAGCCGTGGTCGTTGGCCAGGACGGCGGTGGCGCGGGTGAAGTCGTACGGGCCGCCGGCCAGGTAGAGCGGAGTGACGTGGACGAGCGGGGGCGGGCCGTGGGGCTTCTCGGGGATCGGGACCTCCGTGAGTGGCGGGTGGTGGTCAGCGGGAGCGCCGCTGCTGGGGAGGGG
>NZ_JBHUSG010000155.1:0-1212 GCF_042673745.1 Kitasatospora sp. NPDC057015
GGATCGAGCCGGCCGGCGCGCTGGAGTCCCTCCCTTCAATTCTACAGATTCGCTTGTTCGGCAATGTGATCTCACGCACGCCGGAAGCTTCGATGTCCGGACATTATCAGTTGCTCGATGCTCGCCGATGGGCAGCCATATCGGCACGAGTCGTACCGGCGAGCGAGTTTCGCCTACAGTGGACCATGCTGCGCCTTGGACTCTTGCGCCGCGCAGGGGAATTCGAGGAGGCGCTCCGTTTAGCGGGTCCACTAGCCGATATCCAGGATTGGTTCACCGCGGTCGGGCGTGGTCTGGTCCTGCGACAAATGTCCCGTCCAGATGACGCGGAACATGCTTTTCGCAAAGCCGTCGGCATGCGCCCTGACGACCTCAGTGCGTATCTCGAAGCCGCCGATACTTGGTTAGACTGCGAAGGGTGGGCCACCGCGCGGGGTTGGTACGAGGCGGTAATACAACAGGAGCCGGAGCATCCCTGGGCGCGGCCGTCGCTCTTGTACTGCCAGTGGAAAGAGGGTGCTGACGATACTCGGCTGGCGCAACTTGTCGGTCTTGCCGGCGAGGGTAACGAGCGTGCGAACAGTTTGTGGTTTCGAGCACAGGGAGCACTGCCGGAGCCGCAGGATGCTTGCGCAAACATTCTTCGAGAGCTGCGTGATCAATTGATTCGAGCCGGTACCCCTGTCGATTCTGGCGAAAACATCAACATACGGGTTTCGTCGCTGGAGGCACCCAGCAACGCTTTGGCGTTGCGCCTCGAGTTGGCGTCCCATGGCAGAACGCAGTGCAATATCAGCATCCATGCCGAGGCAATTCCGTCCCCCGACCCTCGCCAACCCGTTGAACCAGTCGAATATGCCCTCTGGCATTACGAAGAGGATCAAGCAGCGCCTGCGCTGCCGCCCCCTCCGCTTCACATACGGGAAACCGTATCGGCTTTGGCCCTCGAACCGTATTTCCCACCGCGAAATTGGGCGCAAGCGAGTCACGTTGCCGCCTCGCTCAGCGAGGAAGCAATACTTCAGGTATTCGCGTGCATCGTACATCCCCCTGCCATACCGGCCGGCCGTAAGGAATCAATCTCAGCGCTTGCCTGGTTGACACGAGTGCAAATGGTTGTCATGCAGATCATCGCGCAGTATGGCGGCGACTGGGAGGGATCGATTCGGCGGAGCTTGTTATATAGCGCGTTGCTCGGGCCCAGTGATTGGG
>NZ_JBHUSG010000156.1:0-896 GCF_042673745.1 Kitasatospora sp. NPDC057015
TCAGCACCTTCAACATCGCATATTTTGGCATGAGGCCCTTGAGTGCAAACCACAGATTGACTGCGTCGTAGAGTTCCTGATTGAGTTTTGGAACGGTTTTGCCGTTGGAGGTCGAAGTCCCTCCACCGGTTCCGCCACCCGCTCCTCCGGAAGCCAGTGGAGGAGAGACGAATGGGTTGCTCAACGGCGGCAGCGGCACATTGGCGTGATTAGCACCAATTGCCTGCATCAAGGTCCGCAGCTCATGAGCACAGTGTTCGCCCATTGAGATTGCCCACTGGTGCGATGGATCAGTTTTTTCCGTTGCGAGAAATACAACCTGTACGTCCGTCAGTTCACCACAACACCCGTCGACGGTAACGCCTTCGGCAATCCGTGCGCGAGATATAGGAAGGAAGTCGTACTTGGTCAGATGTTCCTTTCTTTTCTCGTCACCACGGCAGTTCAAAGTAGGGGGTGTCCAAGGCATTTTCGTTCTCTAAATAGAAGGTACCGAGATATTGACCTGAGTGTTCGAGAATAATCTGCCGATGCCCCGCAGGACATCGATATCTTCCGAAAATTAGGGAAATATACCAATCCGTGGCTGCGTATGGGGGCGCGTCACGAAGCACACATGTTGGGGTGTCTGGATCAACATCCGCGGGCTGACCGAGTTTTAAGATCTGGCCAACTTCTGCTAGCGCTGACCGCAAGATTGTGTTCCTCGGCTGCGCGCCACTCTCCAGTCTTGCGATCTACTATCAACATACGTGTGTTGCCGCGCTTCGCGATGAGAGTGAGCCCGATCGAATCCGATTCGCTGTTCGGTTGAAACCCTGATTGATAGGCGACGATCGTCGAGAACGTGTCCGCGACGAGCTGGCGCGCCAACATTCGGGTGTCGTAGTCAAGTT
>NZ_JBHUSG010000156.1:907-1192 GCF_042673745.1 Kitasatospora sp. NPDC057015
CGGCCAGATGGTGCTCAAACGAGTCGACGTAGTGGCGTTCGCTAGCGCGCTGGTTTGGGAGTTCGCGGACACGTCGCAAAACGGCTGCCGGAGCCTCACCATCATCGCCCAGCAACGCGCCCGTGACGAGGCGGAACGTCTCGCCGTCAACCTCGACAGCCTTCTCGCCGATCAGCATCCGGTTCGCCAGCAGCCGATAGATGTGGCTGGTTGCTGAGCGGCCTCTGTCGGTAATCTTGAGCCCGCGCTCGGCGAGTTCGCGCACGATCCGCACCGCACCATGCC
>NZ_JBHUSG010000157.1:0-1169 GCF_042673745.1 Kitasatospora sp. NPDC057015
CCCCTGCGCGAGCCGTTGCCGTTCGGCCCGGTGCTGGACGCCCTGCGCGACACCGCCGACTGGCTGCCCCCGCCCGACCGGCTCAACCCACAGGCCGGGGCACTGGCCCCGCTACTGCCCTCCCTCGCCCAACACCTCCCCCCGCCACCCGCCCCACCCGAAGACCCCCGCGCCGGACGCTTCCAGCTGATGGGAGCCGTGCGCTCCGTCCTGGACGCCGCAGCCCCCCTCGTCCTGGTGATCGAGGACCTGCACTGGGCGGACGACGCCACCCGCGAACTGCTCCTGCTCCTCGCCCGAGACCTGCCCAAACAGCTCGGACTGGTGCTGACCTACCGCCGCGAGGACCTGCCCGCCGACACCCCCGCACTCGGCGCCCCCTACCGCCGCCCACCCGGAACCAACGGCGCCGAGATCCACCTCGACACCCTCACCGAAGACGACATCCAGGACCTCGCCGCCGCCGTCCTCGGCCCCCGCGCCAACACCGCCCTGGGCCGCACCCTCTTCGAACGCAGCGCCGGCCTACCCCTCGTCGTCGAGGAGGACCTCCTCACCCTCACCGAGCCGGCCCGCCACACAACGCCACGTCCCGACCGCGCCGGCCGCATCGCCGTACCCGACGACGTGTCGGTCCTGGAGCAGGCCGCCGTCCCCCGCGGACTGCGCGAGGCCGTCACCGCGCGCATGGCGACCCTGTCCGAGCCCGCCGTCGCGATGGTCGAGGCCGCCGCCGTCCTCGCCGTCCCCACGAGCCAGAACCTGCTCACCGAGGTCACCGGCCTCGACCCCGCCCAGGCCGGCCCCGCCCTCACCGAAGCCCTCCAAGCCGCCGTCCTACGCGAACCCGGCCCCGGCCACTACGGCTTCCGCCACACCCTCGCCCAACAGGCCGTCTACCAGGACATCCCCGGCCCCCACCGGCACGACCTCCACCGCCAAGCCGTCCGCACCCTCTGGACCACCCCCACCCCACCCCTCGTCCAGATCGCCCACCACACCCGCGCCCTCGGCGACATACCCGCCTGGCTACGCCAGGCCGAAGCCGCCGCCGACCAGGCCATCGCCCTCGGCGACGAAGGCACCGCCACCACCCTCCTCCACGACATCCTCGCCCAACCCCGCCTCGACCCCGACCTACGCACCCGCTCCGCCCTCGCCCTCTCCCG
>NZ_JBHUSG010000158.1:0-1158 GCF_042673745.1 Kitasatospora sp. NPDC057015
TAGGGGAGGTTGCGGGCCATGACGATGCGCTGGATCTGGTTGGTGCCTTCGTAGATCTGGGTGATCTTGGCGTCGCGCATCATGCGCTCCAGCGGGTAGTCGCGGGTGTAGCCGTAGCCGCCGAGGAGTTGGACGGCGTCGGTGGTGATCTCCATGGCGGCGTCGGAGGCGAAGCACTTGGCGGCGGCGCCGAAGAAGGTGAGGTCCTCGTGGGGGCCGCCGTGCGAGACGCGCTGGGAGCGGGCGGCGGCGGCGTAGGTGAGCTGGCGGGCGGCCTCCAGCTTCATGGCCATGTCGGCGAGCATGAACTGGATGCCCTGGAAGTCGCCGATGGGCTTGCCGAACTGCTTGCGTTCCTTGACGTAGCCGGCGGCGTAGTCGAGGGCGCCCTGGGCGATGCCGATCGCCTGGGCGGCGATGGTGACGCGGGTGTGGTCGAGGGTCTTCATGGCGGTGGCGAAGCCGGTGCCCTCCTCGCCGATCATGCGGTCGGCGGGGATGCGGACGTTGTCGAGGTAGACCTCGCGGGTGGGGGAGCCCTTGATGCCGAGCTTCTTCTCCGGGGCGCCGAAGGTGACGCCCTCGTCGCCCTTCTCCACCACGAACGCGGAGATGCCCTTGGAGCGCTTCTCGGGGTCGGTGACGGCCATGACGGTGTAGAACTCGGAGACGCCGGCGTTGGTGATCCAGCGCTTGACGCCGTTGAGGACCCAGAAGTCGCCGTCGCGCACCGCGCGGGTCTTCATCCCGGCGGCGTCGGAGCCGGCGTCGGGCTCGGAGAGGCAGTAGGAGAACATGCCCTCGCCGCGGGCGAGTGCGCCCAGGTACTTGGCCTTCAGCTCCTCGGAGCCGGACAGTTGCACCGGCAGTGAGCCGAGCTTGTTGACGGCCGGGATCAGCGAGGAGGAGGCGCAGACCCGGGCGACCTCCTCGATCACGATCACGGTGGCCAGCGCGTCCGCGCCGGCGCCGCCGTACTCCTCCGGGACGTGCACCGCGTGCAGGTCGTTGGCCTGCAGCGCCTCCAGGGCCTCGTTCGGGAACCGGCCCTGCTCGTCCACGTCGGCCGCGAACGGAGCGATCTTCGCCTCGGCCAGCGAGCGCACCGCCTCCCGGAGCATGTCGTGCTCCTCGGTGGTCCGGAAGAGATCGAAGTCC
>NZ_JBHUSG010000159.1:0-1134 GCF_042673745.1 Kitasatospora sp. NPDC057015
TGTGAAGCGATTTCGTCCGCTGGAACAGCGCGGGTTGAATTCAAATCGATTTGGGATCCTTTGCGTCGGACAGATCAGTCTGCGCAAGGGGCAGCTCTATCTCCTGGAAGCCGTCGAGCGCCTCGGCGACGAGCGCGTCCATGTCACGTTGATCGGACAGATCGATCCGACGGTGGAGCCGTTGCTCGCTCCGTACCGCCACCTCTTCACGCACATTCCTCGCGTCGACAACGCGCAGCTCAACGCCTACTACAACGCGGCGGACCTTTTCGTCCTGCCGTCTCTCGAAGAGGGGCTCGCCGTCGTTCTATGCGAGGCGCTCGCGACCGGCCTGCCAATCGTCGCGACCAGGGAATCCGGCGCCGCCGAGATCATCGAGCATGATCGCAGTGGCACGATCGTCCCATCCGGCTCCGTCGAACGTCTGACCGATGCCATCGGCGAGATGATCGCGTTGCCGGACAAGCGCGCGGAGTTCTCCCGTCACGCGCGCATCGCGGCAGCCGGCACGCACAATTGGACCCAGTATGTCGACAAGTTGCAGCAAGTCTATGCCGGCTGCCTCCGGTCGGTGCGCGATGTGCATACACGCACGTGAGGGCTGCGCCCGGTGCGCATTGAGAGGGTCTATCGACTGATCCGCGGAGCGACGCCGGGAATCCCGACCGACAAGCCCTGCACACCCGGAAGCACGCCGAGGGCCGATCTTCCCATCCCCGCACCCCGCGCGGAGCGCAGGCTCGATACCGAACCGGCGCTCATTCCCGAGTACATACTGCCGTGAACGTATCCCATCCGCTCCACGTCGTCGGCGTACGGATTCTTCGCGCCGGCGGCCGCCATCGCGAAAGTCCGCAGCTCGCTCGTGTCCGATCCGGATTTCCGATACGTTCCCGCGTTGCCTGCCAACGTGTTTCCAGCCGGTTCGCCGTAGATCACGCTTGCCTGCTTCGCGGCCGTGCTGGATCTGGACTGCCCGTGACACCCAGGCAATGCACAGGCGGCGAACGACGTTGCCGGCGCCATGATCGCCGCCGCGGTCGACACGACGCAGAGAAGCGGTATTGCTTGACGTACATTGAACATCCCACGTGGCTCGTCCATCTCATTTCACCTCATCGGTCAGTCGAATTT
>NZ_JBHUSG010000160.1:0-1132 GCF_042673745.1 Kitasatospora sp. NPDC057015
CATGAGGTGTTCCAGGAGTTGGTCGGGCTGATCGGTGTCGACGGTGGTGAGGTGGTCGGCGAGTTCGTGCAGCGTCGCGGCGCTGGCCTTGACGTTGGCGACGGAGTCGAGGGGGTACGAGGTCAGGGGAATCTCCTTGTTGTTCGGTTCGGGGGTTGGAGGGCTGCGGCGGCCGGTGCCAGCGGTGTTCCGGGGTGCGGGACTCGGCGGTGCGGGGTCTGGAGGTCTCACCGCTCAGGGCATTCTGGGGCGATGAACCGTCGAGGACCTCGCAGGAGCCGGCGCCGCGCACTCGCCGCGCGGCTCGGCATCAGCCAGTACGAAACCCGGCAGGGTGATGTCGTGGAGGATGTCTCGGCGTACGTGAACCCGGGCCCGATACTTCCGGTCGTCCCCGGGCAGGTGCCGCTTCCGGCCTGCTGCGAAGTCACCCGGACCCAGCGGGTATCGCTCGGCGGCACGGTGATCGTGACCAGTGTTCACCGGGCGGACTGCGGGATCTGGGGATCGTGAGGAGCGGGTCGGCGCAGGCTCGGGGGGTGGGCCGTGCGCCGCCCGCCGTCCAGTCCAACGAAGCTGGCGGGAGCGGGTCACGGACAGCCAGGCACGGCATCGAGGTGAAGTGCGACCCGCAGTTGGTCAGGGCCTGCGCTTGGCGGGGTGTTCCGCAGCGGCGGAGGTCGGCCGCGCTGTCGGCGCCGGGGAGGAAGACATCGTCAGGCCGGCGATCGTACGAGCCACGGCGGCATCCTGCGGACGGTCCCGCGAGGTCTGTCCGGGCTCGGCCGCGCGAACGCGCTCTGCCCACCGCTCGGCCTCCGCCCACCAGGCGGACCGCAGGCCGTGTCCGGCGTCTGGATCGGACTGGGCCTTGAGCAGCCGCATCTGGTCACCGATGCCGCGCGTACCGGCGAGCGGCAGCACGCTGTGGGGCACCGCCGGGCGCAGGACCTCCGCGTACTTGGCGCCGCCGAGGAACAGCACGTCGGCCTGCGCGAGATCGAACGCCTCGGCGTCCCGGTGCAGCTGCTCACCGCTGACGGCTTCCCGGTCGGTGATGGCCGTGTCGTACGGGGCGAGCGGCCGGTCGGTACGAACCAGGCCGTGCTGGCCCGACAGGATGTACACCGTG
>NZ_JBHUSG010000161.1:0-1101 GCF_042673745.1 Kitasatospora sp. NPDC057015
AGAGGGCGTTTGATGTAACCGATATACGGCTTATGGCCTAGTAGGTCCCTCGCCAGGTTGGTATGGTCTCGTCCGTTATGCGCTTCGCGAGGTTGTCGATCGATGCGATGTGGATCATGGCTTCAGAGCTGGCGGTGAGAGTCTCGTAGTCGCGGGCGAGTCGGCGGTGCATCATGATCCAACCGATACTCCGCTCCACTACCCAACGTCTTTTCACGACGTGAAATCCGCGAACTTCGGGATTTCTGTGGACGACTTCGACGTCGATCCCGAGCTTCGCGCCGTGCTCGACGACGGTCTTCTTGAAGCCGGTGTCGACCCAGCTCTTGACGATGCTTGGGTAGGTCTTCTTGGCCTGGTCGAGGAGGCGTATTCCCAGGGCGTTTTCGGAAAGGCTTGCCGCAGTGACGGTCACGGCGAGGATCAGGCCGATCGTGTCGGTGAGGATGCCCCTCTTCCTGCCGACGATCTTCTTCGCGGCGTCCGTTCCCTGGCTGGTCATGGGCACGTTGGTGGAGGTCTTGATGCTCTGGGTGTCGATGACGGAGCCTGTCGGTTCAGGCTTGCGCCCCTCCTTTACGCGCGCCAGAGCGGTCAGGTCGTAATTGAGCTGGGCGAAGATTCCCTCGTCGCGCCAGGCGGCGTAGTAGAAGTAGACGGCGCCATGGCTTGGGAAGTCGTGCGGAAGGTACTTCCAGGGGATTCCGGTGCGGTTCACATAGAGAATCGCGTTGAACACGTCGCGAAGTTCAACTTTCGCCGGCTGGCCAGTCGGGCGGCGGTCGAGCCGGGCTTTCCGCCACGCTGTCAGGGTCGGCTCGATCAAGGCCCATCGGGCGTCGGACAGATCACTGGGGTACGGCTTCGGCTCGCTCACGCCGTAGCGTTGTCACGAACAAGCCGGAAGCTGTCGTTCCGCTGATTACCTGGCGGTTCTACCGCATTTTCAAACCAGACGGACTCTCGGCATCAGAAGCGAGCAAAACGGGCGGCGGGTCCCGGCCGGCGGCAGGTCGTGAAGTTCGTATAGCTCGCGAAATAGGTGAAAGTAGGAGAGCGGCAAAGCTTCCTTATCGGATCAAACCTACGTAAACGCCCTCT
>NZ_JBHUSG010000162.1:0-1085 GCF_042673745.1 Kitasatospora sp. NPDC057015
GGTCCGGGTGGTCAGTTGGCGCAGTCGCTGCCGGTTTCGGCGGCCAACGTGGGTATCGCGGTGGGTGCGTTCGCGGGTGGTGTGGCGATCGACAACTACAGTGCGTCGACTCCGGTGATCACGGGTCTGATCTTCGCCGTGATCACGATCGCGGTGGCGTGGGGGACGAGTTTCCTGAAGCCGCCGGTGGTCGAGGAGTCGTCGGCGGCCGCCGCGCAGTCGGTGCCCGAGCCGGCGTAGCAGGACCTCTCTCGGACCGCTTCTCCCCTTGAGCGGCACGGTGGTGGCGGACCCCCCGTCCCGTCACCACCGTGCTTCCGTGTTCGACGACCCGCTCTCGACCACGTACAGCCGGGGTCGTGCCGCCTTCCGACGCCGAAGTGACCTGCCGCGGGGTGTTGTCGCCCTCCTCGGCCGGCTCCCCGGTCGGGCGAGTGGTCCGCGTGTGAGCACGGAGGGAGTAGTGGCGGACTCCGTCGCGGTGGGAGCTTGGTGTGAAGCCGGTTTCCCACAGACAGGAGGGGTGTGCCATGAACGACCAGCAGTTGGCCGCGAACGACGGCGTGAGCGCTGAGGTCGGTCACCGGTTCGTGGAGACGAACGGTATTCGGATGCATGTCGCGGAGCAGGGTGAGGGGCCGTTGGTCGTGCTGCTGCACGGCTTTCCGGAGACGTGGTATTCCTGGCGGCACCAGTTCTCGGCTCTGGTGGCGGCCGGGTACCGGGTCGTTGCTCCCGACCAGCGCGGGTACGGGCGGACGGATCGTCCGGAGGCGGTCGAGCAGTACTCGCAGCTGCACCTGGTCGGTGACGTGGTCGGGTTGCTGGACGCGCTCGGCGAGGAGCAGGCGGTGCTGGTCGGGCACGACTGGGGCTCCCAGGTGGCGTGGAACACCGCGCTGTTGCGGCCCGACCGGGTGCGGGGCGTCGTCTCGTTGGGGCTGCCCTACTTCCCGCGTGGTCCGATGAGTGCGGTGGCGGGGATGACGCACGCGCTGGGCCCGGGCTTCTACATGAACTACCTGCAGCAGCCGGGCGTGGCGGACGCCGAGTTGGCGCGGGACGCGCGGGCGAGCGTGCTGCGG
>NZ_JBHUSG010000163.1:0-1057 GCF_042673745.1 Kitasatospora sp. NPDC057015
GTGCATGACGTGCTGACTGGCGAGAGTGAAGTAGCCGAGCAGCCGCTTCCGCAGGTCGGCGTTCACCCTCCAGCCCGGGACGAAGTCTGCGGCGCGCACATCCAGCTTCGCGTTCCCCTTGCAGAGGAAGTCGACGATGAGCCGAACGTTCACCAGGAAGGACTCGATGCAGGCGACGTGTACGGCTGGTGGTTCGATCGTCCGCTGTCCCGTCACGAACGGGAGAAGGTCTCGCACCTGGAAGATGGCGAGGTCGGTGAAGTCGAGGGCGCGCTCCTGGACCGAGGAGTCCCACATGGTGGCGCCGTTGGTCTTGCCCGTCTGTTGCGACGGCAAGGTGCGGGCAGGGCCGAACAGGATGTTCAAGAGCCTCTGGTAGTTGGCTTCGCTCATCGGTTTCGCTTCCGGGTCCCACGCATGTTCCCACTCGGCGGGTTTCCCGTCGCCCAGGGTCGTGCGCATCACCCAGGCACCCCGCTGCTCTTCGTCGCTCGCCACACAAACAGTCTCCCAGCAGCGGCCGGATGGGCGGGGGCGGAACGATGCCAATCACCCTCCATAACCTGACTTCCAGAGGGGCCATCTCAGGGCTATCACTCCGGATAACCTCCCCATATCCTGTGCGACAATTGGGTGTATGACGGACCATCAAGAGCACACCGTGACAGGACAGCTCGTACCGTCCAGTCGCCAGCCCGACAATCGAATCACCCACCTGCACCGACAGTGGGCAGAGCGCCACGGCGTCGAAGCGGCCGACCGGCTCGCGTCCGCCGAGCAGCTCGCCGACGCCGTCGCCGAACAGCTCGTCCCCCAGAACACCGTCGACACCTACGACAAGAGCTGGCGGGTGTGGCAGCGGTTCTGCTCGACGCAGGGCTTCCCCGAGACGGAGGGCTCCCGCGGCGCGCTCGTCGCGTTCGTCCTGTGGATGCTCCGAGAAGGCCGCGGATCCACCGGCTACGCGCCCACCTCCGCCAGCACCCACCTCGCCGGCGCCGTCGTCCGGCTGCGGAAGGCGGGCATCGAGGTCCCCGGCGGACCACCGGGACAGGTC
>NZ_JBHUSG010000164.1:0-1008 GCF_042673745.1 Kitasatospora sp. NPDC057015
TCGAAGGTGGGACCAGCGATTGGGACGAAGTCGTAACAAGGTAGCCGTACCGGAAGGTGCGGCTGGATCACCTCCTTTCTAAGGAGCACATAGCCAGACTTGAGCGAATGCCTCAAGTTGGTTGCTCATGGGTGGAACGTTGACTATTCGGCACACGAGGTCTGTCAGACCTCCCAAGTACTGCACTTCGGTGCGTGGAACGGGTTTCTGGCGGGTCTGGTGGGTCGGGCACGTTGTTGGGTCCTGAGGGAACGGCCGTATGGTCGTTGCTTCAGTGCCGGTCCTACTTGAGATGCGTCTGACGTGTTGATGGTGGGTGACTGGTCGTTGTTTGAGAACTGCACAGTGGACGCGAGCATCTGTGGCCAAGTTTTTAAGGGCGCACGGTGGATGCCTTGGCACCAGGAACCGATGAAGGACGTGGGAGGCCACGATAGTCCCCGGGGAGCCGTCAACCAGGCTTTGATCCGGGGGTTTCCGAATGGGGAAACCCGGCAGTCGTCATGGGCTGTCACCCATACCTGAACACATAGGGTATGTGGAGGGAACGCGGGGAAGTGAAACATCTCAGTACCCGCAGGAAGAGAAAACAACCGTGATTCCGGGAGTAGTGGCGAGCGAAACCGGATGAGGCTAAACCTGTTACGTGTGAGACCCGGCAGGGGTTGCGTATCAGGGGTCGTGGGAAAGTTCTTCAGTCGTCTGCCGGCGGCTGGGTGAGTCAGAAACCGTTGGTGTAGTCGAAGGACATGCGAAAGGTCCGGCGTAGAGGGTAAGACCCCCGTAGACGAAACATCAGCGGCTCACTTGAGCTTCTCCCAAGTAGCACGGAGCCCGAGAAATTCCGTGTGAATCTGGCGGGACCACCCGCTAAGCCTAAATATTCCCTGGTGACCGATAGCGGATAGTACCGTGAGGGAATGGTGAAAAGTACCGCGGGAGCGGAGTGAAATAGTACCTGAAACCGTGTGCCTACAAGCCGTGGGAGCGTCGGACAGTGGGCTTGCC